>DATMMH010000063.1:0-5649 GCA_035569855.1 Candidatus Dormiibacterota bacterium
CCCGCCACCGCCGCGGCCAGCCCCGCCATCTGCGGGAACGGGCCGACGGCGCCCGCCATGCCGTTGGGCAAGGTCAGGCCCAGGCCCATCGCGAAGAAGTACATCGGCCCGATCACCGAGGCCACCGTCAGGACGCCGCTCCACGACAGCACGGCCAGGATCAGCCCCGCGGTCGCGCTCAGCGAGGTACCGCACAGGATGGTGCGGTCGAGCCCGATCCGCCCGCCGAACCGCCCGGAGAGGAACGTGCCGGTCATGATGCCGAGCGCCACGGTGCCGAAGCAGAACCCGAAGACGCTCGGGGAGACGCCGAGCACGCCGATGAGCACGAAGGCCGAGCCCGAGATGAAGGCGAACTGGCCGCCGAACATCAGGGCGTTGACGAGCACGTAGCCGACGTAGCTGCGGTCGGTGAGCAGGGTGATCACGTTGCGGCCCATCTGCTGGGGGTGGAGCGCGGTGGGATCGCGCCGGACGTTGGTCTCGCGCACCCCGACCGCCATCAGGGCCACGAAGAGGGCGCCGAGGCCGGCCAGCACGAAGAAGACCGCGCGCCAGCCGAACGCCTCGTGCACGTAGCCGCCCACGATGGGGGCCAGCATCGGGTTCAGGGCCTGCGCCATCGCCATGTAGGAGAAGACGCGCGCCGCGCGCTCGCGGTCGTAGAGGTCGCGCACCACCGCGCGGCCCACCACCGGCCCCGCGCCCCCGCCGAGCGCCTGCAGCATGCGCGCGCCGATCAGCACCCCGATGGTGGGCGCGGTCGCGCAGACGAGTCCGGCAAGGGCGTAGAGCGAGAGCCCGCCGACCAGCACCCAGCGCCGGCCGAAGCGGTCGGAGAGCGGTCCGTAGACGAGCTGGGACGCCGCGAAGGCGATGAGGAACAGGGTCACCGTGAGCTGCACGGTGGCGGGCGGCGCGGCGAAGACGATCGAGATTGTGGGCAGCGACGGCAGGAACATGTCGATCGAGAGGGCACCCAGCCCCACCACCGCGGTCAGCAGGAACTCGACGCGCATCCAGGTGATATATCCCAGTCGCGGCCGAAGCGGTAGACTGTCCCGAGCCGATCTTCCCGGGAGGGAGTCATTGCGCGCGATCGCACCGGTGCTGGCCGTCGTGGGGCTGCTCGTGGGGGCCGCGATCGATCCGGCCGCGGCCCAGGGGCCGATCAAGCTCGGGTTCCTCTCGCCCTTGTCCGGGGCCATCGCGCAGGCCGGCAAGGACATGTACAGCGGCTGCGAGCTCTACTGGCAGGAGAGCGGCTGGCGGATCGGCGACCGGAAGCTCGAGGTGATCCTGGAGGACACCGAGGGGCAGCCCGCCACCGCGGTGAGCAAGCTCCGCAAGCTCATCGACAGCGACCGGGTCAACGTGCTCGCGGGCGTCATTCTCTCCAACGTGGCGTACGCGCTGGTTCCGCCCATCGAGGCCGCGGGCATCCCTACCATCTATCCGATCAACTCGGCCGACGACCTGACCCAGCGGAAACGCCCGAAGTGGATCATCCGCACCGGCTTCTCGGCCGGGGGCAACATGCACCCGTTCGGCGAATACGCGTTCAAGACGCTCAAGTACCGGAAGATCGTGACCATCGGACTCGACTACGCGTTCGGCTGGGAGACGGTGGGGGGATTCCAGAAGTCGTTCGAGGACAACGGGGGCCAGGTCATCCAGAAGCTCTGGGTGCCGTTGAACGTGCAGGACTACGCGCCGTATCTCGCCCAGGTGAAGCGTGACGCGGACGCGGTGTTCGTCGTCGCGCTCGGCCGCTGGAGCGTGCTCTTCGCCAAGCAGTACGCGGACAGCGGGCTCAAGGAGCGGATTCCCCTGATCGCGGGCGGCACCTACACCGACGAGCACGTGCTCTCCCAGCTCGGCGACGAGACCATCGGGGTGATCAGCGCGCACCACTACTCGGCCGCGCTCGAGACGCCGGCCAACCGGAAGTTCCGGGCCGCCTTCGAGAAGGCGTACAGCCGCACCCCCTCGTTCTACTCGGAGGACTGCTACACCGGGGCGCAGGTGCTGGCCGCCGCGGTGAAGGCGATGAACGGCCGGGTCGAGGACCGCCCCGGCCTGATGGCCGCGCTCCGCCGGGTGGAGATCACGGACGCGCCGCGCGGGCCGGTGAAGCTCGACGTCTACGGCAACCCCACCCAGAACATCTACATCCGCAGGGTCGAGAGGGTCGGGGGCGTGCTCCAGAACACGGTGATCTACACCTACCCCGCGGTCGGCCAGTTCTGGACCTACGATCCGCAGAAGTTCCTCGAGCAGCCGGTCTACTCGAGAGAATTTCCGCTTTGCCGTCACTGCTAGGGACCGGCGAAGGAGCCGCGCCATGGACAAGTTCGAGTACTTCTCCGGCATCCCCGAGGTCGGCATCGTCCCGCGCGCCCCGCACGTGGGGCCGCTGCTCCGGCACGTCTACGAGCAGGAGCACGGCCGTGGCGGTTTCGCCGGCAAGGTGACGCACACCTATCATCTCTACCCGCCCAACAACTGGCTGCCCGGCGAGATTCAGGCGCTGGAGGGCTTCGCGCCGCTCTGGGAGTCGCCGCTGCGCCCGGTGGGCGGCGTCCACCATGCGCTCGACGTGGCGAAGAGCCCCGAGGGGCGGGACGTCTATCGTGGCATGGCGCGGCTCGTCGCCAACGCCACCGTGGCCATGAACGTGACCGCGCCGACCGCGCCGATGGAATATTTCTTCGAGCACCACTCGGCCACCCTGGTCGTCTTCGTGCACCAGGGCGCGGGCACGCTCGAGACGCTCTTCGGGCCCATCGCCTACGGCCCGGGCGATTTCCTCGTCGTGCCCAAGGGCATTCCCCACCGCTTCGAGACCGCGCCCGGCCCGCAGTACTACTGGGTCTACGAGAGCTTCGCGGGCGACCCGGAGAAGTCGGAGGCGCCCACCACCGGGCAGTTCATCACCCACAGTCGAAGCGACTACCGGTTCCCGCGCACGCTGGACACCCGGAACGAGGCCGGGCGCTTCGAGATCGTCTCGAAGGTGGGCTCGGTCTACACGCGCCGCGTGCACCCGACGCACCCGTTCGACGCGGTGGGCTGGCGGGGCGAGTACCTGCCGTACCGCTTCGCGGTCGAGGACGTGCGCCCGCTGACCGCGGATCGCTCGCACGTGCCGCCCTCCGGCCACACGGTCTTCAAGCTGCCCGGCTGCTACCTCTGCGTGTTCACGGTTCGCTCGGTTGAGAAGGAAGGGATGTGGCTGCCGTTCTTCCATCGCAACCTCGACTACTGCGAGACCATCGGCTATCACTTCGGCGACTTCTTCAGCCGCGGCGGCGTGATCCGCGAGGGCATGGTGACCGTGCATCCGGTGGGGCTGCCGCACGGCCCCCAGCCGTCCGCGCTCAAGGTGTTCATGGACGGGCACCGCCCGCCCATCCACAACGAGGTCGGGATCATGGCCGACTTCGTCAACCCGGCCCAGATCTCCGACTACGCGCTCGGCCTCTCGCAGGACCGGTACATGTCGAGCTGGGACGGCTACACCACCGACCCGCGGTTCGTGCATCGGCCGGACCGCCTGGCCGAAGTGCGGGCGGTCGCGGAGCGGCTGGCCGACGCGCGGGACGAGCTCCGCCCCCGACGCCCGCTATGAACCCGCCCGCGCGCTCGGTTCGCGACGAGCAGCTTCCCGCCGCGTACTCCGAGCGGCTCGAGTCCCTCTCGGTGGCGCCCTTGTGGGCGGTGCTCCACGCCCTGCTCCCGCCCGAGCGGACCACCCGGGTGCTCCCGCATCACTGGCGGTGGCGCGAGCTGCGCGAGCCGCTCCTGGAGGCCGCGCGGCTCGTCCCCATCGAGCAGGCGGAGCGGCGGGTGCTGATGCTGTGCAACCCCGGCCTGCCGGGCAACGCGTCGGCGACCGCCACCCTCTACGCGGGGTACCAGATCATCCTGCCGGGCGAGGCGGCGCCGAGTCACCACCACACCGCGGCCGCGTTGCGACTGATCGTGGAGGGCGACGGCGCCTACACCACGGTCGACGGCGTGAAGTGCGTGATGGAGCGGGGCGACCTCATCATCACGCCGCCGATGCGCTGGCACGACCACGGCCACGAGGGCCGGGACCCGGTGATCTGGCTCGACGGGCTCGACATCCCGCTGGTGCGGAGCGTGGAGGCCAACTGGGCCTCCGCCATGAAGCCCGCCTCGGCGCCGACCACCGACACGGATTCGTCGCAGGACGAGTTCACCGCGGCCGGGCTCGTGCCGCGCCGGTCGCGCTACGAGGAGACCGGCTACCCGCAGGTGCGCTGGCCCTGGCGCACGGTGCGCGCGGCGCTGGCGTCCCTCGCGGCCACCGCGCCCCGGCGCGCCGCGGTGGTGCTGCGCCACGTGAATCCGCGGACCGGCGAGTACCCGTTGAAGACGATGGGCTCCGAGGTGCGCTGGCTGCGCCCGGGCGAGACGACGCGCTCCGAGCGGCGCACCGGCAGCGAGGTGGTCTACGTGATCGAGGGCCACGGCGAGAGCCGGATCGGCGACACCGTGATCGCCTGGGAGGCCGGCGACGCCTTCGCGGTGCCGCCCTGGCACTGGACCGAGCACCGCAACCGCTCGGGTGCAGCTCCGGCCTGCCTCTTCCACCTCAACGACGAGCCCGCGCTCCGCGCGCTCGGCCTGTGGCAGGAAGAGATCGGCGCCTGAGCGCCGGTCCGGATCGATGCTCTCACTGAGCGAGGTCGACCACGTCGCGGTCACCACCGTGGTGGACAACTACATCGACGTGCTCCGCCCGGACGAGAAGGTGGCCCGGCGCTTCAGCGCGTTCGTGGCCCGCCAGATGCCGGACCTGCGAGCCGAGCACGGGCTCGCGCACTACGTCGAGATCACCCGGGGCGGCGAGACCACCCGCGTGGCCTTCGACTTCGGGCCGTCGGAGGGCGCCATCACCCACAACTTCCGGGTGCTCGGGCTCGACGCCGGCGCCATCGACGCGCTCGCGCTGAGTCACGGCCACTGGGATCACTTCGGCGGGCTCGCCGGGTTCCTGCGCACCTATCGGCGCGCGATGAAGCGTGAGCTGACGTTCTACGCGGGCGACGACCACTTCCTCACCCGCTGGAACCAGCGAGGGGCCGACCGGGTGTGCATGGGCCGGCTGCACCGCGACGAGATCGAGCGCCACGACATCCGGGTCGAGACGGTGCGGGCCCCGCTCCTGATCGCCGACGGCGTGCTGCTGAGCGGGGAGATGCAGGAGCACGAGCCCTTCGAGCCGATCCCGGAGAACCTGCGGGTGGAGCGGGACGGGGCCATCGTGGCCGACTCCTTCCTCGGAGAGCAGACGCTGATCGTGCACGTCAAGGGTCGTGGGCTCGTGATCGTCACCTCCTGCTCGCATCGGGGCATCGTCGGCATCTGCCGGCACGCGGCGCGGATCACCGGGGTACCCAAGGTGCACGCGGTCGTCGGCGGTTTCCACCTGAGCGGGCTCAAGGAGGAGCGGGTGACGCGGGTGGTGGACGCCTTCCGCGATCTCGAGGTGGACTGGGTGGTGCCGCAGCACTGCACCGGGCTCGAGGCGATGGCCACCATGATCCACCGCCTGCCCGAGGAGATGGTACCGAGCTCGGTGGGCTCGACGTTCACGTTCCCGAAGTAGGGTCGAGGTAG
>DATMMH010000064.1:0-7527 GCA_035569855.1 Candidatus Dormiibacterota bacterium
GCTCGTCGTCGGGCTCGGGCATCGCGGCCGCGGCGGCCCTCGCCGCCGCGACGCTGGGCGAGGACACCGGCGGCTCGGTGCGGAGCCCGGCGTCGTGGTGCGGCGCGGTCGGGCTGCGCCCGACCTGGGGCCTGGTCCCGCGCTCGGGCTGCATTCCGGTCGCGTGGTCGATGGACGCGCCCGGCCCCCTCACGCGCTCGGTCGAGGACGCGGCGCTGCTGCTCTCGATCATCGCCGGACCGGACGGCCGCGATCCGTGGATCCGGCCGGCGGCCTCGGATCCGCGCGGCGATCTCGAGCGGGGCGCCCGAGGCCTGTCCGTCGGCGTCGTGCACGAGCTCGTGGCCGGCGCGGACACCGAGCCCGAGGTCGGCGCGGCCGTTCGCGGCGCGGCCGAGACGCTGCGCGGGCTCGGCGCCGCGGTGGCCGACGTCTCGCTCCCGCTCGTCCCGCGGGCCGGCGCGGTGTTCATGGCGCTCGCGGACTCGGAGGCGGCGGCGTGGCATCACCCGACGCTGGCCACGCGCGGCGACGAGTACGACGCGGGCACGCGGCGGCGGCTGATCGCGGCCGCCCTGCTGCCCACCACCCTCACTCAGCAGGCGGGTCGGGCGCGCGCGGCCATCCGCGGGCAGGTGCTCGACGCGCTGGAGCGCTTCGACGTGTTGCTGGCCCCCACCGCCCCCACCGCGGCGCCGCCGATCGCGGGCGCCCGGGCGCCGATCCGCTCGCGCGGGGAGGCGGCGCGCCGATTCTTCAACCGCCGCTCGTACACCACGCCGGCCAGCCTCGCGGGCGTGCCCGCCCTGTCGCTGCCGTGCGGCTTCACCGCGAGCGGCCTCCCGATCGGGCTGCAGCTCATCGGCCGGCGCTTCGACGAGGCGACCCTCCTCCGCGCCGCGCGCGCGTACGAGCGCGCGACCGACTGCGGCGGGCGGCGGCCACCGCTTCACGGCTGACCCGGCCGCGGGCGGGCGCCCGGGGTTGACAGCGATCGGAGACGATGGTGCGATGACGCCGGACATGCGGACCATCGGCGAGATCGCGACGTTCGTGACCAGCAAGAACGCGGGGCCGTTCCTGCTCACGCTCGACATCGTCTTCCCCGACGAGCCGACCTATCGCCGCTTCGTGGCCGGGCGGTCGCTCGATCGCGCCACCGTGGCCGGGCTCTACGGCGTGGAGCCCGAGGACGTGCTCGACATCATCGAGTTCGAGCCCGCGTTCGCGGTGAAGATCACGCTCCGCCGGCCCTGGCCCTCGGGCGCGGTCGGCGAGAGCGACGTGTACGGCGCCCAGCAGCACGTCCCGCTAGCCGGCCACGCGGTCGAGTGGCCGGAGACGGCCTGAGGAGGCGCGCCCGATGGAGCGCATGACGGTGCTGGCGCCCCTCGGCATGCTCGGCTACGGCATCCCGCCGCGCTCGATGGAGCGCGGCCTCGCCCGCGACCCGGCCGTCCTCGCGCTCGACGCCGGCTCCACGGATCCGGGCCCGTACTATCTCGGCGCCGGCGTGCCCTTCGTCAATCGCCGCGCGGCCAAGCGCGACCTCACCATGATCCTCGACGCCGCGCACGCGCGCCGCATCCCGGTGCTCGTCGGCTCCGCGGGCGGCGGCGGAGGCCGCCCGCACCTCGCCTGGACGCTCGACCTGTACCGGGAGATCTGCCGCGAGCGTGGCTACCGCTTCCGCACCGCGGCCATCGACGCGGAGGTCGATCGGGGCTGGCTGCGGGACCAGGTCGCGGCCGGGCGCGTGCGGCCGCTCGACCACGACACCGCGCTGACCGCCGCCACCGTCGATGGGGCCACGCGCATCGTCGCCCAGATGGGGGTCGAGCCGTTCCTGGCCGCCCTCGACGCGGGGGCGGAGGTGGTCATCGCCGGACGCGCGTGCGATGCGGCGGTCATCGCGGCCTTGCCCATCGCGGCGGGATTCGAGCAGGGTCTGGCCCTGCACATGGGCAAGATCCTCGAGTGCGGCGGCGCCGCCGCCTATCCACGCCACGGCTCGGACGGCCTGCTGGGCGTGATCGAGCCGGACGCCTTCACGGTCGAGCCGCCGAACCCGGACAAGGTCTGCACGGTCGCCTCGGTCGCCGCGCATTCTCTCTACGAGCGCGCCAACCCCTACGAGCTGCATCTGCCGCACGGGCACATCGACCTCAAGGCCACCCGCTTCGAGCAGGCCGGCCCGCGCGCGGTGCGCGTGTCGGGGACCCGGTTCGTCCCGTCCGCGCCTCCCACGCTGAAGCTCGAAGGCGTGGCGCGCGTGGGCTTCCGCACCCTGACCATCGCCGGCGTGCGCGAGCCGCAGCTCATCGCGCACCTCGACGACTACCTCGCCAACGTCCGCACGCGGGTGGCCGAGACGTATCCCGACGGCTACCGGCTGCTATTCCACGTGTACGGTCGCGACGGGGTGATGGGACCGCTCGAGCCGGTGCGGGCCGCGCGGCCGCACGAGGTGGGCCTGGTCATCGAGGTGATCGCCGACGATCCCGAGACGTCGGCGGCGGTGCTGGCGCTGGCCCGGTCGGCCGCGCTCCACGTCACCTACCCGGGCCGGAAGGCGATCGCGGGCAATCTCGCGTTCCCCTTCTCCCCGTCCGATCTCCGCGCCGGCGAGGCCTATGAGTTCACCATCCACCACCTGGTCGCGGTGGAGGATCCAGGTGCTCTCTTCCGGGTGGAGATCGTCGAAGCCTGACCGCCACGGTCAGGCCACCCGCTCACTCGCGCCGGAAGTAGACCGGCCCCCAGCACGCCTCGGTGGGTGTGCCGAGCGCCACGCGCACCTGGTCGCATCGCTGCAGGTCGCCCACCGCGTAGAGGACCTCGGGCTCGCGCAGCAGGGCGCGGGCCATCGGGCGCGCTCGGAAGCCCCACGCCTCCTCGTCACCCGGATCGCCGGTCACCCGCACACGGACACAGACCCGGGAGCTGGATTCGCAGTGCGCGGTCAGCACCTCGTAGCCCTCGGGGAGCCGCATGAGGCTCGTCGGACGCCCCGCCGCGCAGCCGGCGACGAGGCCGAGCACGGGCGCGGCCAGGAGCCAGGCCCGGAACACGCTTATCCCCCGACTCTCATCCCGGGATGCACGCGGTGACCGTGATCTCCACGAGCAGCTCCGGGGCGTTCAGCGAGGCCACCGTGACCGTCGTCCGCGCCGGCTTGTTGGACGGGAAGTACTTCGCGTACTCCTCGTTGTACGCGGCGAGATCCTCGCGCCGGGTGAGGTGCGTCATCGCGCTCAACACGTTGTCGAGCGAGGTGCCCGCGGCGGTGAGGACCACCTTGATGCGCTCGAGGGTGTTGCGCGTCTGCTCGCGGACGTCCTTGCCCACCTCACCGGTGACCGGATGGCGTCCGGTCTGCCCGGACACGAAGACCAGGTTCCCGAATCGCGTGGCCGCGGAGAGGTTGGGGTTGGGCTTCGCCGCATCGACGGTGACGATCTCTTTCCTGGGCATGGCCGCCTCCTGCCGCGATGATAACCGATCAACCCGGACTGGGCTCAGCGCACGCGGAACGCGGACACCGGCCGTGCGAACCCCTTCAAGGTGAGGGCGCCGAGGGCCTCGAGCGGCACGCGGTCCTCCACCGCCCCGGCCACTCGCTGGGAGACGAGGATCTCGGTCGACTTGGCTTCCCCGCAGAGCCGCGCGGCCAGGTTCGTCACGGTGCCGATGGCGCCGTAGTCCCAGCGCCCCTCGAAGCCGATGGCGCCGATCGTGGCGTACCCCTGGGCGATGCCGATGCCCACGCCCAGATCGTAGCCCCGCTTGCGCCAGCCCAGGTCGAGCTGCCGGACGCGCTCGCGCATCGCCAGCGCCATCCGGATCGACCGCTCGGCCGCGTCCGGCACCGGGACCGGATCGTTGAAGAAGATCATCATGCCGTCGCCGGTGAACCGCTCCAGCGTCCCCTCGTGCTCGAGGATCAGCCGCCCCATCTCGGCGTGGTAGTCGCGCAGCACCCCCATGACTTCTTCGGGGTCGGCGGTCTCCGCGAACGCGGTGAAGCCCCGGAGGTCCAGGAAGACGACCGTCACCTCGACCCGGTGGCTCTTCAAGGGATCGGCCGCGCCGCCGGTGACGATCAGCTCCGCGAGCTGCGGGGAGAAGAAGCGCTTGAGGCGCCCCAATCGCTCCACCTGCTCCACCTGCTCGGCGACCCGCCGCTCCAGCGTGCGATTCCATTCGGCCAGCTCGCGCGCGTGCCGCGCCTCCCGGTCGCGGAGACGCTTCTTCTCCAGGCACGCTCCGATGCGCGCCCGCAGCAGCACCGGGTCGAAGGGCTTGGGCAGGTAGTCCTCCGCGCCCAGCTCGATGCAGCGCACCACGCTGTTCACCTCGTCGAGCGCCGAGATCATGAGGACCGGGAGCTCGCGCAGGGCCGCGTCGTTCTTGAGCCGCCGCAGCACCTCATAGCCGTCGATGCCCGGCATCATCACGTCGAGCAGCACCAGATCGATCGGCGGCGACGGGTGACGCCCGAGCATCTCGAGCGCGGCGTGCCCGTCCGGCGCGGTGTGCACCGCGTAGCCCTCGCGGGCCAGGCGGCGGGCGAGCAGATCGCGATTGCCCTGGTCGTCGTCCACGACCAGGATCCCCCCCGCCGGAGTCGGCTCGGGGACGGTCGCGCCGGACCCGCCGCGCTCGGGACCCGGCTGCGTCTCCCCTCCGCCCGGCGCGAGGAGCTTCGTCAGCTGGTCGGCGGCCTCCGCGATACGCGCCAGGTCCGGGAGCAGCTCGCGGCTCCCGAGCGTCTCGGCGTCCCGCGCCAGCGTCTGCGCGGTCGCGCTGATGCGAGACACCGGACCGAGCACCGCCTGCCCCAGCGCCAGCACGTCCACCGTCTCGGCGTCCTTGCCTCCGGGCGCGAGCCGCTCGTTGACGATCCCCAGCACCGTGCGCGCCTCGTCGAGCAGGCGGCGGAGACCCGCGGCGAGCGCCGCGCGGTCCGGTCCCACGTCCTCGAGCAGCAGCTCCGCGTAGCCGATGATGTGATTGAGCGGCGTGCGCAGCTCGTGACGCAGATGGGCCAGTCCGCTCGGGCGACCGGTCATCAGGCCGTTCCCTCGAGGAGCGTCGCGATCTTCGCGAGCAGGCGATCGAGATCCACCGGTTTGGTGTCGAAGTCGTCACAGCCCGCCGCGAGAGCCTTCTCGCGGTCGCCGGACATGGCGTGCGCGGTCAGCGCGATGACCGGGATCCCTCGCGTCTCCGGGGCCGCCTTGAGCTGACGGGTCGCCTCCCACCCGTCCAGGCCGGGCAGGCTCATGTCCATCAGGATCAACGCGGGTGCCTCCGACCGGGCCATCGCCAGGCCCTGCTCGCCGTCCACCGCGATGGCCACGTCGTATCCGCGTCGGGTAAGCCGCCGGGACAGCATGTCCCGGTTCATCTCGTTGTCCTCGACGAGCAGGATCTTGGGCATCAGGGCCTCGGTCGGCGGCGGGCGACGCTGGCCGCGACCAGCTCACGCACTTCGGCGAGGAGCTGATCGCGGCCGTGCGCGCCCTTCTGGAGGATCTTCTCGACGTAGCCGTTGAGCCGCTCGCGGTCCGTGTGGGACAGGTCCTTGGCGGTGACGACCACGATCGGAATCGCGCGCCAGGACTCGTGGCGGCGGAATTCGGCGACGAACTCGAAGCCGTCCATCTCCGGCATCATCAGATCGAGGAGAACCACGCTCGGCGGCATCTCGCTCAGGCGCTCGAGCGCCTGTCGCCCGTTCTCCGCCTCCACGACCGCGTAGCCCTCCGGCTCGAGGATGCGCCGGAAGAGCTGGCGGACGGTCACGTCGTCGTCCACCACGAGCACCGGGAGGTCGCGCCGGTATTTGTCGAGCACGCTCACCAGTCGCTCGCGATCGATCGGCTTGGTCAGGTAGTCGGAGGCGCCGAGCGCGTAGCCCAGGTTCTTGTCGTCCACGATCGTCAGCATGACCACCGGGATGTCGGCCACCTCCGGGTCGGCCTTGAGCGCGGACAGCACCGCCCAGCCGTCCAGCCCCGGCATCATCACGTCGAGCGTGATCGCGTCCGGGCGCAGCTCACGGGCCCGGCGCAGCCCCTCCTCGCCACCGGAGGCGGTGACGACGCGGAACCCTTCCTTGGCGAGGAAGCGCTGCATCAGGTCCCGCACCGCCGCCTCGTCGTCGATCACCAGCACGGTGCCCGGGCCGGGCGGCACGTGACCGGTCGGGACGGCGGTCGCGGCCGGCTCCGCGACCGTCTCGGTCACCTGGGCGGGCAGCCTGATGGTGAAGGTGCTGCCCCGGCCGGCCTCGCTCTCCACGGTGACGTCGCCGCCCATCATCCGGCAGAGCTGGCGGCTCAGCGCGAGACCGAGCCCGGTCCCGCCGTACCGGCGGGTCGTCGCCGCGTCGGCTTGCGAAAACGCCTCGAAGAGGCGCGTGAGCTGCTCCGGCGTCATGCCGATACCGGTGTCGCTCACGCGAAACACCATGGAATCCCGGCCGTCGAGCGCCTCCCCGGCCACCGTCAGCGAGATCGCCCCGCGTTCCGTGAACTTGCAGGCGTTGCTCAGGAGGTTGAAGAGGGCCTGGCGCACCTTCGTCAGATCCGCCCGCATCGAGCCGGTGCCCGCGGCGCACTCCACGTCGAGGCGGTTGCCGTTCTTCGCGGCCAGCGGCTGGATCACCGCTGCGATATCCCGGACCAGCGCCGCCACGTCGAAGGTCTCGAGATACAGCTCCATCTTGCCGGCCTCGATCTTGGAGAGATCGAGCACCGCGTTGATCAGCTCCAGCAGGTGCTTGCCGGCCGCGTTGATCTTCTTGAGGTCGTCGGTGAACTGCTCGGCCCCGAGGTCCGCCGCGTCCTCCTGGAGCATCTCGCTGTAGCCGATGATCGCGTTGAGCGGCGTGCGCAGCTCGTGCGACATGTTCGCGAGGAACTCCGATTTGTGGCGGTCCGCGAGCTCGAGCTGCCGGCTCTTGTCCCCGATCTCCCGGAAGAGCCGCGCGTTCTGGATGGCGAGCGCCGACTGGCTCGCGAACGTCTTGAGCAGGTCGATGATCTCCGGGGTGAACTCCCCGGGGGTCTTCTTGGTGACGGTGAGCCCGCCGATCAGGTGGCCCTCGCGTAGGAGGGGAATGCCGAGGACGGCACGGCTTCCATGGCGCAGCAGCACGTCCCGGAGTGGGCCGCTGTAGGCGCCCGTCGCCGCCATGTCCGGGACCTGGACCGGCTCGAGCGTCACCGCCATCCGTCCGGCCACGCCTTCGCCCCGCCGGATCGTGGACCGGCGGGCCACCGCCACCACCTCGTCGGGGAGATTGTGGGTGGAGCGGAACACCAGCGCCTCGGCCTGCTCGTCGTACTCGTAGACCGTGCACGTGTCGGTGCCGGCGAGCTGGCTGGCTCGAGAGACGATGGTGCTGAGCACGGTGTCGAGATCGAGCGTCGAGCTGAGTGCCTGCCCCACCTCACCCAGGGCCTCGAGCTCCTGCACCGAGCGGGTGAGCTGGTCCGTGCGGGCCTGGAGCTCGGTGAG
>DATMMH010000065.1:0-3632 GCA_035569855.1 Candidatus Dormiibacterota bacterium
GGCGGGCCGCTTGCCCTCCCACCCGGCCGCTCCTATACTCCCGCCGACGCATGCGACGATACCTCGCGCAACGCCTCATCTCCGCGCTGTTCGTCCTCGTCGGCGTCTCGTTCGTCGTCTTCCTCGCGCTGCATCTGGCTCCCGGCGATCCGGCCCAGATCCTCCTGGGCCCGATGGCGACGCCCGCGGAGCTGACCAACCTGCGCGGCCAGCTCGGCCTCGACCGGCCGATGCTGGTCCAGTACGGGCGGTGGGCGGCGCGGGCGGCGCAGGGGGACCTCGGCCGGTCCATCATGCTCCGCCGGCCGGTGCTGCCGGAGCTGTGGCGGCGGTTCCAGGCCACCCTGGTGCTGGCCGCGGGCGCGCTGCTGCTCGCGTTCCCGCTCGGCGTGCTGCTGGGCGTGCTGTCGGCCACGCGGCCCGGCTCGCGGATCGACCGGGTCTCCCAGGTCGTCGCGATGATCGGCATCAGCATGCCCGCGTTCTGGGTCGGCCTGCTCCTGATCATCGGCTTCTCGGTGCGGCTCGGCTGGCTGCCCGGCACCGGCATGTACTCGCCGACCGGCGACGGCGGCGCGCGCGATCTGCTCACGCACCTGTTCCTGCCCGCGGTCACCCTGTCGCTGGTGCCGCTCGCCATCGTCTCGCGGCTCACGCGCTCCAACATGCTCGACGTGATCGCGCAGGACTACGTGCGGACCGCGCGCGCCAAGGGTGCCTCCGAGCCGCGGGTGATCGGCTGGCACGCCTTCCGGAACACGCTGGTGGCGCTGGTCACCGTGCTCGGGCTCGAGGTGGGCTACCTGCTGGCCGGCGCGGTCTACGTGGAGACCGTGTTCAGCTGGCCGGGCATCGGGTTCATGATGGTCAACGCGATCCTCACGCGCGACTTCCCGCTGGTCCAGGGCGGCGTGCTG
Source organism: Candidatus Dormiibacterota bacterium (assembly GCA_035569855.1). Lineage (GTDB taxonomy): Bacteria > Methylomirabilota > Methylomirabilia > Rokubacteriales > CSP1-6 > CAMLFJ01. Next base: position 918 of record DATMMH010000065.1, read on the forward strand.
CTGATCGCCACGACCTACGTGGCGATCAACCTGGCCACCGACCTGCTCTACGTGTGCGTGGATCCGCGGGTGCGCCATGCCTAGCGCGCCGGCCGCCCGGCGCCGGAGCCGCTGCCGCGCGGCCGGGGTGGTGATCGTGCTCGGCGTCGCGCTCCTCGCGGTGCTCGCGCCGGTGCTGCCGCTGGCCGATCCCAACCGCACCCAGCCGAGCCGCCGGCTGGCCCCACCGCTCGCCCCGGGCTACCCGCTCGGCTCCGATCATCTCGGCCGCGACCTGCTGAGCCGGGTGATCTGGGGCGCGCGGGTCTCCCTCGCGGTGGGGGTGCTGGCCACGCTGCTCGCGATGGCCGCGGGCACCGCGGTGGGACTGATCACCGGCTTCTACGGCGGCGTGACCGACAACCTCGTGATGCGCGGCATCGACCTGATCATGGCGTTTCCCTACATCCTGCTCGCGATGCTGCTGGTGGCCTCGCTCGGTCCCGGACTGGTGAACGCGATGATCGCGGTGGCGCTGGTCAACGTATCGTTCTACGCGCGCGGCGTCCGGGGAGCGGTGCTCTTACTCCGTGAACAGGAGTTCGTCGAGGCGGCCCGCGCGGTGGGCTCGACCGAAGGGCGCATCCTGCGCCGCCACGTGCTGCCCGGCATCGTCGGACCCATCCTCGTGTTCGTGTCGATGAACATCGGGGTCATGATCACGGAGAGCGCGGGGCTCAGCTTCATCGGGCTCGGCGCCCAGCCACCGACCGCGGACTGGGGCACGATGCTGGCGGACGGCCGCCAGTTCATCACGGTGGCGGCCCACGTGGCCGCCATCCCCGGGCTGGCCATCTTCATCCTGGTCCTGGGCTGTAACCTCGTGGGCGACGGGCTGCGCGACGCGCTCGACCCGCGACTGCGGTAGTCCAATTCCTGTCCGGAGTGCGCAAGGAGGAGAAGACGCGATGAGAGCATGGCGGAAGGTGCTGGTGATGGGGATGGTGCTCGCGGCGGCGCTCGCGGGATCGAGCGGGCCGGGCGCGGTGGCGGCGGGCAAGACGCTCGTGGTGGGGCTCGTGGCCGAGCCCACGTCGATGGATCCGGGGCAGCTCACCGACATCAACTCGATGCGGGTGCTCTCGAGCGTGTACGACACCTTGATCCGCTTCAAGGAAGGCTCGTTCACCCAGGAGCCGGGTCTGGCGACCTCGTGGAAGATGTCGCCCGACGGGCTCGTCTACACCTTCACCCTGCGCAAGAACGTGACGTTCCACGACGGCACCCCGTTCGACGCCGACGCGGTGAAGTTCACCTACGACCGGCTGCTCGATCCCAAGCATCCGTTTGCCGAGACCGGGCCGTTCCCGTTCGCGTCCTTCTACTACGGCGCGATCAAAGAGGTCACGGTGGTCGACCCGTCCACCGTCCGCTTCACGCTGAAGCAGCCATTCTCCCCGCTGCTCAACAACCTCACGCTCAACACCGGCCGGATCGTGAGCCCGGCCGCGGTGAAGAAGTGGGGGAAGGAGTTCCCGAGCCACCCGGTCGGCACCGGGCCGTTCAAGTTCGTGAGCTGGGACAAGAACGTGCGCATCGTGCTGGAGGCGAACCCCGGCTACTGGGGCGGCCGGCCGAAGCTCGACGGCCTCGTCTTCCGGCCCTTGGTCGAGGAGCAGACCCGGGTGACCGAGCTGCTCTCGGGCGGGGTAGACTTCATCGTGGACGTGCCGCCGGACAACGTGGCGCAGGTGAGGAAGGATCCGAAGCTCGTCTACTACGAGCAGCCGGGCCCGCACATCTGGTGGGTGACGCTCAACACCGAGAAGAAGCCGTTCAACGACGTGCGGGTGCGGCGGGCCGTCAACTACGCGGTGAACCGGGACGCGATCGCGGGCGATATCCTGAAGAAGACCGCCACCGCGGCCATCGGGCCGATTCCGCCGTCGATCACCTGGGCCTTCACCGACCAGGTGACCAAGTATCCCTATGATCCGGCGCGGGCCAAGAAGCTGCTCGCCGACGCCGGCTACCCGAACGGCTTCTCCGCGGTGTTCTGGATCCCGGAGTCGGGATCGGGCATGCAGTCTCCCAAGACCATGGCCCAGGCCATCCAGGCGGACCTGGCCGCGGTCGGCGTGCAGGCCTCCATCCAGACCTTCGAGTGGGGCGCCTATCTCAACAAGTACGGCAAGGGCTTCGGCCAGGACGCGGACATGGGGGCGATGTCGTTCATGCTGGATCCGGGCGATCCCGCCCCGATGCTGAGCCTCACCATCGACGGCAAGGGCGGCTTCCGCGGCGGCGCCTACGCGAATCCGGAGGTCGACAAGCTGCTCGCGGAGGCGAGCCGCATCACCGATCTCAAGAAGCGCGGCGATCTCTACCGGCAGGTGCAGAAGCTGGTGGTGGACGACGCGCCGTGGATCTTCGTGGACAACGCGGTGCAGAACGCGGCGGGCACCAAGAAGGTGACCGGCTTCAAGCTCCACCCCTCGTTCTACCTCTTCTTCGACAAGATCTCCGTCGCGCCGTAGCCCGGCCGTCGCCACCGCGCCGGCTCCCGGCGTCCCGGGGGCCGGCGCGCCGAGGCCGCGCCTAGCGGCGCGCGCGGCGCAGCGGCGCGATCACGAGGATCCACACGCTCGCGAGGTAGCACGCGGTCGGGACCGCGACGACCGCCACCGCCGACGCGGGCGACAGCTGCGATCGGCCGATCGCGTGGTCGGTGGCCGC
>DATMMH010000066.1:0-23888 GCA_035569855.1 Candidatus Dormiibacterota bacterium
TCGTCCACAACTGCTTCATCCAGTCCGTGTCCGACGACCTGGTCAACGACGGCGGCATCATGGATCTCTGGACCCGCGAGGCCCGCATCTTCAAGTACGGCTCGGGCAGCGGGACGAACTTCTCCTCGCTGCGTGGAGAGAACGAGCCCCTGTCGGGCGGCGGCAAGTCCTCCGGGCTGATGTCCTTCCTGCGCATCGGCGACCGGGCGGCGGGCGCCATCAAGTCGGGCGGCACCACCCGGCGGGCCGCCAAGATGGTGATCCTGAATCTCGACCATCCGGACATCCTGAACTTCATCCGCTGGAAGGTCGTGGAGGAGCAGAAGGTGGCGGCGCTGGTGGCGGGCTCGCGGCTCACCAAGCGACGCCTGCAGGCGGTGCTGGGCGCGGCCCGCACCCCGGCGGGCATCGAGACCGATCCGCGCAAGAACCCCGTGCTGCGCTCGGCGGTGCGGGAAGCGCGCGCCGCGATGGTGCCGGAGGGCTACATCCAGCGGGTGACGCAGCTGGCCGGCCAGGGCGTGCGCGAGATCGACTTCCCGGAGTACGACACCGACTGGGACAGCGAGGCCTACTACACCGTCTCCGGCCAGAACTCCAACAACAGCGTGCGGGTGCCCAACGCGTTCTTCGACGTGCTCGCGCGGAAAGGCCAGTGGGAGCTGACCCGCCGCACCGACGGCCGGAGCGCCGGGCACGTGCCCGCCGAGCAGCTCTGGGACGAGATCGCCCACGCGGCGTGGGCCTGCGCCGATCCCGGCGTCCAGTACGACACCACGATCAACGAGTGGCATACCTGCCCGGAGGACGGCCGGATCAACGCCAGCAACCCGTGCGTGACCGGTGAGACCCTGGTCGCGACGTCCGAGGGCTGGCGGCGTATCGACGCCCTGGTGGGCCAGAGCGCGCGCATCATCGGCTCCGACGGCCAGCCCCATCCGGTGACCCGGATCTTCCCCACCGGCCGCAAGCCGGTCTTCGATCTGCGGACGCGCCTCGGCTACCGCGTGCGGATCACCGGCGACCACCGCGTGCTCACGGTGGGCCGCGGGGACATGGCGGTGCAGGACCTCACCCCGGGCAACCGCCTCATGCTGCGGGGCGCGGGCTTCGGCCGGCGCTGGCTCGCCTCCGACCTCGCGCTGGGCATCGGGGTCGCGGTGGCCGAGGGCTACCTCACCCATTCGACGGTCAACGGCCAAGCGCAGGAGTCGCTCGTGCTCACGACGGACGCGGCGGAGTCGCCGGTGCTGGCCGCCATCGCGGGCGCGGTCAACGCGGAGCGGTCGGCGCTGCAGGCGGTGGGCGCTGGCAGCCGCGCGGAGGGCCCCGGCGTCACCCGCAGCGCCTCCATCGCCCGCCTCGCGCTGTCCGCCCCGCCCACCGTGAATCTCTTCCGGGAGTTCGCTATCCTGGACGACGGCGCGGCGAACACCCGCTTCGCGCCCGCCGTCTTCGGTCTCGACCGACCGACCCTGGCCGCGGTCCTTCGCGGGCTCTTCACCGCCGACGGCTCGGTGGCCAACTACGGCGAGCAGTCGCGCTACATCTCGCTCGACTCGACCTCGCTCGAGCTGCTCCGCCAGACCCAGCTCTTGCTGCTGGGCTTCGGCATCAAGTCGCGCCTGTACGAGGAGACCCGACTGGCCGAGGCGACGCCGGCGCGACCGCATCCCACCCATTCGCTTCGCATCGGCCGGGCCTCCCGGGTGCTGTTCGAGCGGGAGATCGGCTTCTATGCGGGCAGCCCGAAGGCGCTGGCCCTCGCGCGCGTCAACGGCGAGGAGCCGGCCGCCCCGGACGACCTCACCGACGAGGTGGCCTCGGTCGAGCCGGCCGGGGAGGCGGACGTCTTCGACCTGACCGAGGAGACCACGCATCACTTCGTGGCGGGCGGGCTGATCGTGCACAACTGCTCGGAGTACCTCTTCCTCGACGACACCGCCTGCAACCTGGCCTCGATCAACCTGGTGAAGTTCCTCCGCGAGGACGGCAGCTTCGACGTCGACGGCTTCCGCCACGCCTGCCGGCTGTGGACGGCGGTGCTCGAGATCAGCGTGCTGATGGCGGCCTATCCGAGCCCCGCGATCGCGCAGCGCAGCTGGGACTTCCGTACCCTGGGGCTCGGCTACGCCAACATGGGCACCGTGCTCATGCGCAAGGGCATCGCGTACGACTCGCCGGACGCGGCGGCCATCTGCGGGGCGCTGACCGCGGTCATGTGCGGAGAGGCCTACGCCACCTCCGCGGAGATGGCGCGCGATCTCGGCGCCTTCCCCGGCTATCAGCGCAACCGGCAGCACATGCTGCGGGTGATGCGCAATCACCGGCGCGCCGCCTACAGCGCGCCGGGGGCGGAGTACGAAGACCTCAGCATCGCCCCGACCGGCATCGATCCGGCCCACTGCCCGGCGCCGCTGTTGCAGGCCGCCCGCGAGACGTGGGATCGCGCGGTGAGCCTGGGCGAGCAGTTCGGCTACCGCAACGCGCAGGTCACGGTGCTGGCGCCCACCGGCACCATCGGGCTCGTCATGGACTGCGACACCACCGGCATCGAGCCCGATTTCGCGCTGGTGAAGTTCAAGAAGCTGGCCGGCGGCGGCTACTTCAAGATCATCAACCAGAGCCTGCCCCTGGCCCTGGAGACGCTCGGCTACCGCGCGGGCGAGATCGACGACATCGTGGCCTACTGCGTGGGCCGCAAGACGCTGCAGGGTGCGCCCGCCATCAATCACGACTCGCTGCGGGCGAAGGGCTTCGACGAGGCGGGCCTTCAGCGCATCGAGGCCGCGGTCGAGACCGCCTTCGACATCTCGTTCGCCTTCAACGGGTGGACGCTCGGCGACGGCTACGTCGCGACCCAGCTCGGGCTGAACGAGGCCCGGCTCGCCGAGTGGAACGGCAACCTGCTGCGCGCGCTCGGCTTCACCCCCGCCGAGATCGAGGCGGCCAACGACTACTGCTGCGGCACCATGACCGTGGAGGGCGCGCCGCACCTCAAGGCCGAGCACCTGCCCGTCTTCGACTGCGCCAACCGCTGCGGCAAGCGGGGCGAGCGCTTCATCCGCACCGAGGCCCACATCCGCATGATGGCGGCGGCCCAGCCCTTCATCTCGGGCGCGATCAGCAAGACGATCAACATGCCGCAGGACGCCACCATCGAGGACGTCAAGTGGGCGTACGACCTTTCCTGGCGCGGGATGCTCAAGGCGGTCGCCCTCTACCGCGACGGCTCCAAGCTCTCGCAGCCGCTCAACTCCACCACCGACGAGGAGGAGGAGCGGGCCGCGGCCGCCGACGTGGAGGCGGTCGCCGAGAAGATGACCGAGCGGGTGGTGACCCAGTACCTGCGCGAGCGCCACCGGCTGCCCGACCGGCGCTCCGGCTACACCCAGAAGGCGGTGGTGGGCGGCCACAAGGTCTATCTCCGCACCGGCGAGTACGAGGACGGCACGGTCGGCGAGATCTTCCTCGACATGCACAAGGAAGGGGCGGCCTTCCGTTCGCTGATGAACTGCTTCGCGATCGCGATCTCGCTGGGCCTGCAGCACGGGGTCCCGCTCGAGGAGTTCGTGGATGCCTTCGTCTTCACCCGCTTCGAGCCCAACGGCATGGTGAAGGGCAACGACCGCATCAAGATGTCGACCTCGGTGATCGACTACGTGTTCCGCGAGCTGGCCATCACCTACCTCGGGCGCACCGATCTCTCGCACGTGCTCGAGGAAGAGCTGCGCGCGGACGCCATCGGCAGCCGGCCCGGCGAGGGGCCGGTGGCGACCACTCCGACCGTCGCGCCCGCATCCGCGGCCCCCGCGCCGCCCGTCCCGACGGCCACGACCGGCCGGCCGCTCACCGCGCGGGCGATCGCGCCGATGAGCGGGGGTAGCGGGCCGGTGGCCCAGGCCGCCGCGTCCAGCCTGAAGCTCCTCTCCGCGTCCGAGATGGCCCGGCTCAAGGGCTACGAGGGCGACCCGTGTGGCGACTGCGGCCAGTTCACGATGGTGCGCAACGGCACCTGTCTCAAGTGCATCACCTGCGGCACCACCACCGGCTGCTCGTAGCTCCGACGGACGGCGCCCCCTTCCCCGGCCCTCTCCCCTTCGCGGGGGAGAGGGCGCTCTACGTCTGCGCGTGCCGGGATGAGGCGTCCCCGGCATGACCACCCGCTGGCCCGAGTCGCGCGCTCCGCGCGGCATGGTGGCGACGCCCCACCTGCTCGCTACCCAGTCCGGCGTGGCCGCGCTCCGCGCCGGCGGCAATGCGCTCGACGCGGCCATCGCGGCGGCCGCCACCATCGCGGTGGTCTACCCGCACAACAACGGCCTCGGCGGCGACAACGTGTGGCTGATCTACGACGCGCGTCGGCAGAGCCTGCGCGCCCTCTGCGCCATCGGGCGCGCGGCCCGCGCGGCCTCGATCGACTGGTACGCGGCCCGCGGTATCACGAGTGCTCTGCCGACCCGCGGTGGGCCGGCGGCCCTGACCGTGCCGGGGGTGGTCGACGGCTGGTGGCAGGCGCATCAGTACAGCCTCCGCTCGATGGGCACCTCACTCGGCTGGAAGAGCCTGCTCGCGGACGCCCACCTCTACGCCCGCGAGGGCTTCTCGGCCTCCGACGGCCAGCGGATGCCGCCGCCGCGCGAGCCGGATCTCTTCGGCGAGCACGCCCCCGAGGTGGTCCGGCGCGGGCTCTGGCCCCTCTATCACCCGGACGTGCTGCGGCGCGGGCCGCTCGTGCAGAGCGCTCTGGCGCGGACGCTCGAGCTGGTGAGCGACGAGGGGCCGGAGGCCTTCTACCGGGGCGACGTGGCCCGGCGCCTGGTCGCCGCGGCGGCCGAGGCGGGCAGCCCGCTCGCCCTCGAAGACCTGGCCGAGCACCGCTCGGACTGGGTGGAGCCGCTCCGCATGGCCTATGCCGAGGGCCAGGTGGCGAGCTTCCCTCCGCCGACCCAGGGGTTCTCGGCCCTCGCGATCCTCGGCATGACCGAGCAGTGGGACATGGCGGCGCTACCCGAGGCGGACTTCGTCCACGTCCTCGTGGAGGCGACCAAGCTCGCCTTCGAGGACCGTGACCGGCACCTGACCGATCCCGCCTCCATGCGCATCGCGGCCACCGAGCTGATCGCCCGCGATCGGCTGCAGGCGCGGGGCCGGCTGATCTCGCGCGAGCGCGCGCGCACGCCCCAGCCCGCCGCGGCGGCGGGCGGCGACACCATCGCGCTGGTCACCGCCGACCGCGAGGGCAACGCGATCTCATTGATCCAGTCGCTCTACTTCACGTTCGGCTCGGGGTTGGTGGCCGGCGACACCGGCGTGGTGCTGCAGAACCGCGGCTCGTTCTTCTCCCTCGATCCCGGTCACGTCAACGCGCTGGCGCCGGGCAAGCGCACCGCGCACACGCTGATCCCCTCGATGTACCTCGAGGGAGGCCGCCCGCGGCTGGCCTACGGCACGATGGGGGGCGAGGGCCAGCCCCAGACCCAGGCCGCGATCCTGACCCGACGGCTCTTCCGGCGGCTCGGGCTCCAGGCCGCGGTGGAGGCGCCACGCTGGCTCTACGGGCGCACCTGGGGCGCCGCGTCCCGCGCGCTGAGCCTCGAGGGCCGCTACGCTCCGGAGCTGGCCCGCGATCTGGAACGCCGCGGCCACGAGGTCAAGGTCGGCGAGGAGTGGGACGATCTCTTCGGGCACGCGCACGCCATCTGGATGGCGCCGGAGGAAGGCGGGCTGGTCGGCGCCTCCGATCCGCGGGCGGACGGCGGGGCGGTCGGCTTCTAGGAGTTGCCGCCCGCGAGGGCCTTGTAGAGCTCCACCCCCACCTGCGAGAGGTCGGAGCGTGTCTCGATCGGCAGCCCCGCGTTGGTCCAGGCGCCCAGGCCGCCCTTGAGGATGCGCACGTTCTTGAATCCCATCTTCCTCAGCTCGCGCGCCACCCGGGCGCTGGTCTCCTCGTCGGGTCAGGTGCAGTAGGCGACCACCGGGCGGGTCATGTCGAGATCGAGACCGGCCAGGCTGGCCGCGAGATCCTCGGGCGCCACCCGCACCGAGTCCTTGATCTTGAGCGGCAGCTGCTCGTAGGAGTCGGCGCGGCGCACATCGAGAATGACGGGAGGCCGGCCGCCCTCCGCGAGCCGCACGACCTCGGAGGGATGTACGCGATAGCGATTCTTGTTCCAGCGGTGCAGCACCTGGCCGCCGTAGCCGCCCGCGCTCACCAGCGTGACGCCGATGGCCACCCAGAACCACGGGAAGGGCTTGGGCGGCGGATTCTTCACCTTCGCGGTCGCCTCCGACAGCATGCGCCGCACGTCGGGCAGGTTCGGGTGGAGCTTGTCGGCTTCCTCGAAACGGCGCAGCGCGCCCTTCCAATCGTCACCGAAGAAGGCGTTAAGCCCGGCATACCAGGCCTCGTTGAACTTGCTCCCGCGGTTGACCTTGACCGGCGTGTCCTTGATGAAGTCCATCACCGCCGCCGAGGGGATGACGAAGTTGAAGCCCTGGACGATGGAGCCCTCGGGGCCGGGAGCCAGCGAGACGAATGTCAGCACGCCGACGACGTTGCCCCGGTCGTCCACCGCAGGCCCGCCCGAGTTGCCCCACGCGGCGGGCGCGTCGGTCTGGATCACGGTGTTGTTGTTGCGGTCCTGCTTGAAGCCCGACACCGCGCCGTTGGTGACGGAGGCCTCGATCATGGCCGATTGGTTCAACAGCTCGTGCGAGAGCACCACGCCCGGGAAGCCGATGATGTGCACCGGGTCGCCGATCTGGGCGCCCTTGGAGTCGGCCAGCGAGAGCGTGGGGTAGTTCTCACCGGGCACCTTCAGCAGGGCCAGGTCGCGACCCGACATCTCGTTCACGGGAGGGCTGTACTTCTTCACCTCGCCCTTGAACCGCCCCTTGGCGGTGACCACGAAGACCTGGGGCAGAAGATTGACCTTGGCGGAGGGCAGCACGGTGTCGAGCAGCTTGCGCTTGGCCCTCTCCTCGGTGTCCGGCTGGTCGCCCGGCTCGAGCCCCATCTTCTTCAGCACGGGCGGCAGGCAGGCCGTGACGACCGCCCGCTGGGCCTGCTGATTGGCCAGCCAGCGGGGCGGCTCGTACGCGGGCTGGACCACGTGGCCGTTGGTCATCAGCCAGCCCGAGTCGTCGAGGAACCAGCCGGTGCCGGTCTCCCGGAACACCGGGGGGGTGACCTTGACCGGGCCGGCGCCACAGTCCAGGATGACCTCCGAGGAGACCTCGGAGACCACCAGCACCACCGCCGGCTTGGCGCGGAGCAGGGCCTCCTGGACGGTGATGGCTCTCTGGGCCCGGGCGGGAGTGACGACCGCGGCTGTCGTCATGATCACGGCCATCACGGACAGCGCCAGACGCAGTATCATAGGCCCACTGCGGGCCATTCTATACCAAAGGCTGGAGCCATGAGCCGCCAGATCGGGGAGATACCGACCAAGACCTTTCAGCCCGGGGACGTCATCTTTCGCGAGGGCGACGACGCCAAGGGCGAGGCGTTCATGGTGCACATCGGGAGGGTCGAGATCCGCAAGCAGCTCGGCGGCGAGGAACGCCTCCTGAACACGCTCGCCAAGGGTGAGATCCTCGGGCACCTCGCCTTGTTCCGCAACGCGCCCCGCTCGGCCACCGCGATCGCGGCCGACGCGGTCACCCTGATGGTGATTCCCGCCAACCGGCTCGATCACCTCGTGCGCGCCAACCCGGCCCTGGCCCTGGCCCTGATCCGGGATCTCGCCACCCGGATGCTCGCGGCCGAGGATCGGCTGCGCGAGGTCGAGGACAAGCTCCCGAAGAAGTAGGGCCTAGGCCGCGCCGAGGCCAAAGGTCTCGGCGGCCAGGCCGGCCACGTGCCGGCCGATGGCCAGCGACGCGGTGGCCGCGGGCGAGGGCGCATTGACCACGTGCACCGCGCCGGGCGTCACGCTGATCTTGAAGTCGTCCACCAGGCCGCCGTCGGGCGCCACCGCCTGCGCCCGCACCCCCGCCCCGCCCCGCTCCAGATCGCCGACCGCGATGTCCGGCACCAGCTTCTGGAGCGAGCGCACGAAGGCGGCCTTGCTGGCCGAGCGGTACATCTCGAACGCGCCGACCCGCCAGTATTTCCGGGCCATGCGCCAGAAGCCCGCGTAGCCGAGCGTGTCGAGGAGCTCGCCGGGCCGCACCGTGCCGAGCGAATAGCCCTCGCGCGCGAACGCGAGCACCGCGTTCGGCCCCGCCTCCACGTCGCCGTGGATCGTGCGGGTGAAGTGCACGCCGAGGAACGGGAACTCGGGATCGGGCACCGGGTAGATCAGGCCGCGCACGATCGACCGGCGCTCCGCGCGCAGCATGTAGTACTCGCCGCGGAACGGGATGATCCGCACCTCCGGCGTCACACCCATCAGCTCGGCCACCCGGTCGGAGTGGAGCCCGCCGCAGTTGACGAGATAGCGGGCCTCAACCGGCCCCTGGGCACTCTCGAGCACGAGGCCGCTCCCCTGCCGCCGGATGGCGGAGACACGGGCGGAGGTCAGGATGCGGGCGCCGCGCTGCTGGAGCAGCTCCGCCATCTTGCCCGCCACCTGGACGTAGTCCACGATGCCGGTCTCGGGCACGTGGATCGCGCGCACCGCGCGGCAGTTGGGCTCGTACTCTCGGACCTCCTCGGCGGAGAGCATCTTGAGGCCGCTCAACCCGTTGGCCTGCCCGCGCTCGTAGATGTTCGCGAGGCGCGGCAGCTCCTTCTCGTCGGTCGCCACGATCACCTTGCCGCAGGCTTCCCACTTGAGCCCGTTGGTGTCGCAGAACTGCTTCATGCGGCGAGCCCCGTCGACGGTGAGCCGGGCCTTGAGCGAGCCGGGCTTGTAGTAGATGCCGGAGTGGATGACCCCGCTGTTGTGGCCGGTCTGGTGCGAGGCGATGTGCGGCTCTTTCTCCAGCATGATCAGCCGGAGACGGGGATGGGCCTCGCTGAGCGCGATCGCGGTCGCGAGGCCGACGATGCCACCCCCGATGATCGCGAGATCGGCGGTTTGACTCACGGCGGCCAGAATAGCATCACCGGCCGGCCACTCGCTAGGCGAGGGTCAGGGTGATCGGGCAGTGGTCCGAGCCCAGGACGTGGGGCAGGATCGCGGCGCCGCGCACCCGGTCCCGCAGCTCGGCGGAGACGAAGAAGTAGTCGATGCGCCAGCCGAGGTTCCGGGCGCGCGAGCCGGTCTTGAGGTCCCACCAGGTATAGTGGCCGGGCTCCGCGGTGAAGAGACGGAAGGTGTCGTGATAGCCCGCCTCGATGAAGCGCGTCACCCACGCCCGCTCCGCCGGCATGAACCCCGAGGTCTTCTCGTTCTCCTTCGGGCGGGCCAGGTCGATCTCGGTGTGTGCGGTGTTGACGTCGCCGCACACCACGAGCCCCTTGCCCCGCTTGCGCAAGCTTTCCGCGAAGGTGAGGAAGGCCTCGTAGAACGCGAGCTTGTGCTGCAACCGCTCCGGCCCCATGCCCCCGTTGGGGAAGTACACGTTGAAGAGGTGGAAGTCCGCGAACTCCGTGTGCACGAGGCGCCCCTCGCGGTCGAGCACCGGCGCCTCGCAGCCCGTGCTCACCGCGATCGGCTCCGACCGGGTGTAGGTGACCACGCCGCTGTAGCCTCTGCGCTCGGCGAAGCTCCAGTCGCTGCGGTAGCCGCCCGGCGTCCTCATCTCGTCGGTGACCTGCTCGGCCTGGATCTTGGTCTCCTGCAGGCATACCACGTCGGCGTCCTGGGCGGCCAGAAAGCCGGAGAAGTCCCTCTTCCACGCCGCCCGCAGCCCGTTCACGTTCCAGGAGACGAGCTTCACGGCGTGGCGGGGCGTCGGTGGTCTTCCGCGCGATCCTCCGGCTCGTAGCCCAGCGTCGCCCGGGTGTGGGCGAGATCGCGATAGCTCCACGCGTTGTCGGAGGCGACGAAGAACACGCCGAAGCGAAGGTCCGGGGGCGCGAGCAGGCTTCGCTCCACCGCCTGCGCGATGTCCCGCCGGCTGCACCACACCGAGAACTCGCGCGGCTTCGTCGGGCGGTCCTCGAGGTTCACCGCACCGATGCGCAGGCAGAGCATCGACATCGGGGTCGTGTCCGCGAAGTGCCGCGCCAGCGCCTCGCCCCAGATCTTGCTGCAGCCGTAGAGCCCGTGGGGCCGCACCGGCGACTCGTGGGTGAGCACCGGCCACTCCGGCACCTCGTCGTAGCGTCCGGCCGCCAGCGCAGCGTACGGCGCGTCCCGCTCGTAGTTGCTCACGGTGGCGCCGCTGCTCGCGTAGACTACGCGGGCGACGCCGGCGCGGCGCGCGGCCTCGAAGACGTTGTAGGTGCCGACCACGTTGTCTCGCAGCACCGCCTCGAACGACGGGTCGGGCTCGACGTTCGCGGCCAGGTGCACCACCGCGTGCACGTCCCGGAAGGCGGGGGCGATCGCTTCGAGATCGCCGATGTCGGCCTGATGGCAGTCCACCCCGGGCAGCGGCCGGCGGTTCAGCGCACGCAGGGCCCAGCGCCCGTCGAGGCGGCGCCGGACCGCCTCCCCGATGAGCCCGCTCATCCCGGTGATCAGGACCCGTCGCATCGCGACGACGATACCACGTCGAGCGGCACACCTTGACCCGCGGCCGCGCACTTTCTGCCCGACGGCCGCCTACGGCCGGTCCGTCTGTTCATGCCCTCCCCGCTCTTTCCTTGGCCCGGAAATCGCCGTCGGCTACGCTGGACGGGCGTGAGCCCTCCCGGTACCGATGTCGGCAAGAGAGCCCTGATCGCACTCCGGTGGGCGGCCGCCGCCCGCCTCGCCGGCCAGGCCCTGTCCTGGATCGTCACGGTCGTGGTGATCCGGCTCCTCTCGCCCGCCGACTACGGGCTCCTCGCGATGGCGGTGATCCTGCCCACCACGCTCTACCTAATCAACGACCTGGGCCTCGACGTGGTGCTCGTGCAGAACCAGGCTCCGGACCCCGCCTTCCTCCGCCAGGTCTTCGGGGTGGTGATCGCGATCAATCTGCTCTGCGCGGGGCTCCTGCTGCTGGGCGCCCCGCTCGTCGCGGAGTTCTTCCACGAGCCGCGGGTGATTCCGATCGTACGCGTGCTGTCGCTGCTCTTCGTGCTCTGCGTGTTCGAGACGCTTCCGCGCGCCCGGCTCGAGCAGCGGCTCGACTTCCGCAGCCAGTCCATGGTCACGCTGGTCGCCACCTGTCTGAGCGCGCTCACCACCCTGGCCCTGGCCTGGATCGGCGCGGGGGTGTGGGCGCTGGTATGGGGACGGCTCTGCGCGACCGCGGTCACCGTGCTCGGCCTGAACCTGCTCGCTCCGTCGCTGTACTGGCCGTCGTTCTCGCTGGCCGCGGTGAAGCGCTCGCTCTCGTTCGGCAGCCTGGTCACGCTCGAACGCGCGGCCTGGCAGGTCTTCACCGACGCCGACAAGGCGATCGGGGGCCGGCTCTGGGGCGAGGCGACGCTCGGCCTCTACACGGTGGCCCAGGACCTCGCCACGATGCCGATGCACCGGACCGCGAGCTTCATCAACTCGATCGGCCTGCCCGCGTTCTCCCGCGTGCAGGACCGTCTGGACGACGTGCGTTTCTACCTGCTCAAGGTCACGCGCATCATGAGCGTCATGTCCTTCCCGCTCTTCGTCGGGCTCGCGGTCACCGCGCCGGAGACGGTGGCCCTGCTGCTCGGCCCGCAGTGGCCGGGGGCCGCGCCCATCCTGCGGATCCTGGCCCTGATCATGCCGCTCCGGATGCTGGCGACGCTGTTGCCGCCGGTCCTGTGGGGCATCTCCCGCCCCGCGGTCAGCGCGGGAAACGGGTGCATCGCCGCGGCGGTGGTGGTCGGCGCCTGCCTGGTGGGGGTGCGGTGGGGCGCGGTCGGGATGGCCGGGGCGTGGCTGGCCGCCTATCCGGTTGCGTTCGTGATCACCCTGCACCGGGCCGGGAAGGTGATCGATCTGACGCTGCGGGATTTCGCGGCCGCGATGCTCTGGCCCGCGGTGGCGGCCGGGCTCATGGCGGCCGCGGTGACCGTGGCCCGGGCGGTCGTGCCGGGCGCGACCGCGCCAGGCGTGGCCCTGCTGATCCTGGTTCCGACGGGGGCGGTCACCTACGTGGCGGCGCTCCTCGTCCTGCACCGCTCGTCGTTCCGGGAGACGCTCGCGCTCGTCTCCCGGTGAGGCAAGCCGGCCCTCCTCAGGCCTGCTGGATCGCGCTGAGCCGGAACGCGCCCGGCCCCACCGGCCGCGTGAAGGTCCAGTACTCCTCGAACTGCACCGGCTCGGTGCGATTGCCTTCGAGCACCTCCGCGCCGCTCTCGTCGGTGGTGTAGTCGAGCAGGCTCGCCAGGAAGTGCACCGTGACGTAATCCTGCCCGGTCTCCTGCCACGCCTCGGTGATCTCGGCGGACCGGACCGCGATGTTCTCCAGCCGGTTGATCCGGCGCCCGGCACGCAAGCGATCGCAGTCGCGCTGGAGCAAGCCCTGCATCTCGGGCGTGAGCAGGGCCGCGACGGTGCTCATGTCGCGCGCCGTCCACGCGCCCTGGATCTTGAAGAAGACGTCCGACGCGGTCTCCCCGAACGCGCGCGGATCGAATCCCGCGTCCATCTGGCGGATGTAGCCGAGGCCGCGCGCTAGGTCCGACGGACCGGGGGGAGCCTCGAGGGTCGCGGTCCCCCCGGCGGGCTCGGCATCGTAGCGGCCGCTGGTGGGGATGCTACCGCCGCCCGGGGTGGCGTAGCCCTGAGGCGCCGCGGCCTGCTGGTGGCGCCGCATGTACGAGAAGGCCATCCAGGCGAGGCCGCCGATGATGAGGATCTCGAGCATGCCGATGCCGCCGCCGGCGCCGCCGAAGAGGAGCCCGCCGAGCAGACCGCCCACCAGGAGCCCCCCCAGCATGCCGCCCCAGCCGGGACGCGCCGGGGCCGGCGGCTGGACCATCGGGGGCGAGGTCGGCTGCCCCGGCGAGACCGGGCTGGATTGCGGCTGAGCCGGCGCGGAGGAGCTGCGGGAGCCCCGGCTTCCGCCCGAGCTGCCCCCGCCCGCGCGGGCCCACGCGTCGGTCACGGAGAGCAGCGGCGTCGACACAAGGGCCAGCAGGATGGCCAGCGTCAGGATTCGTTTCATCGCGCTCCTCCGGTTGGAACTTTGTGACCCGGCCCCGGTCTAAGCGGGCAAATACCCGCTTCGCGCGGGTCGGGAGGAACTCTCATGAACTCGATGCGACGCACGTTTCTGAAGCTCGTCGGCGCCGCCGGCGCCACGGCCGTCTCGTACCCGGCCCTGGCTCTCGCAGATCGTATTCGCATACTACCCGATGCCGGGGTCGCAAATCCACCTACGCTCGAAGGCCAGACGAGCCCGGAGCTGACGCGGACCCTGCGCGGCCTCTCGGTCGGCGCGGCCGCCAACCAGGGTGCCATCTCGGTCCTCTGGCTCCGGCCGAAGGAGAACGCCGGGCCCCCCGCCCTCGACGTCCTCACCTTCGAGGAGAGCCGGGCCCGCGGCGCGGTGACCGTCGTGGAGCGGGCGCAGGCGAGCGTGCCGGAGCTGATCGCGGAGAACCGCGGCAAGACCTACGTGCTGCTCCTGGCCGGCGAGATCCTGATCGGCGGCAAGCAGAACCGGGTGCTGCGCGAGGACCTGCTGTTGCCGCCCCGGAGCGGGCCCCGCAACATCTCGGTCTACTGCGTGGAGCAGGGCCGCTGGAGCGAGGTCCGCTCGGGCTTCGATAGTCGGAGCAGCGTGGTCCAGCCCGGCGTCCGCGCGCAACTCTTCGGTCGGGCCGAGCAATCCCAGATCTGGTCGGGCGTCGCGGCGGCCTCGCGGAGACTGGCCGCCCCCTCGCCCACCGGCAGCTATCAGGCGGTGTACGAAAAACCCGAGGTGCAGGCGCATCTCGACACCGCGACGCGGGCCCCGGAGATGGCGGCGGCGCCCGGCGCGGTGGGCGCGTCGGTCTTCGTGGGCCAGGACCTTGCGGGCGTGGATGCCTTCCACTCCCCCGGACTCTTCAGCCGCGAGTGGCCCAAGCTGCTGCGCGCCTACGCGCTCGATGCCTACGGCCGAGCCCCGAGCGGCTGGGACGAGACGGCCGGGCGGGCGCGGACGGAGGGCCTGCTCCGCGGGGCGGCCGGTGTCCCGGGCACCCTGCGGGGCAACGCGGGGGCGGGACGGCTCCTCGAGTTCTCGCTCGACGGGCGCCGGGGCGCCGCGCTCGTGTTCGAGGGGGCGGTGATCCACCTGGCCATCGTCTGAAGGCAACGCGGTCGAGTATGATGCGACCACGCGCCGAGCCGCGCGCGGGACCGCGCCCGCCGCTTTTCCCCGGCGCGCAGGAGATGTTTCCGATGGCGGCCCGGCTCCCCTATCTCGATCGGACCCAGGTCGACGATCGGACCCGCACGGTGTTCGACACGCTCGAGGCGGCGTCCGGTCGCGTGCTCAACATCTTCCGGCTGATGGCCCATCACGCGCGCTCGCTGGCCCCCTTCCTCGACTGGTACCCGCGACTGCGCGAGGGGCCGCTCGACCTCAAGCTGCGCTACCTCGCGTACGTCCGAGCCTCGCAGCTCAATCGCTGCCGCTACTGCGTCACCCACAACAGCGCGGCGGGCCGCAAGGCCGGTGTCTCGGCGGCGCAGCTCGACGCCCTCGGCGAATCCGCCGTGAGCCCGCTCTTCTCCGAGCTCGAGCGTCTCGTGATCCGGTACGCGGAGGAGATGACCACGCGCGTGCAGGTGGACGCCTCGCTGGTCGCGACGCTCGCGCAGCGCCTGACGCCGGAAGCCCTCGTGCAGCTCACCCTGACCATCGCGGCCGCCAACTTCACCAACCGCTTCAACGAGGCGCTCGGCACCGAGCTCGAGTTCGAGGCGGGCCGTCGTGACTGAGACGGGGTGCCGCTGACCCCGCGCCACTGCCTGGTCTGTGGCGCGCGTCTGCGCTCAGTCTCCGAGCACGGGTTCAGGCGCTGGCGCTGTCCGCGCTGCGCGTGGACCTTTTACAACAACCCGGTCCCCGCGACGGTGGCGATCGTGGTTGGTCCGCGCGGCCTGCTCCTGTGCCGACGGGCCGCCGATCCCTTTCGTGGGACCTGGGATCTGGCGGGCGGCTTCCTCGAGGCCGGCGAGCGGCCGGAGCGCGGACTGCGCCGCGAGCTGCGCGAGGAGCTGGGCGCACGCGTCCGCCGCGTGCGCTTCCACGGCTTCGTGCTCGACCAGTACGGAGTCGGCGGCATCCCGGTGCTCGGGCTGGTCTACGAGGTGAGGCTCGCGGGTCGCATCACCGCGCGCAGCGACGTCAGCGAGGCGCGCTGGTTCCGGCCGCACGAGATCCCGTGGCGCCGCATCGGTTTCGCGTCGATCCGCCGGGCCCTCCGCGAGTATCTCCGCAGCCCTTGCGCCATGTCCGCGCGGTGACGGGCCCTTGACGGGCCTGTTGTCGCATTGACGAGCCGGCGCCGGAGTGTCGCGGGCTAAGCGGCCGGAAATGCGAGCCATTCCGCCCCGAAGTCGGTGGCATGGCCTATGCCGAGTAGGTGACGACAAAATGCCGGCGGGCCCGATGCGGGGGCGAGCCGATTCGAAAAGGAGCAGAACAACATGGAGCAGCCCGAGGATGTGTTGGCCGAATACGTGGAGAGGCTGTTCTCGAAAGCAAGCCTGCTGAGCCTCGCCGTCCTGGGTCACGGACGGCTGCTCGAAGACGGACACACGCGCCCGGACGGCAATCGCCTCGATCAGCTCCAGTCGCTGGCGACCGAGCTGGAGTTCGGGTTGGGCATGCTGCACGACCGGCTCACCGAGCGCCACGAGCTGGCCTGAGGAGGCGAGCCGACACTATGCGTCCACTCGGTGCGCTCCTCGCTCTGACCCTCTCGCTCGCCGCGCTAGGCTGCGCGAAGCAGGTCCAGCCGCCCCGCTCCGCCGCGGTCACCACCCCCGCCCCGGCGCCTCCGGCTCCGGTGTGGCCAGACGCGGCCCCCGCGCCTGACGCCTCGACCCCGGACACCGCCGGGCCGGCTCCCCGGCCCGAGCGGCTGGAGGAGTTCTCCGCGCGCGCGGAGCTCCCCGATCTTCACTTCGCCTCCGGACAGATCCACGTGCAGCACGCCGACCTGAAGGCGCTCGACGCGGTGGTGGCGTGGCTCAAGGCCAACGAGAGCCAGCTCGTCATCATCGAGGGCTACACCGACGTGGCGGGCCCCCGCGCCGCGAACCTCGCCCTTTCCCAACGACGCGCCAAGTGGGTGATGGACTATCTCGTCTCGAAGGGTGTCCCGGCCGGCCGCATCACGATCGTCTCGCGCGGCGAAGGCGGCACCGTCTGCGCCGACAAGACCCCGGCCTGCCAGGGCCGGAACCGACGGGTGCACTTCCTGGTCCGCGAGAGCGGGCCGCTGCAGGTCAGCGCGTCTCCCAACCGCTGAGGCAGGCCGCCGCGTCCGCCCGCCCGCGCTCGAGCGCGCGGGCGATCGCGGCGGGATCGAAGTCGAGCGGCCGCAGCGAGAGCGGCGCCGACGGAGTCAGCAGGTGCAGCTCCACCGTGGGGAACTTCAAGCGCGCCAGCTCCACGTCCCGCCGGATCTGATGGATCATGCCCATCTCGAAGGCCTCTTCGAGGGCTCGCCGCATCGTGGTCGGGGGGCTCCCCCGTTCGTCCGTCGCGTAGCTCATCACCACCACCGCCCGCTCGACGTGGGGATCCGCGGCCAGCGCCTCCAGCACCGGCGCGCGGCCGGTGAGACCGCCGTCCACCAGCAGCGTCCCATCCACCGCCACCGCCGGGAAGGCGCCGGGCACCGCGGCCGCCGCCATCAGCGCCTCGCGCGTGAGGGTGCGATTGTCGAAGAAGCGGGGCTCGCGCCGGGCCAGGTCGGTCGTCACCACGAGCAGGCGTACCGGCGAGGCGCGGATGCGATCGAGGTCGAGCGAGGCGTCGATCAGCTCGCGCAGCGGAGCCGGATCGAAGAGCGATCCCGCGTGATCGAGCGTGAGCAGCGTGAGCCAGCCGGGCAACAGACCCGCGAAGAAGACGCTCGGCCGCAGGGAGTAGACCCGCGCGCCGGTGAGACCGCGCCAGAGCGTCTCGAGGCGGTCGAGGCGGCCATCCGCGATCATCGCCGCGTTGAGCGCTCCCGCGGACGAGCCGGCCACGAGGCGGATCGTGACGCCGTGCTCGAGGAGCTCGGCGGCCACGCCGGCCTCGTAGGCGCCCTTGGCCCCGCCTCCGGACAGCACCAGCGTGGTCGGCGTCCCCCGTGGCCAGCCGGAGGCCGCGCACGCTGGCCCGGCGAAGGCGGGCGACGGAGCGAGGGCGAGGAGGAGCACAGAGAGGAAGAGGAGCCGCGGAGCGCGCGATGATCGGGAAGTCATGGCCCGGCTCTTACAACGAGCCGGGCCGCGCGTCAATCCAGGCTAGCGGCCGAGCCCCACGTCGGCCACCGCGGCGGCGCGACGACGCTCACCGAGCACCATGGCGACCCGGCGGGCGAGATACTCCACCGTGAAGGGCTTCGTGATCACCGGCCCGCTGGGCTGCAGCCCGCGCATCATCAGGAAGTCGCGATCGTAGGCCGACATGAACATGACCTTCAGGCCCGGCAGCAGCCCGGAGAGCCCGGCGGCCAGCTCGCACCCATTCACGCCGGGCATCACCACGTCGGTCAGCAGCAGATGGATCGGCCCCGGGTGCTCGGCGGCCACCCGGATGGCCTCCTGGCCGTCCGCGGCCTCGAGCACGCGGTAGCCGTCGCCGGCGAGCACGTCGCGGACCAGCGCGCGCACCCAGGCGTCATCGTCGACGATCAGGATCGTGCGCATGGGCCGGGCGATCAGCCAGCTCGGCGCCGCTGGACCGCCCGGGCGCGGAGGCGCCCCGGAACCTCGCTCTCGGACCCGGCCCCGCGCACACGCTCGAGCCAGGTCGCGCGCGCGATCGACTTGAACCCGCCGCCCGGCTCGGTGCCCGCCCCGCGCAGCGCGGAGGCTTTCTCGGCCCGCTCGCGATTGAGCCACGTCTCGAGCGGATAGAATTCGACGCTGCCGCAGGTCGGGCAGTCCCGGTACCGGGCCGCGTCGAAGATCGTATTGCAATCGAGCTCCATGCACAGCTTCGCGGAGCGCAGATCGATACGGAACTGGTCTCTCTCGACGTTCATCCGAAATCCTCCTGTAGTTGGCGCTCGCGCGTCCCCACGCTCTCGTGACCAGACAGGCCGAGAAGCCGGCGCCCGGCCCGACGCCTCGGTGGAGAAGGGACCGAAACGCCGTCCCGATCACCGGCCCTCGACCTGCCTGATCCGTACGCCCTCTCCGGGGCAAGTCCTGTACCAAGGACCTTCACTCGTAGAATCAAGCTCTTGCTTTCGTGTCACGTTGCCGACTCCCATCACGGTGCCGTGGCTAGGCAACGAAATGCCCTATTGCTGTGCTCGCCCTCCTCACCGCACTTTCTGCGGACCCGGCCGCGTCTTGACAGCCTTCTCGTCGCGCCCGCATGATCGTCCCCCATGAACGTGGACGACCTCGCATCACTCACGGCGACGGCGGCGGCGGCACGAATCGTCGACGGCGCGCTGTCTCCGGTCGCACTGCTCGAAGCGTGCCTCGCGCGCATCGCGGCGGAGGACGCGGGCGTGCGCGCGTGGGCGTACGTGGACGAGGCGGGCGCGCGCGCGACCGCGCGCGAGCGCGAGGCGGAGGCGCGCGCGGGACGTCCGCGCGGGCCGCTTCACGGCGTGCCGGTCGGCGTCAAGGACATCTTTCACGTGGCGGGCATGACCACCACGTGCGGGGCGGCACCCGCATTCCACGTCTGCGCGACCGAGGACGCGACCTCGGTGGCCCGGTTGCGCGCGGCGGGCGCGGTGATCGTGGGCAAAGCCCACACCACCGAGTTCGCCTACTTCGAGCCCGGGCCCACCCGCAACCCGTGGAACCCGGCGCACACGCCGGGCGGCTCCTCCTCCGGCTCGGCGGCCGCGGTGGCCGCGCGCATGGCCCCGCTCGCGCTCGGGACCCAGACGGTGGGCTCGGTGCTTCGACCCGCCGCGTACTGCGGCGTGGTCGGCTTCAAGGGCACGCACGGCCTGATCTCGGCCGAGGGCGTGGTCCCGCTCGCGTGGAGCTTCGATCACGTGGGCGTGTTCGCCCGCGCGGTGGCGGACGTGGCGCTCGCCGCGGGCGTGATGGCCGGCCACGCGCTGGACGCGCCCGCGGCGCGGGCCCCCCGTCTGGCGCTGGCGCCCGAGCTGCTCGAGCGGGCCACCCCCGAGGTGGCCGCCGAGGTCCGCGCGGCCGCGACGCGGTTCATCGCGGCGGGCGCCACCGTGGATGAGATCAAACTCCCCGCGTCGTTCGCGGGCGTGCACGGCGCGGGACGCGCGGTGCTCGAGGTCGAGGCCGCCACGTATCACGAAGACCTCTACGCCGCGCACGCGGACCAGTATCGGCCCCGCACCCGCGAGCTGATCGCGGGCGGGCTCACGCGCCCGGCGGTGGCCTACGTCCGGGCGCAGCGCGCGCGCCTCGCCTTCCGCGAGGACGTGATGCCGCGGCTCGCCGCGTACGACGCGCTCCTGTCGCCGACCGCGCCGTCGACCGCGCCGGAGGGGCTCGGGGCCACCGGCGATCCCTGGTTCTGCGCGCCGTGGAGCTTCGCCGGCGTGCCCGCGATCTCCCTGCCGTGCGGCGTGTCTCCGCTCGGCCTGCCGTACGCGGTGCAGCTCGTCGCGGCGGCGGGCCGGGACGCGCACGCGCTCGCGGTAGCAGCGTGGTGCGAGCGCGTGCTAGACTTTGATATCACTCGCAGAGAGGAACGTTCGTCGTCGAAGAACGGTTGACCAGTCAGTGGAAGACCCCGGCGCCCGCTTCTCGCTGAGACGTCTCTTCCCGTCGTCGCGTTCTGCCTCGCGGTCCGCCCTGGGAAGTCAACCCGCCTTCGCCACCGGCGTGATGCCGGGCGAGGTCCTCGGCGGCGCCAGCCGGACCCTTCCCCCGCTCGCGCGCATCCGCGAGCTGCTCCAGCGGCGGGCGGTCCTGATCCTGGTGCTCGCCCTCATCGCGCTGCTCGCCGGGGTCGTCGAGATCCGCACCTCCACCGTGCAGGCCCTCGTGCTCTCCGCGGCGGCCCGCAGCTTGACGTACCGGGTGGAGACGGGGCCGAGCCCGACCGCCCGCTTCCCCCGCTCCGGGCCCTACGACGAGCGGCTGGGCTACACGCGGCTGCCAACCTTCGTCGACCGGCTCGAGGCGGGCGGGTACCGGGTGGACCAGCAGGTCCGTCTCTCCCCGGGGCTCGAGCGGCTCGCCGCGCTCGGAATCTTTCCACCCTATCGCGAGAAGACGCGCGCGGGCCTCGAGGTCCTGGACCGCGAGGGTCATCCCCTCTACGCGACCCGCTACCCGGAGCAGGTCTACGAGCGCTTCGAGACGATCCCGCCGCTGCTCGTCAACACCCTGCTCTTCATCGAGAACCGCATGTTGCTCGACAGCACGCAGCCGTTCCGGAATCCGGCGGTG
This sequence comes from Candidatus Dormiibacterota bacterium, assembly GCA_035569855.1. Classification (GTDB taxonomy): domain Bacteria; phylum Methylomirabilota; class Methylomirabilia; order Rokubacteriales; family CSP1-6; genus CAMLFJ01. Next base: position 20,535 of record DATMMH010000066.1, read on the forward strand.
GATTGGCGGCGGCTCGCCAAGGCGGTCGGGGTCGAGACGGTGGGGCGCCTCACCCGCGAGCGCCACTCGATCGGGGCGAGCACGCTGCCGACCCAGCTCGAGAAGCTCCGCCATTCGCCGGACGGGCGCACTCGCTCCGCCGCCGACAAGCTCCGCCAGATGATCTCCGCCAGTCTGCGCGCCTACCAGGGTGGCCCGACCACTCGGGTCGCCCGCCGGCAGATCGTGGTGGACTATCTCGACTCCCTCCCGCTCGCCGCCGCGGCCGGCCACGGCGAGGTGCACGGAATCGGCGACGGGCTCCGCATCTGGTACGGCGTCGGCTTCGCGGAGGCCAATCGGTTGCTCACGAGCAAGCCCGCGGTGGCGGACACGGAGCGGGCCCTCGTGTTCAAGCGGTCGCTGAGCCTGATCCTGGCCGCCCGGCGGCCGTATTTCTACCTCGTCGAGAACCCGCGGGGGCTCGAGGAATTCACGGACAGCTATCTCCGGGTGATGGCGCGGGCCGGAGTGATCGACGCGGGCCTGCGCGACGCCGCGCTCGCCCAGCGACTCGATCTGCGTCGCGGGGGCGCGGCGCCACCCATCGCCTTCGTGGAGCGCAAGGGCGCCAACCTGGTCCGCAGCCGGCTCACCGGGATGCTGGGCGTGCCCGCCCTCTACGATCTCGACCGGCTCGACCTGACCGCCCGCAGCACGCTCGACGCGCCCGCGCAGGAGACGGTGGATCGGCTCCTGCGCTCGCTGCGCGATCCCGCGACCCTCGACCGCCTGGGGCTGGTGGGCGACAAGCTGCTCGGCGGAGGCGATCCGGCGCGGGTCCTCTACAGCGTGACGCTCTACGAGCGGGGCGTAGGCGTCAATCACGTGCGCATCCAGACCGACAACCTCGACCAGCCGCTCGACATCAACGGCGGCGCGCGTATCGATCTCGGCTCCACCGCCAAGCTGCGCACGCTCGTCTCCTATCTCGAGGTGATCGCCGCGCTCCACGATCGGTACGCGCGGCGGGCGCCCGCCGAGCTGGCCGCCGTACCCATTCACGCCAGGGATCGCCTGGGCGCCTGGGCGATCGAGTACCTGAGCCACGCGCGCGGGACCGACCGCGCGCTCCAGCCGATGCTGGAGGCCTCGCTCGAGCGCCGCTACTCGGCGAGCCCGGGCGAGACGTTCTTCACCGGCGGCGGGGTCCACACCTTCGGCAACTTCGACCGCGAGGACGACAAGAAGGTCCTCACGATTCGCGAGGGGTTCCAGAACTCGGTGAACCTCGTGTTCATCCGTCTGATGCGCGACGTGGTGAGCCACTACCTGTACGGCCCCGCCGGCTCGCTGGCCCGCGTGCTGGACAATCCGGAGGACCCGCGCCGCGACCGCTATCTCAGCCGGTTCGCGGATCGTGAGGGCAGCGAGTTCATCCGCCGCTTCTACCGCAAGTACCAAGGGCTGGCCGGGGAGGCCGCGCTCGATCTCGTGCTGAGCGGCGCCCGGCCGACTCCGTCGGCGCTCGCCCACACCCTTCGCTCGGTGTATCCGGAGGCGAGCCTCGAGGTGTTCCGCGGGCTGCTCGCGAGCCGCCTGCCCGAGCGCGCGCTCACGGATCGGGCCATCGAGGAGCTCTACGAGCAGGCGGCGCCCGAGAACATGGCCCTCGCCGACCGCGGGTACGTGGCCGGCGTGCATCCGCTCGAGCTGTGGCTGGTGGGCTACTTGCGGCGGCACCCCGGGGCCGGCATGGGACAGACGCTCCGGGCGAGCAGCGCCGAGCGGCAGGCGGTCTACGGCTGGCTCTTCCTGACCCGCCATCGCAACGCTCAGGACCATCGTATCGCCAGCCTGCTGGAGCTCGAGGCCTTCCTCGACATCCACCGGAGCTGGGAGCGGCTCGGCTACCCGTTCGCCTCGCTGACCCCGTCGCTCGCCACCGCGATCGGCAGCTCGGGCGACCGGCCCGCCGCCCTCGCGGAGCTGATGGGCATCATTCTCAACGACGGCATCCGCCAGCCGACCGTGCTGATCGACCGGCTCGAGTTCGCGACCGGCACGCCCTACGAGACGACCCTGGCGCGCGCCGAGACGCCGCCCACCCAGGTGATGGCGCCCGAGGTGGCCGCGGTGGTGCGCGGGGTCATGGCGCAGGTGGTGGAGCTGGGAACGGCGCGCGGGCTCAAGCCCGCCCTTCCGCGGCCCGGCGGAGGGAGCCACACGGTGAGCGGCAAGACCGGCACCGGCGATCACCGCTACTTCGTGTACGCCAAGGACGGCTCGGTGGTGGAATCGCGAGTGGTGAGCCGCGCGGCCACGTTCATCTTCCTGCTGGACGACCGCTACTTCGGCACCGTCACCGCCTACGTGCCGGGCTCGGAGGCCGCCCGCTTCCACTTCACGAGCGCGCTACCGGTCCGCATCATGGGCCAGCTCCTCCCCGCCCTCGACCGCCTCTCGACCCCTCCCCCGATCACCGCGTCGCGCTGATCGGGGCACACGCCCACCGGCTGACCGGACGCCGGGCGAGGCCGCGGGCGCGGCGGGCGCGCTCCCGGGGACCGTGGCTTCTGCGCATCAACGAAGCCGCTGCCGTTGTCTCGTGGCCCCATCGAGACCAGGAAACCCGCCCGCGAGTCAGCGTGTCCCCGGGAGCGCGCCCGCCGCGCCCGCGGCCTCGCCCGGCGTCCGGTCAGAAGACGTCGTCGCGCTCGCCGAACTCGAACTGGTACGTGGTCTCGTCCAACTCGGCGGAGGTCACGAGCTGCTTGCGTGTGAGTAGTTCTTCGAAGGTGGTCAGCCAGATCTCGTAGTAGACGAACGGGGCGGGGCGGGTCTCGGCTCGGGCGATCTGGGCGATGAGGGCCTGGCGGAACTCCTCCCATTCGTAGAGGCCGCGCTCGTGCAGCGCGATCGCCATCCCGAAGACGCGGCCCTGCCAGGGCTCCTCGAACACCAGCTCGCCGTTCTTTCGCGGAAGGGCCGCCCGGCCCTGCATCACCTCGACGACCCGGTCCACCGTGAGCGACTGGCCGTCGGCGGTCATCCCGGACGGCGTCGCCGCGCAGGCGTGGGCCCGCGTCCCGGTCCAGGGCCGCGCGTCGTCGATGGGCTGCCCATCGGGACGCGGCTGCCAGGCCGACGCGGTGAACTGATAGGGCGCCAGCGCGGCGGGCGGCGGCAGGCACCGGCTGGCCTCCAGCATCGCCTCCACGTGATCGTAGAGGGCGACCGCGAGCGCGTCCGAGTCGATCGAGTGGAACCACTGGGCCTGGCCGTCGAAGAGCAACAGCGCCACGTTGGCGAGGGCGCAGGGCCCGAGGCAGCCCCCGATCGTCAGGTGGATGACGTTGCGCAGCCGGCGCCGCT
>DATMMH010000067.1:0-11909 GCA_035569855.1 Candidatus Dormiibacterota bacterium
GACCGAGAGGCCCGCGGCGCGACAATGCTGGCGGATCTGCATCAGGCACCCGGGATTGCCGGCCACCACGGTCCCGGCCCCGGTCTCGCGGATGCACGCGGCCTTCCGTCGCCCGAGCTCCGAGGCCATCTCGGGCTCGAGCACATTGTAGACTCCGGCGCTGCCGCAGCAGAGATCGGCGTCCGGCAGATCGACGAGCGTGACACCGGGAATGCGCCGCAGCAGCTCGCGGGGCTGCGTGCGGATGCGCTGGCCGTGGGCGAGGTGGCAGGCGTCGTGATAGGTGACGGTCTCGCGCAGCGGCCCCAGCGGCAGGTCCACGCCGGCCAGGATCTCGGTGACGTCGCGCACGCGCTCCGAGAACGCACGCGCGTCCTCGTCGGCGAGCCAGTGGCCGTATTCCTTCATGGCCGAGCCGCAGCCAGCCGCGTTCACCACCACGACGTCGACGTCGCGAAAGGCGGACATCAGGCGCCTCGCCAGCGTCCGGAAGCCATCGATCTGCCCCGCGTGCAGGTGTAGGGCCCCGCAGCACTCCTGGCCGCGCGGCACCACGACCTCGTAGCCCGCGGCCGAGAGGAGCCGCGCGGTGTCGGCGTTCACGTCGGGATAGAAGAACCGCTGCACGCAGCCAAGCAGGAGGCCGGCCCGGCCGCGCCGGGTGCCGCGGGCCCGGATCAGCTCGGGCAGCGGAGCCGACGGGGCGGGCAGACGGGGCAGGAGCGCTTCCATCGCCTGCAGCTTCTGGAACGGCGCGAGCAGGCCGAAACCGCGGACCATCGCCTGCATCCCGGACCACTGGTAGAGGCGCAGCGCGTGGAGCATCGGCCCGAGCCGGCCCGGGTACGGAAACACGTCGAGGAGGAACCGCAGGGTGCTGCGGTCGCGTCCGGGCGCGGTCACGCCCCGGCGCTCGAGCTGACCACGGGTGGCCTCGAGCAGCTGGCCGAACGGCACGCCGGAGGGACACGCCGTCTCGCACGCGCGACAGCCGAGGCAGAGGTCGAGGTGGTGCGCGAGCGTGGGCGTGAGCTCGAGCCGATCTTCGGCGGCGGCGCGCATGAGGTAGACTCGACCGCGCGGCGAATCCATCTCCTCGCCCAGCACCCGGTAGGTCGGGCACTGGGGCAGGCAGATCCCGCAGTGCACGCAGGCGCGGAGGCCGTCCATGGACGGCGCGTCCTGCGCGTCGAAGGCCCCGAGCCGGCCCGGCGCAGCCTGGCTCACAGCCCACCCACGAAGCGCCCCGGGGCGAGCAGGCCATCCGGATCGAACTGCATCTTGATCCGAGTCGTAATCGCCAGTATTTCTCTGTCTATAGAACCCCACACCTCACACGAGCCCTTCAGCTCCGCCGGGGCCCGCTCGACGACCAGGCTTCCGCCCTCGGCCTCGACCGCCCGCCGAAGCGGCACGATCAGCTCGCGCCCGATACGAGCTGGATCCGAGGCGGCCCAGAGCGAGACCTGGACCACTCCGTGTCCCGGCTGAGCGAGCACGGACACACCGACGCCGAGCCGGGCCGCCGCCGACTGCGCGGCGGTCACCCAGTCGAGCAACCGGCTCGGCTCGGCGGCGACGCGAAGCAGCACGGGACCGGCCGCCGCGGCCCCGAGACTCCGCCAGGCGGAGTCCGCGAGGATCTCCGCGCGGCCCTGGTGGGCCCGCGCGAGCCGCTCGAGCGCCTGCCCCTGGCTCTCCACCGCCTCCGGCGCGCTGCTCACGCCAATCAGCAGCACCACCGCGTCGGGGGCGAGCTCGACGCGCCGTAGCCCGCCGTCGTCGAGCAGCGCGGCCCGATCCGGCTGGAGCGTCGAGTCGAGCAGCGCAGCGAGAAAGGCCCGCGCCGCGGCGGCGGAGCCAAAGCCCAGGCGCCAGGAGCGGGACGCGAGCGGCACCGGATGCAGGCGCAGCGTGGCCTCCACCAGCACGCCCAGGGTCCCGAGCGAGCCCACCATCAGCTTCGGGACGTCGTAGCCGGTCACCGACTTGACCACCTTCGCACCGCCCCACGTGAGCGTGCCGTCGGCCTGCACGAAGCGGACGCCCAGCAGGAGGTCCCGCCCGGTCCCGTAGCGGAAGCGAAGGGGACCGCTCGCGTGCGTGGCGAGCACCCCGCCCACGCTCCGCGAACCGCCGCCGGGCGGATCGAGCGCGAGCATCTGCCGGTGCGGGGCGAGGTGCGCGGCGAGCGCGTCGAGCGTGACGCCCGCGTCCACGGTGGCCACCATGTCCTCGGGCACGTAGTCCCGCACCGTCCGCAACCGGCTCGTGTCGAGCACCAGGTCCAGCCGGCGCGGCGGGTTGCCGAGGGCGAGCGCCGTCCCCGAGCCGCGCACCACCAGCGCGAGCCGCTCGGCGGTGCACAGGCCGAGCACGCGGCTCACCTCGTCGGCAGAGCCCGGACGGATCACCGCGGCGGGCGTCACCCCGTCCACCGCGTGCTCCGCGAGCGCGGCCGGATCGCGCAGGAGATGCTCGCGCCCCGCGATGTCGCCGAGCGCCTCGTGCAGCGCGGGGGCCCCGACCGCCACGCTCAGATCCACGTGCCCGCGGGCAGCGGGCGCGCGGCCGGCCGGAATCCCTCTCCGCAGGCCGGGTGCGACGGCAGGAGCTTGCCCGGATTCATGATCGAGTCGGGATCGAACGTGCGCCGCAGCCGGGCCATGAAGTTCAGGTCCGCGGCGGCGAACTGCATCGACAGGCTGCCGGACTTGTCGAGTCCGACCCCGTGCTCGCCGGTGACGCTACCGCCCAAGCGCAGGCACGCTCCCAGCAACTCCTCGTTCGCCTGCTTGGCACGATCGAGCTCGCCGGGCACGCGGTCGTCGTAGCAGATCAGCGGATGGAGATTGCCGTCTCCGGCGTGGAACACGTTGGCGATGACGAGCCGGTGCCGCGCCGCGATCGCGAGCAGCTCCTTCATGATCTGGGGCAGCTTCGAGCGCGGGACGACCGCGTCCTGCAGCAGCCAGTTGGGGGTCAGGCGACCGAAGACGCCCGCCGCCTCCTTGCGTCCCTTCCAGAGCAGCGCCCGCTCGGCCTCGCTCTGGGCGACCCGGATCTCCAGCGCGAGGTGATCGCGACAGATCGCCTCGATGGGGCCGGACTGCGCCTCGATCTCGGCGGCCGGACCGTCGAGCTCGATGAGCAGCACCGCGCCGGCACCCTTGGGGTAGCCCGCGCCGACGCCCTCCTCGATGGCCCGGATGACCACCTCGTCGAGCATCTCGAGCGCGGCCGGGATGATGCCGGCCCGGATGATGGCCGACACCGCCTCCGACGCGTCCTCGATGGTCGAGAACGAGGCGAGGATCGTCTTCACGCCCTCCGGCACGTGCGTGAGCCGCACCGTCACCGCGGTCACGAGCCCGAGGGTGCCCTCGGCTCCCACCATCACCCCGGTCAGGTCGTAGCCCGGACGCTCGTGGGCCTTGCCGCCGAGGCGCACCAGCTCGCCCGCGCCGGTGACGACCTCGAGGCCGAGGACGTGGTTGACGGTGATCCCGTACTTGAGACAGTGGGGCCCACCCGCGTTGGTCGAGGCGTTGCCGCCGATCGAGGAGACCATCTGGCTCGACGGATCCGGCGCGAAGAAGTAGCCGTGCTCGCGCGTGGCCTGGCTGAGCCAGAGATTGATCAGGCCGGGCTGCACCGTCGCGCAACGGTTCGGGAAGTCCAGCTCGAGGATGCGGTTCATGCGGGTCGTCGAGACCATCACCCCGCCCACCGGCGCCATCGCCCCGCCGATCAGTCCGGTGCCCGATCCCCGCGGGACGATCGGCACGTGCTCGCGGCGACAGAGACGGACGATGGCGGCCACCTGCTCGGCCGACACGGGCAGCGCCACCGCCTCGGGCGCCCCCTTGTAGAAGGTATGCATGTCGCACTCGTAGGTGAGCAACCCCTCGCGGGAGACCACGAGGCCGGCGCGGCCAACGATGCCCTCGAGGGCGCGGAGGATCTGGGGGGTCAGGGTCATGGGGGGCGGCTCAGGCAGACAAAATACCACCGGCCCCCCTTCGGGAGGCCGGTGATCTGCGGTGGGTCAGGGCGGGGCTCGCCGGAGGCGAGGGCTCAGCCGATCTTCCAGGTATCGCCCGACATCAGCAGCTTGGCGATGTCGCCGGGACCCCGCTCGGAGACCGCCGCCTGCTCCTGCTGGATAAGAATCTCCTCGTAGGTGGTCTCGCCCGCCTTGTTGGCGAGCACCCCGACCGGGATCGGATAGTCGGGTGCCCAGAGCTGGGCCAGCACCAGCGCGGTGCCTCCGTCGGTCTCGTCGTGCACCCACAGCGAGCTCTTCGGGACGTCCTTGACCTGGACAACCTTCGGCTTCACGCCCTCGAGCACGAGACCGCGGCGGTCGTCGGGCGGGCCCCACACGAGCGGCTTGCCGTGCTCGAGCCGCAGCTCGTGGAGCACCTTCGACTCCCGCTCGTACAGCACGCCCCACGCCATGTCGTTGTACACGTTGCAGTTCTGTAGAATCTCGACGAACGCGGCGCCCTTGTGGGCGGCGGCGCGCTTGAGCGTCTCCTCCATGTGGCCCACGTTGCGATCCACCGTGCGAGCCACGAAGGTGGCACCGGTGGCCAGGGCGAAGGCGCAGGGACTCACCGGCCGATCGGCGGAGCCGGCCGGGGTGGACTTGGTCACCTTGCCGAGCTCGCTGGTAGGCGAGTACTGGCCCTTGGTGAGGCCGTAGATCCGGTTGTTGAACAGGAGGATCGTCACGTCCACGTTGCGGCGGAGCACGTGCAGCAGATGGTTGCCGCCGATGCTGAGCCCGTCGCCGTCACCGGTGATCACGAAGATCTTCAGCTCCGGTCTCGCCACCTTGAGCCCGGTGGCGATGGCGGGTGCGCGGCCGTGGATGGTGTGGAAGCCGTACGTGTTCATGTAGTAGGGGAAGCGGCTCGAGCAGCCGATTCCGGAGATGAAGACGATGTCCTCGCGGGGGATACCCAGTTCCGGCATCATCTTCTGCACCACGCTCAGGATCGCGTAGTCCCCGCAGCCGGGGCACCACCGCACGTCCTGATCGGACTCGAAATCCTTCTTCGTGTACTTCGGGGTCGCGCCCGGAACTCCCGTGACAGGGCTCACCGCTTTGCCTCCAGGATCTGGTTGATGGCTTCGTAGATTTCTTGGCTCGCGAGCGGCAGCCCGCGAACGCGATTGAAGCCGACCGCGTCCACGAGGTACTCCGCCCGAAGGACCCGCACGAGCTGACCGCTGTTGATCTCGGGCACGAGCACTCGATCGTACTGGCGCAGGATGTGCCCGAGGTCGGGCGGCAGCGGGTTGAGGTAGCGGAGGTGCACCGAGGCGATCGCCTTGCCCTCGGCCTGCGCCTCTTCCACCGCGGCGGTGATGGCGCCGTAGGTGCCCCCCCAGCCCACCACGAGCACCTCGCCGGTGGCCGGGCCGTTGATCGAGAGCGGTGGGATCTCCTGCGCCACGCGCCGCACCTTCTCGGCCCGTGTGCGCACCATGTGATCGTGGTTCTCGGGATCGTAGGAGATGTTGCCGGTCACGTCCTGCTTCTCGATACCGCCGATGCGATGCTCGAGTCCCGGGGTCCCGGGACGCACCCAGGGCCGCGCCAGCGTGGCCGGATCGCGCAGGTAGGGAAAGAACCCCTCGGGCTCGGTGCGGAAGACGATCGGGATGTCCGGGAGCTTCGCGACGTCCGGGATGAGCCAGGGCTCGGAGCCGTTGGCCAGGTAGCCGTCCGAGAGCACCATGACCGGCACCATGTACTTGATGGCCAGCCGCACCGCCTCGTAGGCCATGTAGAAACAGTCCCCCGGCGTGCACGGGGCGATCACCACCACCGGCGACTCGCTGTTGCGCCCGTAGAGCGCCTGCATCAGGTCGGCCTGCTCGGTCTTGGTGGGCAGTCCGGTGCTCGGCCCGCCGCGCTGGATGTCGAAGATCACGAGCGGCAGCTCGGCGGTGACCGCGAGCCCGATGGCCTCGCCCTTGAGCGCGATCCCGGGGCCGCTCGACGCGGTGACCCCGATGCAGCCGCCGAAGGACGCGCCGATCGCCGCGGTGGCCGCCGCGATCTCGTCCTCGGCCTGGAAGGTCCGCACCCGGAAGCGCTTGTGCAGCGCCAGCTCGTGCAGGATGTCGCTCGCCGGGGTGATCGGATAGGCCCCGAACACGATCGGTACCTTCGTGCGCTGGGCCGCCGCGAGCAGGCCCCACGCGAGCGCACGGTTGCCGGTCATGCTGCGGTAGACACCGGGGGGCATCTCGGCCGGCTCGACCCCATAGTGCTCGGAGAACATCTCCGCGGTCTCGCCGAAGGCGTGGCCCGCCTTCAGGGCGCGAGTGTTGGCCTCGACGAACTCCGGGCGCTTGCCGAACCGCTTCTTGATCGCGTCGAGCGTCGGCTCGAGCGGACGCGTGTAGATCCACGAGACGAGGCCGAGCGCGAAGAAGTTCTTGCAGCGGTCCTTCTCCTTCGCGTTCAGCGGCAGGTCCTCGAGCGCTTTCTTCGTGAGCCCGGCGATGTCCACCTGGTGCAGCCGGTACTTCTCCCCGAGCGCCGGATCCTCGAGCGGGTTCTTGGCGTAGCCCGCCTTGTCCAGGTTCCGCTGATCGAACGCGGCCGGGTTCACGACCAGGAGACCACCCGGCTTGAGATCCGGCAGGTGCACCTTGAGCGCGGCGGGGTTCATCACCACCAACGCGTCGAGCTGATCGCCCGGGGTGTAGACCCGCTGGCTACCGAACTGCAGCTGGAAGCTCGAGACCCCGAACAGGGTGCCGGCCGGGGCGCGAATCTCTGCCGGGAAGTTGGGCAGCGTCGAGATGTCGTTGCCAGCCCAGGCCGCCTCGGTCGTGAACTGCTCACCGGTCACCTGCATGCCGTCGCCCGAGTCCCCCGCGAAGCGGATCACGGCGCGCGTGAGGGTCCGACGGGGCTTCTGCGCTACCCCTGCGCTGGTGACGCTCTCACTCATCGTTCGATCCTTTCCGTCCAGGGGCGTGCCCCCGTCAACGGCTGATTCCAGGCGGAGTGGCTCTGGTCACCCTTACGTCCGGGAAGCAGTATCAGAGGCGTGACACTCCGTAGTCATGCTACCCAAAGGGTTGAATAGAAGCAAGGTTGTCGGTGGTCGGACCGTTAGACCGACCCAGGCCAGGAGGCCGTGCCACCCCTCAGAGCTCGAGCAATTCCATCTTCGGCGCTCCGGTCAGGTTGCGGCAGCCGCCGGGCTCCACCAGGACCATGTCCTCGATGCGCACCGCGCCCCGCCCGGGATAGTACAGCCCCGGCTCGACGGTGACCACGTGCCCGGTCTTGAGCTCGTAGTCCAGGCGGCTCACCCGGGGCAGCTCGTGGATGTCGAGACCGACGCCGTGGCCCGTGCCGTGGAAGAACCCCTCGTTGCGACCGTTGACCACCCCGGTCATGTAACCCCGGGACTCGAGCGTCCGGTTCACCTCGGCGTGAATGGCGCCGCCCGAGGCCCCATCCCGGATCAGCTCGATGCCGCGGAGCTGACTCGCCAGGACCGCGTCGTACAGCCGGCGGAGCTCGTCCGGGGCCTTGCCCTTGACCACGGTGCGGGACATGTCGGCGTAATAGCGGGTCCGAGAAGACCGTGGAAAAATGTCGAAGATGATGCCCTGGTTGGGACGGATGGGCCCCGTACCCTGGTTGTGCGGATCCACCCCCTGCTCGCCGCAGGCGATGATGGTGTGCTCCGCGATGCAGTCGTTCTCCATCAGCGACACGTTGACGGTCTTCTTGAGATCCTCCGACGTGAGCGTCCGCCCCTTCCAGAGCACCTGATCGCCCCGGATGACGCTCTCCCGGAGCACCGCGAGAGCGGCCTCCAGCGCGGTCTCGGTGTGGCGCTGGGCCTCCTCGATGGCCGCCACCTCCTCGGGCGCCTTCACCACGCGTTCGGGCAGGAAGGGGCTGGGGCGCGGGGTGAGCGTGACGCCCCGCTCCCGGAGCCGGTCGGCCAGCTCGAGCGGAAAGTCACCCGGAACCTCCACCGCCTTCGCCCCGTAGTCCTCGAGCAGCAGGCTCACGATGTCGGTGAGCTTGGGCGCCGGCCAGCGCTGCCGGGCCTTGGCCTCCCATTCCGACAGCGAGAGCACCTCGTCCACCCGCGCCTGGGCCCGCGCCCGATCCACCTCGAGATCGGACATGAGCAGGATCTTGCGTCCGTCGATTTGGGCGAAGACGAACGGATCGGGCGCCAGGAAGCGGCAGGCGTAGTAGAGGTTCGAGTCGGCCTCGCTGGCCGCGATGATCAGGGACGCGGGGGAATCACCCATGCCACGGCTCCTCGTTGAATCTGTTTGGGAGGGCGTGACCGCTCCCGGGTTCTACGGTATCACGGCGTCCCGTCGACCGGCATCTGGAGCTGCTCGATGAAGCGGGCCACCACCGGGGTGAGCCGGCGTCCGCGGCGATGGATGATGCCGACAGGCCGGACCAGGCCGGGCAGCCCGAGCGGCACCACCGTCAGCGTACGCATCCCGGCCTCCTTGAGCACGGTGGGGCGCGGAAGGATGCTCACGCCCGCGTTGATACCGATGGCCTGCTTGATCGTCTCCACGTTGTCGAACTCCATCACCACGTCGACCTCGACGTCGTGCTGCTTGAGCGCGCGATCGATCGCCTTGCGCACCGCCAGGTCTCGATCGAAGGCGACGAACTTCTCGCCCTGCAGGTCGCCGGGCGTCACCGCGCGCCGGCGGGCAAGGCGGTGGGCCGGATGCGCCACGAGCACCATCGGTTCTGCCCGCAGCGGTACCACGGCGAGGGCCCGGGTGGCTACCGGGTAGGACAGGATCCCCACGTCCGCCTCGTCCTCGAGCACCGCCTCCACGACCTTGTGCGGGTGGAGGCACTCGAGCCGCACGCGCGCCTGCGGGTAGGCGGCCATGAAGGGCTGCATGTGACGGCTCATGTCGTGGAGCCCCACCGAGTAGATCGCGGCGACCCGCACCGTTCCCTCGATACGCTCGCGGGCCGCGGCCAGCCCCGCCCGCGCCTTCTCGAAGCCCTGCAACAGCGTCCGGCAGGCATCGAAGAAGGCCTGCCCCTGCTCGGTCGGCAGGAGCGGGCGCCGGGAACGGTCGAGGAGGGCGGCGTCCAGCTCCGCCTCCAGCTGCTGGATCGCCTGACTCGCCGCCGACTGGGAGACCGCGTTGGCGGCGGCCCCGCGCGAGAAGCTGCGCAGCCGGACCACATCGCAGTAGAGCTTGAGCGTCTCGAGGTTCACCGAGTCGAACTCTAGCACTATTAGTAAAACTGATGCAGTGTTTTTTTACTTTGTGCTTGGCTAATGTTTTTGTTCCGTGTAGGCTCTCGGGACAAGTCAGAAGCTGGCTCGGACAACGGTCGGGGCCCCGACGACTACGCGGGGGTGGAGAAGGACGACGGCGATGGATCAGCAAGACAAGTCAGGGACGACTCCCGGAATGCCCGCGGCGCAGGGCCTGTACGATCCGGCCCACGAGCACGACGCCTGCGGGGTCGGCTTCGTGGTCGACATCCAGGGCCGCAAGTCGCACACCATCGTCAGCCAGGCCCTCACGGTGCTGAAGAACCTCCTGCACCGGGGCGCCTGCGGCTGCGAGGTCAACACCGGCGACGGCGCGGGCATCCTTATCCAGATGCCGCACCCGTTCCTCGAGCGCGAGTGCGCGCGGCTCGGAATCACCCTGCCCGCCCTCGGACACTACGGCGCGGGGCTCGTCTTCCTGCCGCGCGACGAGGCCGATCGTGCCGCCTGCCGCGCGGCCCTCGAGCAGGTCGCGCGCGAGGAGGGCCAGGTGGTGCTGGGCTGGCGGCCGGTGCCCACCGACTCCAGCCCGGTCGGCCCCAGCGCCCGCGCGGTGGAGCCCACGTTCGAGCAGGTCTTCATCGGGCGGGGCGCGGCGGTGCCCGACCGGGCTACCTTCGAGCGCAAGCTCTACGTCATCCGCAAGCGGGCCGAGCACGCGGTGCGCAATGGCGGGCTTCGGCAACGGAACTTCTTCTACCTGCCGAGCCTGTCGGCGAACACCCTCATCTACAAGGGTATGCTCTCCGCCGACCAGATCGAGTCGATGTTCCCGGACGTCACGGATCCGCTCGTGGAGTCCGCGCTCGCGCTCGTGCACCAGCGGTTCTCCACCAATACGTTCCCGTCGTGGCCGCTCGCCCATCCCTACCGGTTCATCGCCCACAACGGCGAGATCAACACGCTGCGCGGCAACATCAACTGGATGCGCGCCCGCGAGTCGCTCTGCCACTCCGCGCTCCTGGGAGACGATCTCAAGAGGATCGTGCCGATCGTGGTCGAGGGCGGCAGCGACTCCGCGGTGTTCGACAACGTGCTCGAGTTCCTGGTGATGGCCGGCCGGCCCCTGCCCCTTGCGGTGCTGATGATGATCCCGGAGGCCTGGAGCGGGCACGAGTCGATGAGCGAGGAGCGGAAGGCCTTCTACGAGTACCACGGCTGCCTGATGGAGCCGTGGGACGGGCCGGCGTCCATCGCCTTCACCGACGGCACCGTGATCGGCGCGGTGCTCGACCGGAACGGCCTGCGTCCCTCGCGCTACTACGTCACCAAGGACGGCATGGTGGTGATGGCCTCCGAGGTGGGCGTGCTCGACATCCCGCCCGATCGCGTGCTCCTGAAGGAGCGGCTGCACCCCGGGCGCATCTTCCTCGTCGACACCGCGCAGGGGCGCATCATCGATGACGCGGAGCTCAAGCACACCTACGCCACCCAGTATCCCTACGGCGAATGGCTCAAGGCGTATCTCACCCCGGTCGAGAGCCTTCCCGAGCCGCCGAGCGTCCCCGCGCCCGATCACGAGACGGTACTGGAGCGCCAGCAGGTCTTCGGCTACACCCACGAGGACCTGCGCCTGCTGCTCGGGCCCATGGCCAACGGGGGCGAAGAACCGGTCGGGTCGATGGGCACCGACACCTCGCTGGCCGTGCTCTCGGAGCGCCCGCGCCTGCTCTACGACTACTTCAAGCAGCTCTTCGCCCAGGTGACCAATCCCCCGCTCGACGGCATCCGGGAGGAGCTCGTCACCCAGATCGCGACGAGCATTGGCCCAGAGGGCAACCTGCTCGAGCCGGTGCCCGAGGCGTGCCGGCAGATCAAGCTCAAGACTCCGCTCCTGACCAACGACGAGCTCGCCCGCATCCAGCACGTGAACGTGCCCGGCTTCAAGGCCGCGACCGTGTCCATGCTCTTCCCGGTCACCGAGGGCCCCGCCGGGCTCGAGCGGGCCATGGACGCGCTGTGCCGGCAGGTGAGCCGTGCGGTGGCGGACGGCTGCACGTTCCTGATCCTGTCCGATCGCGGCGTGGACGCCGCCCACGCGCCGATCCCGGCCCTGCTCGCCACCGCGGGCGTCCATCACCACCTGATCCGGGAGGGCACGCGCTGCAAGGTCGGCTTCGTGATCGAGACCGGCGAGGCGCGCGAAGTGCACCACATGGCGCTCCTGCTCGGCTACGGGGCGGGCGCCATCAATCCCTACCTCGCCTTCGAGAGCCTCGACGACATGGTCCGGCAGGGTCTCCTGCCCGGGCTCGACCAGAAGACCGCGATCAAGAACTACATCAAGGCGCTGAACAAGGGCGTGCTGAAGGTGATCTCCAAGATGGGGATCTCCACCATCCACTCCTATCGGGGCGCCCAGATCTTCGAGGCCATCGGGCTCGGCCGAGAGCTGATCGACCGCTACTTCACCTGGACCGCGTCTCGCATCGGCGGCGTGGGTCTCGACGGCGTCGCCCGGGAATCGCTGGCCCGGCACCATCGCGCGCACCCGGATCGGCCGGTGGGGGCCCGCGAGCTGCCCTGGGGCGGTGAGTACCAGTGGCGGCGCGACGGGGAGTACCACCTCTTCAATCCGGAGACCGT
>DATMMH010000068.1:0-2432 GCA_035569855.1 Candidatus Dormiibacterota bacterium
GTTCCGCACCGTCTGCCAGAACACCGGGTCCGCGAAGAGGCGCGTGTAGTTCTGCAGCCCCACGAAGTGGTACTCGGGGGAGCCCACCCGCGCGCTCGATACCGAGAGGTAGAGCGACATCAAGAATGGGTAGGCGATGAAGAAGGCCAGGTAGAGGAAGGCGGGGGCGATCCACAGAAAGCCCTGGATCGCTTCCCGCTGGTGCCAGCTGCCGCGTATCGCCTGGGGCACCGCGGCCACCCGTCCCGCGCGGGCCTCGATCAGCTCCTGACGGCCGTTGCTCACGGGGTCATTCCCCGCCCGCCCGCAGCGGGCCGGCGACGCACTGCGCCTCAGACGTAAGCTTCCTGATCACGGGAGTTGGGCGGCGCTCACGGACAAAGACCGCGAAGTTCACGGGTTATATCATCCGCCACCCGGAGTGTCAACCTGCCGGCCGCCCTCGCCGGGTTTTCTGATAGGGTAGCGCGGTGATCATCCTGGGCGTGATTCCGGCCCGGCTTCAGTCGACGCGACTGCCCCGGAAGGTCCTGCGCGAGATCCGCGGCGTGCCCATGGTGGTCGAGGTGTTCCGGCAGGTGCGCAGCTCCCCCCTCCTCTCCGACGTGCTGGTCGCGACCGACAGCGAGGAGGTCGTCGCGGTGTGCCACGACCACCACGTGCCCGCGGTGATGACGCGGGCCGACCACCCCTCCGGGACGGACCGGCTCTGGGAGGTGTCCCGGGCGCGGGCCGCCGACGTCTACGTCAACATCCAGGGCGACGAGCCCCTGATCACCCCCGCCCACATCGAGCAGCTGGTGCGGCCCTTCCTCTCCGAGCCCGAGGTCCAGGTGACCACGCTGAAGATCCGCGCCAAGCCGGAAGAGGTGGTGAGCCGCACCGCCAACAAGGTCGTCACGAACGTCCACGGTGACGCCCTCTACTTCTCCCGGCTGGCGATCCCCTTCGACCGCGACAACCGCGGCGACATCGCGTACTGGAAGCATATCGGCCTCTACGCCTACCGGCGCTCGGTGCTGGAGACCTACCACGCGCTGCCCCCATCCATGCTCGAGCGCGCGGAGCAGCTCGAGCAGCTGCGCCTGCTCGAGGCCGGCATCCCCATCCGCGTCCTGGAGACGCGTCAGCCCACCATCGGAGTGGACACCGAGGAGGACCTGCGGGCCGTCGAGGCCCTGCTGTCGTCGCGCCCCCGGTGAGCAATCGCTGGGCCGTCCTGGCCCTCATCATGGCCGCCCAGACGATGGCCAACGTGGGTCCGCTCGGCATCCCGTCGATCGCGCCGCTCATCCGCGAGAACCTGGATCTCTCGGTCGCCCAGGCGGGGTCGTTCCTCTCCGCCTACTACATCGGGCCCGTGCTCATGTCATTGCCCGCCGGGTGGCTGGCCGACCGCTGGGGGGTACGTGGGGCTATGATCCTCGGGCAGGCCCTGATCGCGCTCGGGCTCTTCGGCGCCGCCGCCGCGCCCTCGTTCCCGCTCCTCGCCGGCATCCTGGTCGTGGCCGGCGCGGGCTACGGCGTGCTCAATCCGACCACCACCAAGGCGGGCATGGCGTGGTTCCCGCCGCGCCAGCGCGCCACGATCGTCGGGCTCAAGCAGGTGGGGCTGCCGTTCGGAGGCGCCCTGGGGGCCCTGATCATGCCGCCCCTGGCCCTGGCGTTCGGCTGGCGGAGCGCGGTGGCCGTCTCCGCCGCGGTGGTGGGCGGGCTCTCGCTCCTGACCTGGGCGCTCTACCGGGACCTGCCCGAGCCCGAGACCGCGGCGCCGGCCCGGGAGAAGACCGGCTTCTGGGCGGTCATGCGCAATCGCGACCTGTGGCTCGTCGGCGGCAGCACCCTCATCTTCGCGGGGGTGCAGACGGTGTTCCTCTCCTTCCTCGTGCTCTACCTGCGCGACGTCGTCGACATCCCCCTGGTGGTGGCGGCCAAGTATCTGGTCGCCGCCCAGGTGAGCGGGACCATCGGCCGAGTGGTCTTCGGCATGCTCTCCGACCGCCTCTTCGGCGGCCGGCGCCGCATCGTGCTGGCCATCGCCGGGCTCGGATCCATCGCCTGCGCGCTCGGGCTCTCCACCACCGCGCCCGGCAGCGGCCCCGCGCTCCTGGTGCCGCTCGCGCTCTGCATCGGCTTCTTCGGCGTGGGCTGGAACGGCGTGCAGCACACGCTCATGGCCGAACTGGCCGGCCCGCGCGCGGCGGGCACCGCGGTGGGGCTCGGCCTCGCCATCTCCTCACTGGGCGTGACGGTGTGTCCGCCGGTGTTCGGGCTCGTGACCGAGCGGGTCGGCGGCTTCGGGGCGGCGTGGGTCGCGCTGGCCGTCAGCATGGCGCTCGCGCTACTCTTGCTCATCCCGGTGCGCGAGAGGACGATGGCGACTTGGTGACCCAGCGACGGTTCGAAGGCCGGGTGGTGCTGGCCGCGGCCTT
>DATMMH010000069.1:0-6824 GCA_035569855.1 Candidatus Dormiibacterota bacterium
CTACGTCTCAATTGTTCTTGCAACTACTGAATCGAATTGGCGAAAGCGTGGTCGTGACTGAGACACGGGTTTAAGCCCTGATCTCGAAGCGGCACTCAACGCTACTGTTTGCCCTCCAAAGCGCCCCTCGCTAACCCCCACAGGGCGGTGCTTCCCTGTGGGGGTGTCGGGCTCTGCTCGATCCCCCTCCTCCCCGACTGTTGGGAGATTTGCGGGAGTTGGGATGATTGCGGGCCCTCAAAGTGGCCTATCCGGCCCAAACGGCCTATCATCTATATAGCCGCGAAGGCCGCGCCAGACATGACAAGATCGAAGAATTCGCACGTTGCGACCAGGAGGCACTTGGCTCTTCCGTGGAGCGTTCCCTCGGCCTGATCGCGGGTGCCGGGACTCTTCCCGGCCGCGCCGCCGCCGAAGCCAAGCGTCGCGGATGGTGGGTCGCCGCCTTCGCCTTCGAGGATGCCCCCGGCCTCGCCGAGGCCGCGGACGAGGTCGTCCCGTCCACGATCACGGACATCCAGGCCACCCTCGCTGGGCTCGCGGCCCGTCGGGTGGAAGCCGCCATCTTCGTTGGCAAGTTCTGGAAGTCGCGCGCGTTCTCGCACTACGATCAGGCTGACGACGCCGGCCGCGGCCTGGCCCGCGCCGGGCTCTCCGACGAAGCGCTGACCCAGATGATCGTCGCCACGCTCGCGGGCATGGGCATCGAGGTGCTGGACCAGCGGGACTTCCTCGGGCCCTGGCTCTTGCCGGCGGGCACGCTCACCGGGCGCGCGCCGTCGGCCGCCGAGTGGGAGGAGATCCGCGAGGGCTTCCGGCTCGCGGGCCGTCTGGCCGGCGACGGCATCGGCCAGACGGTGGTGCGCGCGCGCGGAGTGACGATGGCGGTAGAGGCGGCCGAGGGCACCGACGAGACGATTCGCCGCGGCACCCAGCTCGCCGGACCGGGCGCGGTGGTGATCAAGACGGTGGCCGCCGGGCACGATTACCGCTTCGACATCCCGACCGTCGGCCCGGCCACCCTCGAGGCGATGCGCGCGGGCGGGGCCACCGCGCTGGCCATCCCCGCCGGCCGTGTGCTGCTGATCGACCGCGAGCAGGTGGCCCGCATCGCGGAGGCCGGGGACATCGCGGTGGTGAGCCATGACGGCGGCGCCTGAGCCTCGCACCGCCTCGCGGCCCATCATGCTGTCCTCCGGCGAGGCCTCCGGCGATCTGCACGGCGGCATCCTCTGCCGCGCCCTACGTGCGATCGAGCCGGATCTTCGCCTGATCGGCATGGGCGGCGCCCACATGAGGGCGGCGGGCATGGAAGTGCTGGTAGACCCTACCGCGCACGCGGCGGTCGGCACGAGCGAGGCCCTCGGGCGCATCCCCGCGCTCTATCGCGCGTACCGCCTGCTGGGGGCGCGGTTGCGCACGGAGCGGCCGCGCGCGCTCGTGCTCATCGACTTCCCGGAGTTCAACCTGCGCCTGGCAAGGCAGGCTCGGCGGGCCGGCGTGCCGGTGATCTACTTCATTCCGCCCCAGCTCTGGGCCTGGCGTCAGGGACGGATCCGGCAGATGGCCCGGCGCGTGAGCCGGGTCCTCACCGTGTTTCCGTTCGAGGCCGCGCTCTACGAGCGCGCCCACGTGCCGGTCGAGTTCGTCGGCCATCCGCTGCTCGACGTGGTACCGCTCGATCTCTCCCGCGACGAGGCGCGCCGGCGGCTCGGCGCCGACCCCGGCCATTCCCTCATCGGCCTGTTGCCGGGCAGCCGCCGGGAAGAGGTCGAGCGGCTGCTCCCGGCCATGGTCGACGCCACGCGCCGCCTGGCCGCCGCCGACGGCCGCCGGCGCTTCGCGCTGGGGCTGGCGCCCACCGTCACGCCCGCCCAGGTGCAACCGCATCTAGGCCCGGCCGCTTCCGGTCCCGCGATCGAGGTCGTCAGCGGCCAAACCTACGAGGTGATGGCGGCCGCCGACGTATTGCTGGTGGCCTCCGGCACCGCCACGCTCGAGGCGGCGCTGCTGGGGACACCGCTGGTGCTCTGCTACCGCGCCTCGCGTCTCACCGAGCTCACCGCCCGTCTCCTCGCGCGCGTGTCGTGGATCGGGCTGCCGAACCTGGTGGCCGGGCGGGCGGTGGTGCCCGAGCTGACCCAGGGCCAGGTCACCGGGGAGCGGCTCGCCCAGGAGGCCGCGCGGCTACTCGACGATCCGGTGGCCGCGACCGCCCAGCGCGCGGCCTTCAAGGAGCTGCGCGCGCGGCTGGGCGAGCCCGGCGTCGGGCCCCGCGTGGCGCGCGCGGTGCTCCAGACGGCGCGGGCCCGATGAAGATCCCGGCTCCGCTCGCGCTGGCCGTCGGGCCCGCCCTGGGCGGGGTCGCGGTCCGCGCCCTGGCGCGTACCCTTCGCATCCGGCGCGACGAATCGGCGGCGGCGCCGCTCTGGGCGGCGCGCGAGCCGATCATCTACGTGGTGTGGCACGGGCGCGGCCTGCTGTTGCCCTACCTCTACGGGCACCGTCGCTGCCACGTGCTCGCCAGCCGTTCGCGAGACGGCGAGCTGGTGGCGCGCTGGATCCGCCGCTTCGGCCTCGAGCCCACGCGCGGCTCCTCCTCGCGCGGCGGGAGCGAGGCGCTACGCCGGCTCGCGCGCCTGCTCCGGAGCGGCCGTGAAGTCGTCGTCGTGCCCGACGGGCCCCGCGGCCCGCGCGAGGTGCTCAAGGCCGGCGTGATCGCCCTGGCCCGGCTCTCCGGCGCGCCGATCGTGCCGGTGGCGGTGGGGGCGTCCCGGCAGTGGCGGCTGGGCTCGTGGGACGAGTTCCGCATCCCGAAGCCATTCGCCCGTTGCGTGGTGCGCTTCGGCGAGCCCATCCGGGTTCCTGCCGGCCACGGCCGCGCCGGCCAGGAAGCCGCGCGCAAGGAAGTCGAGGCGGCCCTCCGAGGCCTGAGCTGGCGAGTGGACGAGGAGGCGCACGCCTGATGTACGCGCTCTATTCCGCCGCTCTCCGCCTGGTCCTCCTCGCCTATCTCCCGTTCTTCCTGGCGCGGCGGCGGCGGCGCGCCGGCTACGGGCAGGCTCTGGCTCAGCGCTTCGGACGGCTCGGCGCAGGGCTGCCGCCCGAGCCGCGCGGCTGGGTCCACGCGGTGTCGGTGGGGGAATCGGCCGCCGCGGTGCCGCTCGTGGAGGGCATCCGGCAACGCTGGCCCGAGCTCGGCATCGTGGTCAGTACGATCACGCCCACCGGGGCCCGCATCGTCGCGGAGCGGCTCGCCGGCGTCGCGGTCCACCGCTACTTCCCCCTCGACCTGCCCGGCGCGGTCCGGCGCGCCCTGGACGCGGCCGCTCCGCGCTTCTTCATCGCGATCGAGACCGAGCTCTGGCCCAACTTCCTCCGGGCCCTCGGTCGTCGGGGCATCCCGGCCATGATCGCCAACGGCCGCATCTCCGACCGCTCCTTCCGCCGCTACCATCGGGTACGCTGGCTCATGCGCCGCGTGCTGGCCGACGTCCGGATATTCGCGATGCAGAGCGAGGAGGACGCCCGCCGCATCATCGCTCTGGGCGCTGCGCCCGATCGGGTGGTGGTGACCGGGAACTTGAAGAGCGACCTCGTGCCCGAGGAGCGCGAGAGCGAGGCGGTGTGGCGCGCGCGCCTCGGGCTCGAGCCCGGGCGGCGGCTCTGGGTCGCGGGCAGCACCCATCGGGGCGAGGAGGCGGCGGTGCTCGACGTCTTCCTCCACGCACGGGCCCGCGTGCCCGAGCTGGTGCTGCTCCTGGCCCCGCGGCACCCGGAGCGCGCTGGCGAGGTCGAGGAGCTGATCCGGGCCCACGGCCTCGCCCCGGCGCGGCGCAGCCGGCTACCGCAAGACGGCGCGGTGGGCGCGGTGGTCATTCTCGACACGGTGGGCGAGCTGGCCGATCTCTACCGGCTGGCCGACGTCGTCTTCGTGGGCGGCAGCCTCGTGCCCATCGGCGGCCACAACGTGCTGGAGCCCGCGATGCGGGGTAAGCCGGTACTCTTCGGGCCGCACACCAGCAACTTCCGCGAGGGCGCCGACCTGCTGCAACGGAGCGGGGGCGGCTTCGTGGTGAAGGACGGTCCCGAGCTCGAGCGAGAGCTCCTACGCCTGCTCGAGGACGCCGACCTCGCGCGCCGCACCGGGTTGGCCGCGCGCGAAGCCTTCGCGGGGCGGCGGGGCGCGGTGAACGCGACGCTCGATCTGATCGGCCGCCACCTGTGGCACGGGCCCGAGTCCGCGACGAGGTCGCCGTGACCACGCCGCGCCGCGCACCCGAGGTGCTGCTGCGCCGGTACTGGGACGATCCGGATACGCCGCTGGTCACCGCCGGCCTCTCCGCGCTCAGCGTCGGCTACCGGGGCGCGCTCCGGGTGCGGGATCTCGCCTACCGCTGGCGGGTCCTGCGCACCGGCCGGCTGCCCGCGGTGGTGGTCTCGGTGGGCAACCTGACGCTGGGCGGGAGCGGCAAGACCCCGACGGTGGAGCTGACGGTGCGCACGCTGCAGGAGCTGGGCGCTCATCCCGCGGTGGTGAGCCGGGGGTACGGGCGGAGCACGCGGGGCGTGCGCGTGGTGGCCGATCGCGAGGCGGTCCGGGCTGCCGCGCGGCTGGCGGGCGACGAGCCGCTCCTGCTCGCCGAGCGGCTGCCGGGGGTGCCGGTCGTGGTCGGCGAGAACCGGTACGAGGCCGGCCGGGTCGCGATCGAGCAGCACGGGGCCACCGCTCTCGTGCTGGACGACGGATTCCAGCACCGCACGCTGGCCAAAGATCTCGAGATCCTCGTGGTCCAGGGGCGCGCACCGTGGGGCAACGCGCGCGTGTTCCCTCGGGGCATGCTGCGCGAGCCGCTCTCGGCGCTCCGCCGCGCGCATCTGGTGCTCGTGACCAACCCGCCGGACGCCGCGCAGGTCGCGGCGGTCACCGAGACGGTGCGGCGGTACAATTCCCGAGCCCCGGTCCTGACCGCGCGCTACTCCTTGGAGGACGCGCTCGAGACCCAGAGCGGCCGGCGCGTGCCGGTCGGCGAGCTGGCCGGACGCCGCCTCCTGGCCTTCGCGGGTCTGGGCTCGCCGCTGGGGTTCGCGGACACGCTCGACTCGATCGGAATACGCCGGGTCGGCTTCGTGGAGCTGCCGGACCACCACTGGTTCACCGCGCGCGACGTGCAGGAGCTGACGCGCGACGGGCGGGCGAGCGGAGCCCAGGGGCTCGTCACCACCGAGAAGGACTGGGTGCGCATTCGCGATCTGGCGCCGTCGACGCTCCCGCTCTGGGTGCTGCCGGTGCGGCTCGCGCTGGAGTCCGGACGCGATCTCTGGCAGCAGGCCCTCGCCGCCGCGCTCGCCACCCATCCCCTCGGCCGGTCGGTGTCGTGAGCGGTCGCCGGTGAGCGATCACATCGTCGTTCGCACCCCGAACTGGCTGGGCGACACCGTCATGGCGCTGCCCATGCTCACCGCCCTTCGCGCCGCGCGCGCAGACGCGCGCATCACCTTGATCGGGCGCTGGGCGCCGCTCCTGGCGGGACAGGGGCTCGGCGACGTCCTGCTGCCCTACCCGCGCGCCCTCGGGGCGCGGCGTCGGATGGCGGTCGGCCTCGCCGCCGAGGGCGCGGACTGGGCCGTCCTGCTGCCGAGCTCGTTCGAATCGGCGCTGGCTGCGTGGCGCTGGCGCGCGCGACGGCGGGTGGGCTACGCGACCGACGCGCGCGGGATCTTCCTCACCGACGCCACGCCGCTGCCAGCGCCGCGCCTCCATCAGGTCGACGAGTACGCCGCCCTCCTCGAACCCCTCGGGGTGACGACCATGGAAGCGGCACCGGATTCGAAGCTCCGGCCCGAGTGGAAGCTCCGGAAGGACGCGGAGGCCGAGGCCGAGGTCGACGAGCTGCTGACCGGCGCGGGAATCGACGCGGGCACCGCGCTGATCGGCCTTCACCTCGGCGCCGCCTTCGGCAGCTCGAAGCTCTGGCCCGCCGAGGCGTTCGGCCGTCTCGGCCGGCAGCTCCACGAGGCCGGGCTCCGGCCCGTGCTGCTCGGCACGAAGGACGACGCAGACACCGCTGCCCGCGTCGAGAGCGCGGCGGGCGGGCCCCTGCCATCGCTGGTGGGCCGCGATCGGCCCGCGCTGCTGCCGCGCCTGCTCGCGCGGCTGCGGTGTCTGGTCAGCGGCGACACCGGCGTGGCGCACCTGGCCGCCGCGGTGGGCGTGGCCACCGTCACGCTGTTCGGCCCGACCGATCGGCGCCTCACCGCGCCGCGCGGCCGGGAAGCGCACGTGCTCGATCGCGCCGTGCCCTGCGCGCCGTGCTTTCTCCCCACGTGTCCGATCGACCACATCTGCCTCACGCGGATCAGCCCGGAGGCGGTCCTCCACGAGGTCCGGCGCGCCGTCGCATGAAGACCGTGCTCCACACCGAAGCCTCGCCGGGCCTGGGTGGCCAGGAGGTTCGCACGCTCAACGAGTCGCGCTGGACGGTGGAGCGCGGCTGGCGCGTGCTCCTGGCCGGTCAGCCCGACGGCAAGCTGATCGAGCGGGCCCGCGCCGCCGGGGTCGAGACGGTGGCGGTTCGCATGCGCGGCGCCTTCGACCCGCGCGCGCTCGTCGCGCTGGTGCGGCTGATCCGCCGCGAGCGCGTGAGCCTGGTTCACACCCACAGCTCGGTGGACGCCTGGCTCGGTGGCATGGCGGCGCGAGTCTGCCGGGTGCCGGTGATCCGCACGCGCCACGTCTCGATCCGGATCCGCCGCGGGCCGAATCCGGTCTATCGCTGGCTCGCCGACCGGGTCATCACGAGTGGCGAGGCGATCCGCCGCAT
>DATMMH010000070.1:0-3371 GCA_035569855.1 Candidatus Dormiibacterota bacterium
GACGCGATCGATCGCCTCGACCGCGCGGTTCCGCCGGCTCCACTCCTCCGCGGTGTGGCTGGCCGCGCGCAGGGCCGCCTCGGAGTGGCACGCCTTGACCCAGCCGTCCTGACGGGCATCGCACTCGATGCGGTGGCGGCGCACCAGGCCGAAGACGAAATCCGCGGCGCCCCCGACCAGCTCGGTCAGGCGCGCCCCCCGCTCCGCGCCGAACTCCGCCTCGAGCTCGCTCGGATCGAGCTTGAGGCCCGGGATCACCTGCCCTCCGTTGCGGCCGGAGGCGCCGGAGCCGACCAGGCCCGCCTCCAGCACCACGACCGACGCGCCGCCCTCGGCCAGGTGCAGCGCCGCCGAGAGGCCGGTGAATCCGCCGCCGATGACGCAGACATCGGCCCGCTCCTCCCCTTCGAGCCGCGGATAGGCGGACGGTGGCGTCGCGGTCGCCGTCCACAGCGAGTCGGGGAGGGTCGAGGCCATGGGTCGTCTCAGCGAGCGGCGGCGGTGACCTCGGGCATGCGCTCCACCACCACCGTCGGGTGCACCGCCGGCGAGTAGATCTCTAGGATCTCGAGGTCGTCGGTGCACTCGAGCTCGTTGTGGACGATGCCGGCGGGCTGGAGCACGCAGTCGCCGGGGCCGAAGGTGCGCTCGCCCTGGCCCTCGTAGACGAACTTGATCGTGCCCTTGAGCACGTAGAACATCTGGAAATCGCACTCGTGCTTGTGGAGCCCGGTGGTGTGGAGATCGTGGGTGTCGCCGCCCTGCTTCACGCGGACGACGTGGGCGCGCATCTTGCCGTGGGTGGCGTCGGCGATCCCCAGGTCGCGGTACTCCATGAAGCTGCGGAGGCCCTGCTGGTAGACGGCGTCCTTGGCGAGGCTGGCGCTGAACTTCTGCTTGGGCTCGTTCATGATCGGGTTCTCCTCTCGTACGAGGGCGTTAGACGGTGCGCTGCAGGAAGCCGGTGGTGAGCGGCCAGGTGAGATCGGCGTAGTAAGGTTGAAAGCCCGCGTTGTCCGGGTGACGGAAGCCGTGCTGCGCGTCGGAGAAGAAGTGCCACTCCACGAGCTTGCCGTTGGCGATGAAGCTCTGCCAGAGCGGGCCCTGGATGGCGGGCGTGGCGATGAAGTCCTGGCCCGCGGCGAACACGAGCGACGCGCACTGCAGCGTCCGGGCCAGGTGAAAGGCGTGCCGCGGCCGGTGCGAGGTCTCGGGCTCGTCGCGCACCGACGGGTAGTACAGCACGATCGCCTTCACCGACGGATGGTCGGACGCGAACGGGATCAACAGTCGCCCGCCCATGCAGTGGCCGATGCAGCCGGTGCGCGCCGGGTCGGTGTGCATGCGGTCGATCAGGTAGCGCCAGGCCTCGTCCATCTTGCCCAGGAACTCGTCGTCGCCGTGCTTGGCCTGCAGATCCGCGCCCATGCCGATGTGGGTGGTGCCCGCGATGCCGAACATGTTGAACAGATCGGGGGCGAGCACGTTGAAGCCGAGACACGCGAGGCGATAGGCGTCGATCTTGTAGTCGGCGGTGACCCCGTGCGCGTGGTGCACCATCAGGATGCCGGGCCGCTGGCCGGGCGCGTCCGGATGCGCCGTGTAGCCGGGGATGCCGTCCTGCTCCTGTGTGAGCATTCTCGCGACGACGTTCATGTCCGCTCCTTGATCGAAACGCGCCAGTGGATGCGATCTTCCTCCGGTGGATAGTCCCCCGCCGCCTTGTGGTACGAGCAGCGATTGTCCCAGATGACGATGTCGCCCTTCCGCCACCGATGCCGGTACTCGGCGTCGGGCTGGATCATGCGCTCGGTCAGCTCGTCGATCACCGCGTCGCTCTCCGCCGGATCGAGCCCGTCGATGTAGAGGATCTTGCCTGGGTCGAAGTAGAGGCCCTTGCGGCCGGTCTCGGGATGCGTGCGGATGATCGGGTGGAAGACCGGCGTCCAGTCGCGGTCCTCCGCGTTCAGCAGTGCGGTGGCCTTCCGGCGGCCGCCGTAGGTGAAGGCGCCCTTGCGTCCTTCCAGGCGCTCCTTCAACCACGGCGGCAGCCCGTCGTAGGCCGCGTACATGCTGGCGAAGTGGGTGTCGCCGCCGCGGCTCGGCACCGCGAGGGCGTAGAGCTGGGTGGCCTTGAAGGGCTCCTCGTCGTAGGCGCCGTCGGTGTGCCAGCCCTCGGCCCCGCGGCGATAGATCGCCAGGTCGAGCGCGCCGTCGGCGCCGAACTTGTTCACGCCGAGCAGGGTGATCTCGGGGCGCTCCGGGTGGCGCGTCATCTTGGACGGGTGCGGGACGACGCGGCCGAACCGGCGGCTGTAGGCCAGAAAGTCGTCGATGGCGAGCTCCTGCTCCGGCACCACCGCCACGTTGTGGTCGAGCCACGCGCGATAGATGACCGCGAAGCCCGCGTCGTCGAGCCTCTTGACGTCGACGCCGCGGATCTCCGCGCCGATCTGCGGTCCCAGCCGGCGCACCTCGATCACCCTACCGCCCTCCGAGCTGGGCGCTCGCCCGCTCGAGCCACTTCAGATCGCGCGGGGAGGCGCGGCGCGCGAGGCGCCGCTGCACCAGACGCAGCACATCGTCGTATCGCTCGAGCGCCAGATAGCACTGGACCATGGTCTCCTCGTAGATCTCCCACTGGGCGTGGCTGCCGCCGATGCGATGCATCTCGGCCTCGACCGGCTCGAAGTGACGGAGCGCGCCGGCATGGTCGCCCGCCGCGAACGCGACCGTCCCCTGCACCAGTGGCAACACCACGCTGGCCGCGATCGGGTGGCCCTTCGCGCCCAGCGCCCGCAGGCCGTCCATCATCCGGGACAGCGCCGCCTCGTCCCCGCACGCCGCGTAGGCGAAGGCGGCGTGGACCTCGCCGAAGATGAAGCCGGGGCGCGAGACCTTCTCGGCCAGGTCGGCCAGCGAGCGCCAGGGAAGCGGCCGGTCGCTCGCCGCGTCGAGCTTCACCCGCCAGAGGAGCGCGGTACCGTCGGTCATCGCGGAGCGCGGGTTGTCCGAGCGCAGGATGTCGCGCTCGAAGATCTCCAGCGCCTGCGCGTAGCGGCCCTCGTGCAGCGCGAACATCGCCTGATGCCAGGCCATGTGACAGTGGAACGACGCGCGCCGGTCGTAGCCCGCCATCCAGTCGTCGAGGAACGCGGCCCCCGCGTCGACGTCGAGCGTCTCGAGCGCGATGTGGGCCAGATTGTGCGCCGCGTTCGCGTTGCGCGGGTACTGCTGCAGCGACGCCTCCGAAAGCCTCCGTGACTCGTCGAACCGGTCGACCTCGTGGTAGGTGAAGGCGAGCGCCGATTGGTACCACCAGTCGTCGCCGTAGGCGGGGGCCAGCCGCTCCACGAAGGCCACCCGCTGCT
>DATMMH010000071.1:0-14787 GCA_035569855.1 Candidatus Dormiibacterota bacterium
GCGACCGCCGAGAGGCTCGTCAGGCTGGACACGCGGCCGGCGCGACTAGCGCGCTGAACCCGAGCCGGGCGCGGGCGTCGGGGCGTCGCTCTCGAGGGCGGCGATGAAGCGGGACGGCTCCTCGGCCAGCGAAAGCTCGCCGGCCAGGCGCTCGATGACGCCGAGGAGATCGGCCACCTCGGCCTTCTGGAACTTCTCGTCGCTCATGGGACGGAAGAATACTACGGGGCCGCGGGTGGAGTCCTTGACAATCGGACGCGGGCAGGGGTACTAGCCCTCATGCGGCCGACCGCCCGGGAACCGGGAGCGGCACCGGCTGGTTACCCGACTCCAGAGAGGAGAACCCCATGCGGAGGACGCGCACTGTGTCGTGGCTGCTCCTCGGGCTCGCCGGCCTGCTCCTGTCGGCGGCGCCCGCGCACGCTCAGAAGAAGACGCTCGTGGTGGCGCTGAACCAGGATCCCGATCTGCTCGACCCGACCCTGTCGCGCACCTACGTGGGCCGCATCATCTTCGCGCAGATGTGCGAGAAGCTCTACGACATCGACGAGAATCTCCACCTCGTGCCCCAGCTCGCGACCGCCCTGCCCACCATCAGCGACGGCGGCAAGACCGTCACGATCAAGCTGCGGAGCGGAGTGAAGTTCAACGACGGCACTCCGATGACCGCGGAGGCGGTGAAGTTCTCGCTCGATCGGCACCGCGAGATGAAGGGCTCCAACCGGCGCAGCGAGCTCGACCTGGTCACCGCGGTCGAGGTGGTGGATCCGGTCACGATCCGTCTCCGGCTGAAGGCCCCGTTCGCCCCGCTGGTGGCGACGCTGGCCGACCGCTCCGGGATGCCGGTCTCCCCCGCCGCGGTGAACAAGCTCGGCGACAAGTTCGCCACCGCGCCGGTGTGCGTGGGGCCGTGGTCCTTCGTCGAGCGCGTGCCGCAGGACCGCATCGTCCTCGAGAAGTCGACCCACTACTTCGACCCCGGCCAGGCCCGCTTCGACCGACTGGTCTTCCGCATCATCCCCGACGACAACGTGCGCCTGGCCAACCTCCGCTCGGGCGACATCGACGTGATGCACCTGGTGGCGCCGACCGACTCGGTCAACCTCAAGAAGGAAGGCCGCTTCGAGGTGTCGAGCGTCACCGGGCTCGGCTTCACCGGCCTCACCATCAACCTGCACAACAAGAACGGCAAGACGCAGCCCCCGGGCGACCTCGGCACCCCGCTCGCCAACGATCCGCGCGTCCGTGAGGCGCTCGACCTCAGCATCGACCGCGAGGCGCTGAACCAGGTCGCGTGGGACGGCCAGTACACGCCGGGCTGCACGCCGATCGCGCCGGTGAGCCCCTTCTACGACAAGAGCCGGAAGTGCCCCGGCCGCGACCTGGCCCGGGCCAAGCAGCTCCTCGCCGCGGCGGGGCTCGCCGGCGGCTACACCTTCGAGCTCACGATCGTGAACGATCCGCAGCAGCGGCGCTTCGGCGAGGTGATCCAGGGCATGGCACGCGAGGCGGGCTTCAACATCACGCTGCGGCCGGCCGAGTTCGCCTCCGCCCTCACCGACGACGACAACGGCAAGCTCCAGGCCTTCGCCATCGGGTGGAGCGGTCGGCTGGATCCGGACGGCAACATCCACCAGTTCCACACCTGCGGCGGCAGCCTCAACACGACCCTGGCCTGCGACGAGGCCATCGACGCTCTGCTGAACCGGGCGCGGGAGATCAGCGATCAGGGGCAGCGGGCCAAGCTCTACCGCGAGGCCATCGAGAAGATCGCCAGCGGGCGGCGCAACGTCATCTACCTCTATCACCTCAACTACATCGTCGCGTATCCGAAGAACCTCAAGGGCTACCGGGCGGTGCCGGACGGCTTGATCCGCATCAAGGGAGTCGCCTGGAACTGACGCGTCCCGGTGCTCGACTTCCTGATCCGGCGGGTCGCGATCTCGATCGTGACCCTGTTCGTGATCAGCCTGATCGTCTTCACCGGCGTGCGAATGATCCCGGGCGACCCGGCGCGCGTCATGGGGGGCACCGACGCCGACGCGGCCGGGCTCGCGGAGATCCGGGAGAAGTACGGCCTCGACGACCCGATCCCGATCCAGTACCTGCGCTGGATCGGTCTGGCCCTGCGGGGTGACCTCGGCGAGTCCATCCGCACCCGCGAGTCGGTGGTGCGCACGGTCGGCCGCAAGCTGCCGATCACGCTCGAGCTGGCCGGCCTGTCCCTGCTGGTGGCCCTCGCCATTGCGATTCCCGCCGGCGTGTTCTCGGCGGTCCGCCGCAACACGGTGTGGGACCTGCTCGCCAACGCGGTCTCGCTCTGCGGGCTCTCGGTGCCGAGCTTCTGGCTCGGCATCATGCTGATCCTGCTGCTGTCGGTTCGCCTCCACTGGCTGCCCGCGTCGGGCTTCGTCTCGCTGTGGGAGAGTCCCCTCGCCAACGTGCAGCGCATGCTGATGCCCGCCTTCGTCCTGGGCGCCGGTCTCGCCGCGGTGCTGATGCGCCAGACGCGCAACAGCATGATCGACATCCTGAGCGCGGACTATATCCGCACCGCGTGGTCCAAGGGCCTCGCGGGCCGCGCGGTCATCTTCCGCCACGCGTTCCGCAACGGTCTGATCCCGGTGGTCACGATCCTCGGGCTGCAGACCGGAGCCCTGATGGGCGGCGCGGTGGTGACCGAGCAGATCTTCGTGGTGCCCGGATTCGGGCGGCTGATCGTGGAGGCGGTCTTCACTCGCGACTACCCGCTCGTGCAGGGGGTCGTGCTGATCACCGCGAGCGCCTACGTGCTCGTCAACCTCCTCGTCGATCTCTCCTACTCGGTGCTCAACCCGCGCATCCGCATCGGAGGCGCCGCCGGTGGCGGTTGAGACGGGCGGGCGGCTCTGGCGACGGCTCTGGCGACGACCCCCCGCGGTGGTGGGCGCGGCGGTCGTGCTCTTCTTCGTGGTGCTGGCCCTGGGCGCGCCGTGGATCGCGACGTCCGACCCGCAGCGCTCGGACTACGGCCACATCCGCAAGCCCCCCACCTCGGCCCACCCCTTCGGCACCGACGACCTCGGCCGCGACAACTTCTCGCGCGTGGTGTGGGGCACGCGCATCTCCATGCAGGCGGGCGTCTTCTCGATCCTCCTCGCGATCGTGATCGGCGTGCCCGGCGGCCTCCTGGCCGGGTACCGGGGCGGCGCGATCGACCAGCTCGTCATGCGGCTGACCGACGCGTGGCTGGCCTTCCCGTTCCTCATCCTGGCCATCGGTCTCGTGACGATCATGGGCGCCTCCCTCACCAACGCCACCGTCGCCATCGGCCTCGCCGCGACACCCACCTACATCCGCCTCACGCGCGGCCTCGTGCTCACGACGCAGGAGGAGGACTACGTGCAGGCGGCTCGCGCGCTCGGCGCGGGCGGCCTGCGCACGATCCTGCGCCACATCCTGCCCAACATCGTGAGCGCGCTGCTCGTGCAGGCCACCGTGTCGATCCCGGCCGCGGTCATCGCCGAAGCGATCCTGTCCTTCCTCGGCCTGGGGGTGCAGCCGCCGACGCCGAGCTGGGGCACCATGCTCAACACCGCGCAGCAGTTCCTGGAGACGGCCCCGTGGATGGCGTGGTGGCCGGGCCTGGCCATCTTCTCGCTGACGCTCTCGTTCAACCTGGCCGGCGACGGCCTCCGCGACCTCCTCGATCCCAAGGACTACTAGCCGGCGGGCCCGAGGAGCGCGGTCAGGTCGCGCACGTCCTTGAGCGTCTCGGTCCCGGCGACCACCCGAACGACCTCGCGCGCCCGCGGGCCGCCGAGCGGCCCGGCGGCCAGCGCGAGGAACTTCTCCACGATCTCCCCGGCGGGAACCGGATCCTCGAAATCGCCGCGCACCACGGTCGTCGAGCCCGACAGCGTGCGCCCGTTCTTCAGCACGACCTCGACCACCGCGGTCGGATGATCGGCGCGCCGCGGCGACATCCGAGGATCGACGCGGACCTCGACGCGGGCCGCCAGGGCGCGGACGCGCGGGTCGCCGAGCGCCGGCTCCACGAACGCGGAGACGTCGGCCCGGCCGAGCACCAGCGCCGCGGCCACCGCGTACGGGATCGAGAACTTGGCGCCCAGCATCGAGGTCGGGGCCGGACCGGCCATGCGCGGCCCGAACGGGATCGTGGTCACGACCACGCGCTCGACCTGATCGGCCGAGAGCCGCTCGCGCCGGGCCATCGCCAGCAGCGCGTCCAGCGCGAAGTGGTTGTAGCGGCAGCACGCATAGAGCTTGAAGTAGTTCTGCTGGATGCGGAGCGGGCCGCCGAGCCCGTCCACCGCCCGCTCGGGCTCGAAGCGCTCGGCCAGGATCGTGCCATAGACGTCGCTCGGCGCGTCGGGCAGCCCGGTGAACCCCGCGCGATGCAGGTCCACCGCGAGAATGCCGTCGAGCCCGGAGCGCCCGGGATAGGCATTGCGGATCGTGACGCCCTCCAGCGCGGTGGTCCACGTGTTGGCCGGGCTCATGCTCGCCGAGAGGTTGATCACCGCCTTCACGCCCGCGGCGTCGAGCCCGGCGAGCTTGGCCACCGCCACCGCGGTGCCGATGGTGCCCCAGGTGCCGTGCGAGTGGACGTTGGGCCGGGGCGTCGTCGCCCCGCCGAGGCGCGAGGTGACCTCGTAGCCCGCGATGATGGCATCGAGCAGCCGGCGCCCGTCGGCGCCGGCGTCCTCCGCCACCGCGAGCGCCGCCGGCACCACGTGGATGGCCGGGTGCCCGCCGCCGAGGCGGCTGCCTTCGTCCACCTCGAGAGCCACGCCGGCGGTGGCGTTCACGAACGTGGCCAGCAGCGGATCCACGCGCCCGCCGTGGCCGAGCAGCGTTGCGCCGGCGCGCGACCGGCGCTCGAGCGTGGACTCGGCGAGCCGGCGGTTCTCGGGCAGCGCGCTGCCCGCCACCATGGCGCCGATGGTGTCGAGCAGCACGAGGCGCGCCGCCTGGACCGCGGTGTCCGGCAGGCGCTCGACGCTCGTCTCCTCGACGAGGCGCGCGAGCCGATCGAGATAGTCCACCCCGCGTCTCCCCTACCCGGCGGTGCCCGCGATCGGCGCCACCGGTCCCGTCCTCGCGAGGAACTGCCCGTAGCCGGGCTTCTGCTCGAGCCGCCCCTGGTTGAGCAGCACCTGGCCGCGCAGGAGGGTCATCCAGGGCCGCCCGCGCGACTTCCAGCCCTCGTAGAGGGTCCAGCCCGCGATGCCGTGATGATCGGCGACTCGAATCGTGCCGTCCGCATCCGGATCGATGATGGTGAGGTCCGCATCGGCGCCGACGCGGATGGCGCCCTTGCGCGGGTAGAGGCCGAAGATCCGGGCCGGATTCTCCGCCATCACGCGCGCCAGCCACGTGACGGGCAGGCCGCGACGCACCACGCCCTCGCTCCACATGAGCGGCAGCAGCGTCTCGATGGACGGGCTGCCGAACGGGATCGGCTTGCCGTCGCCGTCCACGAAGATGTTCTTCCAGCCCGGCTCCTTCAGCTCCTTGCGCCGGGGCGAGTGATCGCTGGCCACCGTCGCGATATAGCCCTCGCGGCTGCCGCCCCAGAGCGCGTCGCCGTCCCCGCCGCCGACCGGCCGCAGCGGCGGACCGATCTTGGCGAGCGGGCCCCAGGCCTCCATCTCCTTCTCGGTGAGGAGCATGTACTGCGGGCAGGTCTCGGTCCACACGCGCTGCCCGCGGGCCTGCGCCTCCTTGATCCGCTCGAGGCCGAGCTGGGTCGAGAGATGCACCACGTAGACCGGGCAGTTCGTCATCTCGCCGATGAGGATCGCCCGGTTGATCGCCTCCTCCTCGGTCCACGGCGGGCAGGTGGACGGAAAATCGGTCGGCTTCACGCGTCCGGCCGCGATCGCCTTGTTCTCCAGATGGTAGAGGATGTCGCCGTTCTCGCAGTGGAGCTGACAGACCCCGCCCAGCGCCGCGATGCGCTCCATGACCTGGGCGATGAACTCGTCCGAACACATGCGGTTCGGCCGCTTCTTGTAGGTCATGAAGATCTTGTAGGACGTCACGCCCTGCTCGAACGCCTCGGCCAGCCCATCCAGAATGTACGGCTGGTTGTTCAGGATGAAGTGGAAGCCGAAGTCGAGCACCGACTGTTGCGAGGCTTCGTCGCGCAGGCGCTTCAGCGCTTGGGGCAGGGTCTCGCGCGTCTGATCGTCGTATTCCACGAACGAGAGCAGCGCGGTGAGCCCGGCGTGCGCGGCGGCCACCGGGCCGGTGTGCCAGTCGTCATAGACCGCGCCCAGGTGCACGTGGCAGTCGATCAACCCGGGCAGGACGTACTTGCCGGTCGCGTCGATGGTGCGCTCGGCGGGCGGCAGCATCGTCTCCGCGCCCAGCGCCACGATCTTCCCCCCGCTCACCGCGACCGCGGTCTCCAGCACCTCCGTCGGGGTGACCACGCGGCCGCCACGGACGATCAGATCGATCGAAGGGCTCTGCGCGCGAGGGTTCATTGGATTGTCTCGCCGGTGGAAGACGGCGCGCTGCGGTAGGGCCTCTTCGCGCAAGCGCTCATCGGAGTACCTCTCTGGTGGAAGACCGCGGGCCGCGGCATGGCCTCTTCGCGCAAGCGCTCATCGGAGTGCCTCCCCGGTAGAAGACTGTGGGCCGCGGTCGGGCCTCTTCGCGCAAGCGCTCATCGGGCGTCTCGCTTGGTGGGCTGCGTCAGCAGCCCGTAGTGCTCGGGGTGCCGGCGGCCGAGGAAGTCCCAGCGCTTGCGGGCCGGCACCATCTGGTCGAGATCGATCCGCGCGGCCACCAGCTCGTCGCCGGTGGTGGCGGCCTTGGCGAGCACCTGGCCCATCGGGTTGACGATGCACGAGCCGCCGATCAGCTCCATGCCGTCCTCGACGCCGGCCTTGGCGATGCCGACCACGAAGAGGTTGTTCTGGTAGGCGCCGGCGCGCAGGCAGAGCTCGTTGAGGTCGAGGGCCAGCGGCGAGAGCGGGGTGTTGTAGCCGATCAGCACGATCTCCGCGCCCAGCAGGCCCAGGCTGCGGTAGGACTCGGGGAAGCGTCGGTCCTGGCAGATGGCGATCCCGACCTTGGCGCGGGCGGCGTCGAACACCCGGTAGCCAGTGTCGCCCGACTCGAAGAAGTGGGGCTCGTACACCTGGGCGTGACCGTCGGGCACACGGACCCCCGGTAGATGGATCTTCCTGAAAACCCCCGCCAGGTCGCCGGCCTCGTCGGTGAGCAGCGCGGTGTTGAAGTAGCGCCCGTGATCCTTCTCGCAGAAGCCCACGTGGCACGCGACGCGAGCCTCGCGAGCCCGCTGCAGCAGCGGGGCCAGCGCCTTGGGCGGCATCTCGGTCTCAAAGAACTGGTCGAAGTCGTCCCGGACGCGCTTGGGGAAATAGGTCGTGAGCGCCATCTCGGGATAGGCGAGGATCTCGACGTCCTCCGCGACGGCCAGCTCGAGCAGCGCGAGCATGCGCTCGACGATCTCCTCGCGGCTCGTGCCCTCGTTGTTGGGGCCCATCTGCGCGGCGGCGACTTTGACGTGGCGTGCCATGGCTTCTCTCCTGGGATCGGGGTCAGGTGATGTCGGCTGTCATACGCCACCGGCGGCCGATCCGCAAGACTACGCGGGCCTACTCGCGCCGCAGGCGCGCCCGGCAATCCTCCACCATCTCGATGAGCACGGTGCGCGACTGGCCGGCGGTCGTCACCTCGCGGGGGAAGCTGATCCGGCAGCCCTGGAGGCCCTCGTCGGTCCGCACGCGGAGCTTGAAGCCGAGACGGTCGACCCCGACCATCTCGGCCGCGCTCGCCTCGACGCCCCCGAGCGCACGCGCGTACAGGACCAGCGCATCGGCGTGATCGCGATTCATGTGCTCGACGATGCCGCCGGCGACGTCCGCCAGCGGGTCTGGCCCGGCGGCCTCGTAGCCCTCGACGGTCAGCCAGTCCATCGACCCGAAGCCGCCGACGAAGTAGACGTCGGTGAGATCGAGCCGCCAGAACGCGAAGTCGCCGAAATCGACCCAGTGCACCGCGTTCGGGTGACGCGCGAGGTAAGCCTCCCGCGCGGCGGCGCGCGCGGGCTCCGGGAGCCGCGCCGCCCGGCCCATCAGGGTGACGCGCGCGAGCGCGAGCGGGTCGTCGCCGAGCCCGGGCTGGACCACGAGAAGGCTGGCGCGCGGATCGGCGTCGAGGTTCTGGGTGTGCATGGCGAGGCCGCTGATGAGCACGAGCGGTCGCCCGCGCTCGTCGGGCGCGTACGGCATCACCGACACGAAGGGATGGCCAGGATGCCGGCGAGACAGGGTGCCGAGCGCACCCGTCCGCCCGAGGTGCGCGAGCGTGCGCGCCTGCTCCGCCAGCGTGGGCTCGGGCGGGGTCGGGCCCGGGGGCGTCGCGCGATGGCCGTGAGACGTCATGCGGATCCGACTGTACCACTGCCGAGCGCGAGCCGGTCGGCCACACGGCGGGCGCTCGGCACCACGAAGACGGCGAGCGGCGCCTCGCGGTTCCGTACCGTGATCTCGTGGCGCGCGTGGTCCGACACGTCGAGCCCGGCGCGCGCGCCGACCTCCTCCGAGAGGACCAGCTCGCAACCGTAGTCCTTGGTCAGCGCCTCCAGCCGCGCCGCCACGTGGACGGTGTCACCCACCGCGGTGAGATACGTGGTGTCGCCGTAGCCCATGCGCCCGACCACTGCAGGGCCGACGTGGATCCCGATCCCGAGCCGCAGCGGCGTGGCCAGATCGTCGGTGAGGGCGCGGCTCAGCTCGTGCACGCGTGCGACCATCGCGCCGGCCGCGCGCACCGCCTCGCGACAGCCCTGCTCCGGTCCTGCGGACACGCCGAAGAGCGCCATCACTCCGTCGCCGGTGAACTGGTTGACGGTGCCGCCCGCGTCGGTGATGGCGCCGCCCACCGCCTCGAAGTACCGGTTCAGGATGAAGACCACGTCGTAGGGGAGCTTGCGCTCGGCCAGGGCCGTGAACCCGCGCAGATCGGCGAACAACACCGCGATCGTCAGCTCCTGGCCATCGCGGTGATCGCTCGCGCCCGCCGCGCTCGTCGGACCGGCCCCGGCGGGTACCAGCGGGACCACCGCCAGATCGCGATGGGGGCGCACCTGGCAGGCGAGGCGCACCCAGGATGGCGCGCCCACGCGCCCGAGCACGCGCAGCTCCTCGGCGGTCGCCGCCGGCAGATGCTCCGCGCCACGGATCACCCGGACTCGACAGGTCGAGCAGCGGCCGCGCCCGCCGCAGACCGACGCGTGCGGAATGCCCGCGAAGCGGCTCGCCTCCAGCACCGTGAAGCCCAGGGGCATCACCACCTCGCGGGCGTCGGGGTAGCTCACGCGCACGCCCTGCCGGCGACGAACGCGCTCGCGCGCGGCCCGCGCGCCCAGCACGAGCGCGACGGCGCCCAGATGGCCCCAGAAGACCCCGCGCGACACCCGTCCCATCACGAGGCGCTGCGCGGGATTCGGCAGCCGCGCCGCCGCGAGCATGCCCGGGACGAAGGCCGGATCCCCGGCGAGCCGCGAGACCTCGCGGCCCGCCTCGGCGAAGCCCAGCCAGGCCAGCACCGGCAGGAGGAGGAAGGCGCTGTACGCGAGTCGGGCGTGGCGCTGATACCAGGGGCGGAGCCGGAGCCAGAAGTGCAGGCCCACGCAGCCGTGGAGCCACGCGATGATCAGGACGACGGTCTGGCGCCAACCGGCGATCGGATCCAACTTCCAGAGCGACAGCACGACGAGGGTGTAGACGTCGTTGGTGCCGGCCAGCTCGTGCGCCAGCCGGGTGCCGACCACGTGCCACACGAGCAGCGGCGGAATCGAGAGACCGAGCGTGAGCTGCACCGCCTCCCACGCGGGCATGCGGAGCGTACGCCGGCGGTAGAGCGACCAGTAGGCGAGCAGGAGGTGGACGATGATGGCGCCGTAGAGCGCGAGCGTGCCGAGCCGGCTCCGCCAGAGGACGACGAACCAGTCGCGCCCCGCGAGCATCGCGTCGATCGAGATCAGCCCGAGGGCGTGGTTGAAATAGTGCGTGGTGAGGTACGTGAACAGCACGAGGCCCGACCAGAGGCGGACCTGTCTGACCACCGCCGCCGCCGATCG
Source organism: Candidatus Dormiibacterota bacterium (assembly GCA_035569855.1). GTDB lineage: Bacteria > Methylomirabilota > Methylomirabilia > Rokubacteriales > CSP1-6 > CAMLFJ01. The sequence continues at coordinate 10,124 of DATMMH010000071.1, forward strand.
GGCCGCGGGCATCGAGCGGGGCGTCGGGCCCTAGAGCTTCGTCCGGCCGCTCAGCTTGTCGAGAAAGCCGGCGAGCGCCCGGTTGAACTCGGCGGGCTGCTCGAGGTTCGACAGATGCGAGGCGCGGGACAGCACCGCCAGCTCCGCGGTCGTCAGCGCGGCGTGGATGTCCCGCGCCATCTCCACCGGAGTCCCCGGGTCCTCCTCGCCCACGATGACCAGCACCGGGCAGCGGACCTCTTTCAGCCGGTCGGTGACGTTGATCTTGGGTAGGGCGTGGCAGCAGCCGACGTAGCCGGGCGCGGGCGTGCTGCGGATCATGGCGCCCACCCGCTCCATCATGTCCCGGTGGCGTGCGCGGAAGGGCACGGTGAACCAGCGCTCGAGCGTCGGCGTCACCATGGGGTCCATGCCCTTGGCGGTCACGGTCTTGATGCGCTCCTCCCATACCGCGGCGGCGCCCGACGGGTAGCGGCTGGTGGTGTCGCAGAGCACGAGGCTCTGGACCATGGCCGGGTGCTTGAGCGCGAAGACCTGCCCGATCATGCCGCCCATGGAGAGCCCGACGAAGTGGGTCGCGGTGATGCCGAGGCCGTCGAGCAGGCCCTTCAGATCGTCGGCGAGCTGATCGAGCGTGTAGGCCGCGGCGGGGGCAGAGGTCTGGCCGTGGCCGCGGGTGTCGTAGCGCAGGATGCGGTAGCGGCCCTTCAGCGCCCGCGCCTGCTCGTCCCACATCGAGAGGTTGCAGGCCAGCGAGTGGCTGAACGTCACCATCGGGCCGTCACCTTCGATCTCGTAGTTGATCTCGATGCCGTTGGCCTTGAGCTTCATGGGGGTCACTCCTGGGTGGCGGTGCGGGGGCAGATCTGGTTGTAGGGACAGTAGCGACAGGTCTGGTAGCCGGGCGTGGCCTCGAACTCGCGCCGCCGGATGCCCCGCGCGGCCTCTCCGATGGCCTCGCGCGCGTCGGTGAGATCGTCGAGCGTCGGCTCGTGGCGCCCCACCAGCCCGGATTCGAGAAAGCGCAGCTCCACCCGGGCGGGCAGCCGGCCGGTCATCTCGTGCTGGGCCAGCGCGTAGATCTTGAGCTGCAGGCTCTCGCGGGCCCGCTGGTCGGCCTTCTTCTGCTCGGTGACGTCGCTCGACTTGTAGTCGACGATGACCAACCCCTCCGGCGTTTCGTCGACCCGGTCGAAGCGGCCGCGCACCCGGTTGAGCCCGAGGTTGAAGCCGAACTCGCGCTCCACGTCGGTGGGCTTCTGTCCGGACGCTTCCTCCTCGTGGTAGAAGCGGGTGAGCGCGGCCAGCCCCGCCCGCTTGCGCTGCTCCTCGTGCTCGCGGGTGAGGAAGCCTTCGTTGCGCCAGGCGTTCTCGAAGGCGAGCAGGAAGTCCTCGAGCGAGGTGTAGTTGCCGGCCGCGCGGCGGCGCAGGTAGAACTCGACCGCGTTGTGGAGCGCGCTGCCGTAGACCACGGAGTGATGCTGCCGCAGCGGGATGCGCAGGATGTGGATGTACTGGTACTTGAGCGGGCAGGTCTCGTAGTCGTCCACCTGGCGATGGCTGACCGCGAGAGTCTCCTCGTCGGGAATCGGCGCGAGGCTCAGGCCCGCACTCTCGGGCGGCGGGGCCAGCCGTCTCAGCTCCTCGATCGCGTGGGCCCGGAACGGGCGCGCCGCGTCCTTGGGCAAGTCGAGCGCCTCGAGCACGAACTGGCTCACCTTCCACTTGCGCCGGCCGCCCATGTCCTCCGCGCTGGTGAGGTAGAGCCGCTCCTTGGCGCGGGTCATGCCCACGTAGAACAGCCGTCGCTCCTCCTGCTCGTGGAAATCGCCGGTGGGGAGCGTGTCCTTGATGAGCTCGGGCGGGATCTCGATGGGATCGGACCTCCGCGTCGACGGGAACTTGTTCTGGGCGCAGTCCACCATGAAGACGACCGGCCACTCGAGGCCCTTGGCCTTGTGCACGGTCAACACGTGCACGGCGGGGGTCTCGGTGTCCGCCTCCGCGACCGCGGGATCGTCACCCGCGTCGATCAGGGCGTCCAGGTGGTTGACGAACTCGCGCACGTTGTCGTACCTGAGGACCCGCGCCGCGTCCTTCACTCGCGTGAAGAACTTGCTGACGTTCTGCACCTCCTGCTCCAGCTCCGCCGGCGCCTTGGCGTAGCGGGTCATCAGCCCGGAATCCACCAGGAACTGGTAGAGCAGCTCGCCGGTCGGGTGCTCGCGGGCCAGCTCCATGTAGCGCTGGAGGTCGGCCACCAGGCGTCCGACCGCGCCGGCGCCCTCCTCGCTCAGCTCCGTCTCCGCGGGCACTGCCCGCAGCACGTCGAAGAGCCAGCGATGCTTGCGGTCGGCGTAGGTCGCGCACTTGGTGAGATCGACGATCGGCACCTGGTAGATGTCCGAAGAGGCGAGGTAGTGCAGGCTCACCGAATCGTCGGGATGGGCGACGCCGCGCAGGAAGGCGATCAGCAGCCGGACCTCCGGCCGACCGTAGAGCCCGGCGTTGCCCGAGAACGTCCAGGGGATGCCGCGCAGGTTGAGCGCGCGCAGGAACGGATCGGCGTCGTGGTTGGCCCGCACCAGCACCGCGAAGTCGCGGTAGGGTCGGCCGCCCTCGTGCTCCTCCTGGATCATCTCGGCGACCTGGTCCGACTCGGTGGAGACGGTGTCGAACGCCAGGTGCCGCGGCGCCTCCCCCACCCCCACGGTCGAGACCAGGCGCTTGTCGATCTTCTGGGCCACCTCGAGACGGTCGGGATTGTTGTGCTGGATCAGCCGGTAGGCCGAGTCGAGGACCGCCTGCGGGGATCGCCGGTTCTCCTGCAGGACCACCTGGCGAGCGTCCGGGTACGCGGCGTCGAAGGCGAGGATGTTGCTCATCGACGCGCCACGGAAGCGGAAGATGGCCTGGTCGTCGTCGCCCACCACCGCCACGTTGCCATGCCGGGCGGCCAGCAGCTTGACCAGCTCGAACTGCGCGTAGTTGGTGTCCTGGAACTCGTCCACCAGGATGTGTTTGAAGCGCTCCTGGTAGCGGCGCAGCACGTGGGCGCGCGTCCTGAAGAGCCGGAGCGCTTCCACGATCTGGTCGCCGAAATCCACCTGGCCGAGACGCGCCATCAGCGTCTGGTACTGCGCGTAGGTGCGCGCCAGCTCGAGCTGCTGCTCGGCGGCGAGCCGCGACTCGTCGTCGCCGGCCCTCGCCAGGAGCCTCTCGGCGTGCGTGAGGTACTCGTCCGGCCCCACGTCCTCGTCCTTGAGCCGGCTGATCTGGGTGATGATGGCTTGCAGGTGCCGGGTCGGATCGCCCAGCGGCCGGTAGTGCTTCAACGGGAACTCGAAGAGGTGATCGCGGAGGAAGATCACCTGCTCGGCCCGCGTGAGCACCCGGAAGTCCGGGGTGAGCCCCAGCTCGAGTGCGTTCTCCTTGATCAGCCGGTCCCCGAAGGCATGGAAGGTGGAGATGTGCACGTCGGCGTAGCCGTAGGGCACGAGCGTGTCGACCCGCTCTTCCATCTCGGCCGCGGCCTTGTCCGTGAAGGTGAGGGCCAGGACCTCGGAGGGCCGCGCCCGGCGCGTGGCGATGAGATAGGCGATGCGCCGGGTGATGACGGTGGTCTTGCCGGTGCCCGCACCCGCGATGATGAGCAACGGGCCGGTCTCATGGGTCACCGCGGCTGCCTGGGGCTCGTTCAGCCCCTCGAGGATGCGCTCGGCGCCCCGCGCCGCTTCCGCCATCACGCGTGACTATACCACCCTACGGAACGACCAGAGAGAGCGAGGACGGTACGCATTCGAAGCTGACCGGCAGTGGACCGAGCAATTCCCCATCGACGTGCACGAAGCGGCTCGCGTCGCCGTGGGCCACCGCGCGGCGGGTCTTCACATAGGTCACGCCGGGCAGGGCCAGGTGCGCCCCGGTGAAGGCGGCGGCCAGATAGCCGGCGAACCGGTGGCGCTGGGTGGAGTCGAAGAGGCACACGTCGAGCAGATCGTCGTCCATGCTCGCCTCCGGCGCGAAGCGGAGCCCACCAGCATACGAGGCGGCGTTGGCGACGACCGCGAAGGTGGCGCTGTGCTGACCGCTCTCCGTCTCGACCTGGAACTGGACCGGGCGCCAATCCGTGAGCTGCCGGAGCCCGGCCATCCAGTAAGCGCCTTCGCCGGCCAGTCGCTTGAGCCCTGCGTGCACCGCGCGCACCACGTCGGCATCCAGACCCACGCCCGCCATGAGCAGGAAGTACCGCTCCCCGGCCCGCCCCACCGACACGCGCCGGGTCCGGCCGGCCGCGATCACGTCGGCCAGGAGCTCCGGGCTGCTCGGCAGCTCCAGCTCCCGTGCCAGCACGTTGGACGTGCCGCCGGGCCACAGCGCCAGCGGCGTGGCCGTGCCGACCAGCGCCTGGAGGACTTCGTTCACGGTGCCGTCGCCGCCGTGGACGATCACCAGCTCGGAGCCCGCTGCCACCGCCGCCGCGGCCAGGCGCGTCGCCTCCGCGGGAGCCGTCGTCACCTGGAGCGCCACCACGACACCCCGGTCACGCAGGGCGTCGATCATGCGGGCGACCGAGTGGAAGCGGTCCCGGTGCTGGCCGGAGCCCGGGTTGTGCACGAGGACCGCAGACCGCGGCACGACCCCTCGCTAGCGTCGAATCTCGG
>DATMMH010000072.1:0-7388 GCA_035569855.1 Candidatus Dormiibacterota bacterium
ACGCGCCGGTGGCGGCCCGCGACCAGCAGCGCGATGCCGATCAAGGTGAGCGACGAGGCGGGCACGCCGACCAGCAGCGCGGTGAGCCCATCCCGCTCGTTGTCGAGCGTGCCGGTGCGCCAGGTGAGCAGCGCGGTCACCGCGACCAGCTGCAGGCCGAACACCGCGGCCGCGGTCACGAGGTAGACGACGAGGGTACTGACGATCAGCCACATGGCGCCCGATCCCCCCGGGGGGAAATGCTCAGGCTAGTGGTGGCAGGTCACGCACTCGAGCGGTGCGTTGCGCCGCTCGCTCTCGCTGCCCGGGACCACGTGCACCGACGGGATCGGCGCGTCCGACGCGGTCTGCACGCCCTGCACACCCTTGACGTTGGCGGTGCGGTGGCACTCCACGCACCAGCCCATGGTGAGCTTGCGCGGGGGGGTGGGGATCAGGGCCAGGTTCTGCAGATCGTTGACGATGTGCTGCCCGGTCTCGGCGTGGATCCGCTCCATCGCCTCGATGCGGCCGTGGCAGGTTTGACACTGCACCCCCGCCTGCACGTGCGGCTTGTGGGGGAACTGAGCGTGCTCCGGGATCTTGAAGATGCGGACCCACGGAATGGGCTCCTGGCGATCCCAGTATCCCTGCAGCTTCGTCACCTCCGGGTTGCCCTCGGCGGCCACCACCTTGTGGCAGCCCATGCACCGCTCCACCGACGGGATCCCCGCCGTGCTGCTGCGCCGGGCGTTCGCGTGGCAGTACTGGCAGGCGATCTGGTAGGAGCCCGCGTGGATGGCGTGGCTGAAGAAGATCGGCTGCACCGGCCCCTCGCGCTTGGTGGCGATGGGCAGGACGTGCTTCGGGTCGTACGGCGGATCGGCGAGAGTTCGGACGTAGGCGATGACCTCGTTGATCTGCACGTCCGAGAGGAACGGCTTGAAATTCGGCATCAGCGGCGACAGCCCGACCTCCTGCGCCCCGTGCGCGATCACACTGAAGAAGAAGTGATCCGGCAGGGGGTTCAGGACGCGCCCTTCCGTCAGGTTCTGGGGCTTGATCGGCAGGTTCTGGCCCGCGATACCGTCACCCTTACCCCCGTCGCCGTGACAGTTCGCGCAATACTGGCCGTAGGTCGCCTTCCCGCGCTCGATGATTCGCGGGTCGACCGCGTGAGCCTCCCCTTCCTTCTTCGCGGCCGCGTGCCCTCCGGCGGGAGCCGAAGGCGCGGTGGCCGACTTGGCGGGAGTGAGAGGGAATCCGACCAGGAGGCCGATGAGGACGGCCGCGATGGCCACACTACCGACGGCGGCGGAGCGTGCGATGCGCATGAGTTTCGGCCTGTCTCCCTTGAAAAACCCCACCGAATATACTCAAATTAACCGCCGAGGTAAAGACGTTTGACCTCCGGATCCTCCAGCAGCGCCCGGCCCGTCCCCTCGAACCGGTTGCGTCCCAGCTCGAGCACGTAGGCCCGGTCGGCCACCGCCAGAGCCTTGGCCGCGTTCTGCTCCACCACCATCATGGTGAACCCCGCGTGGCGCATCTCCCCGAGCTTGTCGAAGATCAGCGAGACGAACTTGGGGGCCAGCCCGAGCGACGGCTCGTCCAGCAGGATCAGCTTGGGGGTGGTCATGAGGGCCCGGGCGATGGCGACCATCTGCTGCTCCCCGCCCGACATGGTGCCGGCCTTCTGGCCGCGGCGCTCGGCCAGGATCGGGAACAGGGCGTAGACCCGCTCCAGCGCCTCGCGAATCTTGCGGCCGTCTCGCTCGATGTAGGCGCCCATCTCCAGGTTCTCGAGCACGGTCATCTGGGGGAAGACGATGCGGCCCTGGGGAACATAGGCCAGGCCGCGGTGGAGCACCTGGTCGGGCCGGAGCCCGGTGATGTCGTGGCCGTCGAAGCGTACGTGGCCACTGGTCGGGCGCAGGAAGCCCACGATGGCCTTGAAGGCGGTGGACTTCCCGGCGCCGTTGGGCCCGATCACGCTGACCATCTCGCCGGCCCGCACTTGCAGCGTGACGTCGTGGAGGATGGCCATCTTGCCGTAGCCGGCCTTCAGCGACTCGGCGTGCAGCAGGACGGGAGCCGCCGGACTCGTCACGGCCGCCGGCGGGCGATGTAGAGCACGTGGGGATAGGGCAGGACGTCCACCATCAGGTGCCGGTGCACGTCGAAGCCTACGTCCTGGAGGAGGGCCTGCAGCTCGTCGGCGCCCCAGTAGCGGACGGGCGTGGTCGGATCCATCACCTTGTCGAGGACGTGGGTGAACCAGCGCTTGTAGGCGGGGTAGCGGTCCACGTCTTTCAGGAGCAACCGGCCGCCTTCCGGCAGGGTCTTGGCCACCTGCTCGAGCAGCGGCCGGACCGCGTCTTCCGGGATGTGGTGGACGATGTCGAGCATGTAGGCGGCGTCGAAGCGCGCGCCGCCGCGGAAGTCCATGACGTCGCCGACCTCGTAGCGGACGTTGCCGAGCCCGAGCCGCGCCGCCGCCGCGCGGGCCATGCCGATGCGTCGCGCGTCGAGATCGAAGCCCTCGATGGCGAGGCCGGGGTGCGTGCTCGCGTAGTAGAGCGAGAAGAGGCCGAAACCACAGCCCAGGTCGAGCACGCGGCCCCGCGCCGGGAGGTACTGGCCGATCTCGTCGAGGAAGCGCTGGCGCAGGATCCAGAAGCGCCCCCAGCAATAGGCGCGGACGATCGGGTCGCGGTAGGCCGCGATGACGCTACGAATCGCTTCGCTTCGCATAGATCCGGTAGCCGTCTCCGGTGACGGCCAGGGTGAACGAGCCCTCCAGCAGCTCCCGCAGCTCCGGGAAGGTCTCCAGGCGCTCATAGCCGAGGCCCGGCCAGCTCTCCTCCATGACGACCACCGCCGCCGGCCGCGCGGTGCGGAGCCCCGCCACGAGCTCGGTCCGCAGCGCGCGGATGCGCGGATCGTCCACGTGATGGAAGAAGTGGAAGTCGTAGATGAAGCGCGTGGGCTCCCGCACGCCGAGCCGGAGCAGCGCGTGAATGCCGCCCGCCGTGGTGTCCATCACCTGCACCGTGCTGCCGGCCGGCGCGAGCGGCGCCAGGTCGCGGGTGAGGGCGGCCACCCGGCGGGCCTTCGCGGCGATCCACGCGGGCTCGCGCGCGTCCACGCCCTTGGCGACCAACACCACGAGCAGCAGGGCCCATGTGGCCAGGGCCAGCGGCCGGCGCGCGCCCCATAGATCGAGTCGGCGCGGGCGCCCGTCCGCGCGCCGCCACACGACCGCCGCGGGAGCGAGCGCGCAGAGGAAGAGCGCGAGTGGATCGAGCTGGTACTCCCACCCCTTGCCCTGCAACGCGAAGTGCGCCGCGCCGTAGACCGCGCCGAGCCCCGCCAGGACCAGGCGTGGAGACGAGCCAGCGCCGGCCCGGGCCAGCACCCCGAGCCCGGCCAGCAGCGCGAGGAGCGTGAACAGCGCGCGGCCGTGCTGGTGCCAGCGGGTAGCCTCGATCACCGACACGCGGCCCACCTGGCTGTAGAGCGGCAGCACATAGCCCGTGAGTATCGCCCAGAACGGCCCGAGTCCGCCCCGCCAGGCGAGCCAGCCGAACACGAGCGCGGGGACGGCCAGGCCGCCCGCCACCACCGCGACCCCGGGCGGCCAGGCCGCGCGGCCGGCCCGGCGCGACCAGCCGGTGGCCACCACCGCGCACACCAGCCAGAAGAGACCGGCGTGCGGCTTCACGGTCATGCCCGCGCCCAGGGCGAGGCCCCCGGCCAGCAGGGCCCAGCGCGCGTCCCGCTCGAGGCCGCGCGCGACGCCGTAGGCGCCGGCCAGCAGGAAGAGGCCGAGCAGGAAGTCGCGCTGCCCGGCGCGCCAGGCTCCACCGCTGAGGTGATAGAGGCCGAAGAGCAGCGCGCCCGCGGTGGCGGCGACTCCGTCGCCGAGCGGCCGCGCGTAGACCCGGAGCGCCGCGCAGGTGGCGGCGAGCCAGCCCAGGTCGAAGCACCGCCACGCGAGATCGCCCGCGCCGCCCACCGAGAGCACGGCCAGATGCAGCAGATAAACGCCGGGGAGATTCATGTCGAAGGCGTCACCGTACGGCACACCACCCTGGCCGATCAGCCAGGCGATGTAGTGCATGAGCGGGGCGTCGTGGATCAGCGGCCAGCCGAGGGAGCCCCAGACGAGGTACGCGAGCAGCGCGGCGCTAGCGGCCGAAATAGGCTTCAATGACCCGCTCGTCGGCCTGGATGACGCCGGGCGCCCCCTCGGCCAGCTTCTCTCCGTGATCGAGCACGAGCACGGTCTCGCAGAGACCCATGACCACCTTCATGTCGTGCTCGACCAGCAGCACGGTCTTGCCCTGGTCCCGCAGCGCGCGGACCGCGTCGAGCAGCTCGTTGAGCAGCGTCCGGTTGACCCCGGCGGCCGGCTCGTCGAGCAGGATCAGCTCGGGGTCGGTCATGAGCATCCGCACGAACTCCACGAGCTTCTGCTGGCCGTAGGAGAGGTTGCCCGCGAACTCCTCGGCGAGCCGCTCGAGCTTCACCCGCGCCAGCAGCTCCCGGGCCCGCCGGCACGATTCCTCGTAGCCGCCGGTCGTCACCACCAGGAGGTTCTCGAGCGCGGTCAGCTCCGGGAAGACGCGGATCACCTGGAAGGTGCGGCCCACGCCCAGGTGGAAGATCTGGTGCGGCTTGAGGCGGTCGATCCGCCGGCCCTTGAAGAAGATCTCGCCGTCGTCCACGCGGTCCGCGCCGGTGATGCAATTGAAGAGCGTGGTCTTGCCCGAGCCGTTGGGCCCGATGAGGCCGTAGATGCGGCCGGGCTCGAGCGCGAGCGAGACCCCGTTGACCGCGGCGACCCCGCCGAAGCGCTTGACCGCGCGGCGGACTTCGAGGATCGCGGCCGTGGTCATGGCGGGCTAGATGGTCCGCGGCAGGTTGTACTTCTGCTGGAGCACGCCCAGGATCCCGCGCGGCATCAGCAGCACCACCGCCACGATGATCGCTCCGAAGAGGAGCTGGTGGAGATAGGTGAAGCGCGCCCACACCGCCTCCTGGAAGGCGAACAGCACCGCGGCGCCCAGCACCGGCCCCCAGATGGTCCCCTTCCCGCCGAAGAGCGCCATCACGATCATGGTGATGGTCATGATCAACGGGAACACCGAGATCGGCTCGATGTACCCCTGGTCGCGGGCGGAGAGCCCGCCCACGATCCCGGGCCCGATGCCCGAGAGGATGAAGGCGTAGAGCTTGTAGCGGAAGGTGTCGATGCCCATCGCCTCCGCCGCGATCTCGTCCTCGCGAATGGTCATGAGGCGCAGGCCGAAGCGCGAGGTGACGATCAGGTACGTGACCGCGGTCACCCCCGCCGCCACCAGGCCCATCGCGTAGTAGATCGCCACGCTCGCGTCGAGGGTGGGCAGCGAGAGGCCGTTGCCGCCGCCGGTCAGGCCTTCGTAGTACGACGCGATGACCCGCAGCACCTCGTTCAGGCCGAGCATGGCGATGGCAAAGTACGGGCCCCTCAGGCGCAGGCAGGGCCAGCCCATGATCACCGCCAGCAGCGCCCCGGCCAGCCCGCCGCCCAGGCAGGCGAGCGGCCACGGCCAGGCCGTCTTCACGATCAGGAGGCTCGAGACGTAGGCGCCGGTGCCGAAGAAGGCCACGTGTCCGAAGGACACGTAGCCGGTGAGCCCCGAGATCAGGTTCCACGACTGGGCCAGCGCGACCCACATGAAGAGCTGCAACATCACGCGCACGCCGTACCCGGTGGCCCCGAGCGGATAGGCCGCGAGGGCCACCGCGGCCACCAGCAGCAGCGCCGCGAAGACGACCGGGCGCTTCACACGCGTCCCTTCAAGAGCCCGGTCGGCCGGATCAGCAGTACCAGCACCAGCAGCACGTAGGCCACCGCCTCGTTGACCTGGGTGGTGAGAAAGAGCGAGGAGAGCTGCTCGACCAGCCCCAGCAGCAGGCCGCCCAGCAGCGCGCCCGGGTAGTTGCCCGCGCCGCCCAGCACGATGACCAGGAACGACTTGAACGTGTAGACCTGGCCCATCTCGGGCTGGATCGCCACCATCACCGCCACCAGCGAGCCGCCCGCCGCGGCCAGCGCCGAGCCGAGACCGAAGGCGAGCAGGTGGATGCGCTGCACGTCGATGCCGCAGACCTGCGCGACCTCGCGGCTCTGCGAGACCGCGCGGATGGCCTTACCGAGCCGGGTGGAGCGCAGGAACACGAACGAGGCGCCCGTGATCGCGACCGCGAACGCGCACGCGGCGAGCCGCGGCTTCGAGAGCGCGAAGGGGCCCACCACGAAGGAGCCGGTGAGGAATTCCACCGAGCGCAGGTCGGAGGTGAACGCGAGCTGGGCCAGATTCACGAGCGCGATCGAGATCCCGAAGGTGAGCAGGAGCGACGACAGCTCGGGGGCGTCCACCACCCGGCTCACCAGGACACGCTGGAGCACCACCCCGATCAGGAAGAGCAGAGGCATCGAGAGCAGCATCGACAGATACGGATTGACCCCGAACCACTGGAAGAGCCAGAAGGTCGTGTACGCGCCCAGCATCATGAGCGGCCCGTGCGCGACGTTCAGCACGCGCATCACCCCGAAGATCAGCCCCAGCCCGAGCGCGACCAGGGCGTAGATCGAGCCGGCCAGGAGGCCGGAGATCACCACCTGGCCGATCATGGCCGGCGTGATCAGGACTCCCACGGGGCCTCCGGAGCGCGTCGACGCCCACCGGGGATCCGGCGGGCGCGCGGCGTGAGACGGGTCAGCAAGGCGGACGGGCTACCGCTTGCTCCACTCCGGCGTCGGATAGCGGACCTTGCCACCCGCGAGGTCGTCGGGCCAGACCACGACGCGCTTGCCGTCCTGCCACTGGAGCATGACCATCTTGTGGGCGATCTGGAAACCGTCCGGCTCGACCTTGTAATCGCCGAAGGCGGTCTTGATCTCCATCGTGAGCAGCTGCTCGCGCACCTTGTCCGCGTCGAGCGAGCCCGCCCTCCGGACCGCCTCGCCGTAGACCAGGCAGCCCGCGTAGCCGGCGGCCGCGTGGTAGGACGGTTCGTGCTTGAACTTCTTCTTGTAGGCGCCCACGAACTCCTTTTGCCCGGGATAGGGGAGCGACTCGTCCCACTGAGTGGAGCCGTAGACGTACTCCGCATTCTGCTTGAGGAGGTCGTAGAACTCGGGCAGGTCCCCGCCGACCGTGAGCCCGAACATCTTCGGGTTGACGTTCAGCTCCTTCATCTGGCGCGTGATCGCGACCGCGTCGTCGAAGTAGGTGCCGGCCGCGATGACGTCGGGATTGGTCGACTTGATCTTGACGAGCAGCGCGGAGAAATCGGTGTTGCCCTTCGGGTAGGCCTCCTGCAGCACCACCTGGAGACCCTTCTTCTTGGCCGCCTCC
>DATMMH010000073.1:0-14027 GCA_035569855.1 Candidatus Dormiibacterota bacterium
GACTCGGTCGCGGGGGTGCCCGCGCCGGTCAGCGTGATCATGCCGGTGCGGCTGACGGTCAGCTCGCGGATGCGGCGCAGGCGGGTGATGAGCCGGGGCGAGCCGGGAGGCCGGCTGAAGCCCCGCTCCTTGAGCGAGCGGGCGAGGGTGTCGATCAGCACCGCCCCGTTGGGCGCGCGCTCGGCCAGCTCGCGCACCACCTCGACCAGCTCGTCGTGCGGGGCGGTCTGCTGGCCCGTGTCCGGGTGCCCGCGCTCCACGTGGGCGCGCGCCGGCTCGACGGGGCGCGCCGGCTGGCGCAGGGGCATCGCGCTCCGCGGCGGGCCGCCGTGCCCGCCCGGGTCGGAGCGACCCCGGCCGCGGCCCCGGTGCCGGCCTCCGCGGCGCCGGCCGGAACGGCCGTCGCGTCCCTCGCGGGCGACCGCGGCCTCCTGCTCCAGCACCTCCTGCGAGGGGGGCAGGCCGGTGAGCCCGCGATAGGACAGGCGCCGGTACTCCACGCCCAGCAGCGCGGCCACGTCGCCCACCGCGTCGAAGGCCCGGTCGTCCGAGATGACCTCGATCAGGTCCCCCGGCCGCGCGCTGCCGAGCCACACGCCCGCGCTCACCGCGATGCGCAGGTCGCTCCAATCCTTCACGCCGGTGGAGGGCGCGCTGTGGACGAGGTGGGCGCCGCGCCGGGCGAGCAGCCGCGCACTGTCGGCGCCGATCACACGCCAGTTGCCCACCGCGATGACCTCCACCCGTCGGTCCTGGCGGTCGATCGCGAGATGGTCGAGCACCCGGCTCAAGTGCTCGGCGCGGCTCGAGTTCTCCACGTCCACGAAGATGGCCCGCCGCAGGGCGGGCAGCGGCGGCGGCAGCGCGGGCGGCTTCACGCGGGCCGCGAAGCCGCGCTCGGGCGTGGCCTCGCGTATCGCGGGGAGCGTCGTCGCGGCGTCGGGTGGATCTGTGGGCGCCGGCCGGATCTTGGTCGGGACGGGGGTCCGGACGGCCGGGGTCCGGGCGGCGGGCTTGCGGGCGGGCTTCGGGGTGCGGGTGGAGCGTCGACTTTTTGCCATGTGGGCTGAAGCTTCGCAGAAGTCAGGACGCGATCCAAGCCCTTCGTGACGCCGTGCGGTCTCGCCGAAATCTCCGCCGAAATCTCTGATTGACAACGTCCCGGGATGCCCCTATGACCGTGCGCACACGGTTCGGTTCTCCAACCTCTCAGGGGAGGTGCATCCATGGATGTCACTCGACGGGATCTGCTCAAGGGCGCGGCAGCGGTCGGCATCGGGGGGGCCCTGGCCCAGGCGCGGCCGGTCTCGGCCCAGACCACCCAGAAGAAGGAGCTGGTCACCGCCCAGGGCGGCGACATCGCCCGGTTCGACCCGCACTTCAGCACCTCGTCGAACGACATCCGGGTGTCGTTCAACCTGTTCGACAACCTGGCGAGCCGCCATCCGGACGGCAAGCTCTACCCGGGTCTCGCCACCGAATGGAAGCTCCAGGATCCGACGACGTGGACGTTCAAGCTGCGCTCGGGCGTGAAGTTCCACAATGGCGATCCGTTCACGTCGGCCGACGTGAAGTTCAGCATCGAGCGCACCTACGATCCCGCCGCGAAGACCATGGTGGCGACCGCGCTCTCCACCATCGAGAAGATCGACACCCCGGACCCCTACACGGTCACGATCACCACCAAGAAGCCGGACCCGCTCCTCGTCGCGCGGCTGGCGTTCTACGGCGGTCAGATCGTGCCGAAGAAGTACCTCGAGGCGGTCGGCAACGACACCTTCAACGCCAAGCCGGTCGGCACCGGGCCGATCCGGTTCACCTCGTGGGTGAAGGACGACAAGGCCGTCCTCGACGCGAATCCGGACTACTGGGGCGGCCGCATCGACGTGGATCGCTGGATCATGCGGCCCATCCCGGAGACCGCGCCCCGCATCGCGGCCCTGCTCAAGGGCGAGGTGGACGTCATCACTCAGCTCCCGCCCGACCAGGCCGAGCGGGTCACCGGCAATGCGGCCACCCGGGTCGCGGGCGCGCTCTACGCCGGGCTCTACGTCCTGGGCGTGAACAGCAAGCGGCCGCCGCTGGACAACCCGCTCGTGAAGCAGGCCCTGTCGCTGGCCATCGACCGTGAGGCGATCGTGAAGGAGCTGTGGCGCGGCCGCGGCATCGTCCCGAGCGGCCCCATCTCCAAGGGCGACAACCACTTCGACGCGAGCCTGCCGCCGCTCGCCTACAACCCCGGCGAGGCGCGCGACCGGCTGAAGAAGGCGGGCTACAAGGGCGAGGAGATCTTCTTCGAGACCACGGTGGCCTACGTCTCCCAGGACAAGGCGATGGCCGAGGCGATCGCCGCGATGTGGAAGGACGTCGGCGTCAACGCGAAGGTCGAGGTGATCGAGTACTCGGTGCGCGCCCAGAAGGGGCGCGAGAAGAGCTTCAAGGGCGTGTGGTGGTCGGACCCGACCTCGACCCTCGGCGATCCCGACGGGATGATGTGGCGTCTGCTCGGCCCGGGCGGTCCGATGGACTACTGGCGCGACGTCCGCTGGGACGACCTGGGCAACTCCGCGCGGTTCAGCGTGGACGAGAAGTTCCGCGGCCAGGCCTACAAGGAAATGACCAAGATCTTCCTGGAGAACCTGCCGTGGGTGCCGATCATCCAGCCCTACGAGGACTACGGGCTGCAGAAGTACGTCGAGTTCACCCCGAACCCGAACCAGCAGTTCGAGCTACGCCGCTTCAACTTCCGGATGAAGCGCGCCTAGCCGAGCGCTCCGTCGAGCCGGACGCCCTCGGTCGCCTCCATGCGGAGACCGAGGGCGTGGGCCACCGTCGGGGCCACGTCGCGGCTCCGGATCGTGCCAAGGCGGACGCCGCGGCGGATGCCCGCGCCGGCGGCCAGGAAGAACGCGGCGTTGTCCGGGTGCAGCGGGCGCTGGCCGTGGGTGCCGAGATACTTGGGCGCGCCGTGCTCGGCCGGGCCCTCGGCGCCGTCGCCGTAGGAGTAGCCGGGCGCGGCCTCGAACATCACGTCGGCGACCTGATGATGCTCGCTCGGCGTGGGCAGCCCGAGGGTCGCATATTCGCGCGCGGGCCACATGCCGCTCACGCCTTCCATGATCGCGATCTCCCGGGCGAGCTGCTCGACCGCGGCCACGTCGGCGTCCAGGCGGTAGAGCGCGCCCGCGCCGTGGTTCATCACGAAGCGGGCCAGGCGCTCGGCCCCGAGCTTCCGCAGCCTCACGTTCGGCCGGATCTCGCGGGCGGACGGCAGGAACCCGTGGTCCGACACCACGAAGACCGTGGTGTGATCGAGCGCGGGGTCCGGGAGTGACGCGAGGAAGCGCCCGACGAGGCCGTCCACGTACTCGAGCGCCCAGTACGCCTCTGGCGTTCGCGGGCCGTAGAGGTGCTGGAAGCTATCCACGCACAGGAAGTGCAGGAGGAGCAAGGCGGGCTCGTGGCGACGGGCCGCGTGCGCGGCCACGCTCCCCACCATCTCGTCCTTGTAGAAGCGCTTGGGGAGCTGCGCCCACTCGCCCTGCCGGTGCATTGGGTAGCCGAGCGCGGCGAGCTCCTCCCAGACCGCCCGCGCGGTCTGCGTCTCGAAGATCCGCTGGTCCTTGAAGAAGGGCAGGTTGAAGTCGAGCGTGGTGGCGTTGCGGGTGGCCGGCCAGTCGACGGCGGCGGTGCGGTGGCCCGCCCGATGGGCCAGGTCGTAGACGGTGGGCGCGCGCAGCAGCGCGGGCGCGTCGTAGATCGGATCACCGGTGAGATCCTCGGCCGCGCCCGTCTGCCGGTTCAGGATGTGGTTGGCCACCACGCCGTGGGACCGCGGGCTCACTCCGGTGACCATCGACACGTGCGTGGGCCACGTGGTACTGGGGAACACCGTCTCCATGGCCGCGGCCCGGACGCCCCGCTCCGCGAGGCGCCGGAGCGTGGGCAGGCGCGCCTGCGGGTCATCCCAGTAGAAGGCCGCGAAGCCGTCGATGCTGATGACGACGACCCGGGGCTTCACCATCGGCGGGGCGACGTGGGCGCGCTCAGACCGAGGCGGGCGCCGCCGCGGCCGCCCGCGCGCGGGCGCGGTACTTCTCGAGATTGCCGCCCGACTTGAGCTTGCCGGGCAGGGGATGCCCGACCACGCGCTCGGCGAGCTGGCCGGCCTCGATCATCGCGTCGAGATCGATCCCGGTCTCGATGCCCATCTCCTGGCAGAGGAAGACCAGATCCTCGGTGGTGACGTTGCCGGCCGCGCCCTTGTGGGCCGCGAACGGGCAGCCGCCCATGCCGGCCACCGCGCTGTCGAAGCCGTCCACGCCCATCTCGAGCGCGGCCACCACGTTGGCGATGGCGAGCGCGCGGGTGTCGTGGAGGTGGAGCTTGATCGGGGTGGTGGCCCACCGCTCGCGCACCGCGCCGACCACCGACTTGATCTGCCGGGGGTTGGCCCAGCCCATCGTATCGGCGAGGCTGATGTTGCCGAGGCGCGAGCCCGACTCCGTGGCCCGCGCTTCCACCTGCTCCAGCACCGAGACCACGCGGCGCGGCGCCACGTCGCCTTCGTAGTTGCAGCCGAAGGCGGCCATCACCCCGACGTCGAGCCAGTCCATCCCGAGGGCCTGGTAGCGCCGGGCCCAGCCGGGGAGCTCGGCGATCTTCTCGTCCACGGTGCGGTTGGTGTTCTTGCGCATGAACTCGTCGCTGGCCGCGACTCCGAACATCGGCCGCAGCGCGAGCGCCGCGCGCAGCCGCGCCGCCCGCTCGAGGCCGGCCTCGTTGAGCCAGATCGCCTCGTAGGCCACGCCGGGGGCGCGCTTGATGCCGGCCACCATCAGCTCGGCGTCGGCCATCTGGGGCACCCACTTCGGGCTCACGAACGACGTGAACTCGATGGTGGAGACCCCGGTGTCGGAGAGCGCGTCCACCAGCTAGATCTTCTCCGCGAGGCTGATCGCGCCCTTCTCGAACTGGAAGCCTTCGCGGGGGCCCACTTCCTTGATCCGGATCTGCCTGGGCAGGTCGCTCATGCGATGACCCTCCGTGACACGAGTGCGTCGATCTCATCCTTGGACAGGCCGAGCTCCTGGAGGATTTCACGGGTGTCGGCGCCCAGGCCCGGCGCTGGGCGGCGGAGGCCGAACTCGAAGGCGGTGCTGCGCACCGGCATCTTCGGGAGCTTGGCGGTGCGCCCACCGGGCAGGGGCGTGGCGACGAACTGTCGGGACGCGTTGAGATGCGGGTCGTCCACGAGCTGGTCGGGGCGTCTCAGCGGCGCGAAGGGGATCCGCGCGCGCTCGAGGCGCTCCGAGAGCTCGGGGCCGCCATAGCGGGCGATCTCCTTGGCGATCCGGGCGGGCAGCCAGCCCCGCGCGGCCACGCGCTTGGCGTTGTCGTCGAGACGTGGGTCGCCCAGGAGGTCCTCGAGGCCGAACTCCCGGCAGAAGCGCTCCCAGTGGCCGTTGGAGGTGATGCCGATGAAGATCTCCTCACCGTCGGCGGATGCAAAGAGCTGATAGATGCCCCAGCCCATCCGGGTGCCCTGCTTCAGCTCGGGCAGCGGCACCGACGGCTCCCCGGTGGCCGCGTAGCTCGCGATCCACTGCGCCACCCAGAAGACGGTGGTCTCGTAGAGGCCGGACGTGATCTTCTGGCCGACCCCGGTACGCGCGCGCTGCTGGAGCGCGGCCAAGACCGCGACGACCCCGTAGGCCGCGGCCCCCACGTCCACGATGGACGCGCCGGCCCGCATCGGCTGGCCGCGCGGCCCGGTCATGAAGGCGAGTCCGGCCGACATCTGGGCCAGCTCGTCCAGAAATGGCCGGGCCTCGTAAGGGCCGGGCAGGAAGCCCTTGAGTGCGAGATAGATGAGGCGGGGATTGGCGGCGGCGAGCACGTCGTAGCCGAGCCCGAGCGCCTCGACCGCGCCGTGGGCGAAGTTGTCGATGACGACGTCGACGCGTCCAGCCAGGCGCAGGAAGAGCTCGCGGCCCTCGGACGAGCCCTTGAGATCGATGGCCACGGAGCGCTTGTTGCGATTCAGGAAGTGGAAGAGGGCGGAGGTGCCGGCCGGCATCGCGCGTGACTGATCGCCATCGCCCGGGCGCTCCACCTTGATGACGTCGGCCCCGAGGTCGGCCAGGAGCAGTCCGGCCGACGGTCCCGCGATGATGTGGCCCAGCTCGAGGACCCGGAGGCCCTCGAGGGGCAGCGCGCTGGTCATGTCGTCTCGCATTGTACTGCAACGCCGCGGCCCGCGGTTGCGGCGCCGGGAGCCCTCTGCTACCGTCACGCGGACCGACCGATGACTTCCAGTGGCCCCATGACTTCCAGTGCCCCCGTGACTTCTAGTTCCCGATGACCGCGATCGCTCCGCGCGTGCTCGTGCTCGCCGGCACCGCCAGCTCCGTCGGCAAGACCACCGTCACGCTGGGGCTCATCGAGGCCCTGCGCCGTCGCGGCCTCGTCGTCCAGCCGTTCAAGGTAGGCCCCGACTTCATCGACGCCGGCCTCCACGCGATCGCGGCCGGACGACCGTCGTACAGCCTCGACGGCTGGATGTGCGGGCGGCAGCACGTGATCGACACGGTGGCCTCGCGCGGGGCGGGCGCCGATCTCTGCGTCGTCGAGGGCGTCATGGGCTGCTTCGACGGCGTGGACGGCGTGAGCGAGGACGGCTCCACCGCGCAGGTCGCCAAGTGGCTGGGCGCGCCGGTGATCCTGGTGGTGGACGCGCGCGCACAGTCGCGCAGCGCCGCGGCCACGGTGCTCGGCTTCGAGCGCTTCGACCCGGACCTGGACGTCGCGGGCGTGATCTTCAACCGGGTCGGCGGCGACCTGCACGCGCAATGGCTGACCGAGGCGGTGGCGCGGACGTGCCGGGCGCGCGTGCTCGGCGCCCTCCGAGGCGAGGACGCGATCGCGCTGCCCGAGCGGCACCTGGGCCTGGTCACCGGCGCCGAGGGCGTGCTGACCGATGAGCGCCGAGGCCGGCTGGCCGAGGCCTGCGCGCGATTCGTGGATCTCGACGCCCTACGCGCCCTGGCTCGCCCGGCCGCGCCCGCGGCGGCCCCGCGCCGGCCCGCGCCCGCGAGGCCGCGCGCGCGGATCGCGGTGGCGCGCGACGCGGCCTTCCAGTTCTACTACCCGGAGAATCTCGACTTCCTGCGCGAGGCCGGCGCCGAGCTCGTCTTCTGGAGCCCGCTCGACGATCCCGGGCCGCCCGACGTGGACGGGCTCTATCTGGGCGGCGGCTATCCCGAGCTCCACGGGCCGCGGCTCGCCGCCAACCGGGCCGGTCGGGATGGGGTCCGGAAGATGGCCGAAGCGGGCCGGCCGATCTACGCGGAGTGCGGGGGCCTCATGTACCTGGCCGACGCGCTCGAGGATCTGGAGGGCCTCCGCCACGAGATGGTCGGGCTGCTGCCGACCACGGTGCGCATGCGGCCGCGCCGGCTGACGCTCGGCTACACCGAAGTCCGGTTCGCCGAGCGCTCGATCCTCGGCCCCGCGGGCACCACCGTGCGCGGCCACGAGTTCCACTACTCGACGAGCGACCCGGTTCCGGATTCGGTGGACCGGACCTGGCGCCTGCAGCGTCCCGGCGGCGCGGTCCGCGCCGAGGGCTACCGGCTCGGCTCGGTGCTCGCGACGTACGTCCATCTGCACTGGGGCTCCAATCCGGCGCCGGCGACGGGGTTCGTCGACGCTTGCCGGAGCGCGCGCGGATGATCGACAAGGTCGAGGAGGCGACGGACGCGCTGCTGTCCCCGCTGCTCGGCGCCCTCGAGCGGGTGGAGTGGGTGCAGCGCCATCTCTTCCCGCCGAGCGCGTCGCGGCTCGCCGAGCAGCTCGCCCCGCATGGGCCGGCGCTGGCCGGGCGGCTCGAGACCTTCGAGGCCCAGGAGTGGCCGGACGACCTGCGCTTCCTGCGCGAGCGGCTCGGGCAGGTGACGCGCCAGGCGATCGAGCTGATCGACGCGTTCACGGGCGCGGCCGAGACCGGCGAGCCCATCGAGCTCTACCGCGCGCTGCGCCGCTTCACCCCCTTGCAGGAGACGCTCTACCCGCTCTGCCCGGTCCTGGGCCCGGTGAGCCGCTGGTTCCTCGAGCCGGGCCGGCGCTCGGATGATCCGCTGGTGGCGCGACTGCGCGCGGCCGCGATGCGCGTCGACGTCGCGCGGGTCGGCGTGCTGCACGCGCGGAACGATCGCGGGAGCCGCGGCGGACTCTCGCTCTACGTGCCGGAGACGTGGGACGCCCGTACGCCCGCGCCGCTGGTGGTGGCGCTCCACGGGGGCAGCGGCCACGGCCGGGATTTCCTCTGGAGCTGGTTGCGCGAGGCGCGCACGCGTGGCGTCCTGCTGCTGTCTCCCACGGCCCAGGACCGCACCTGGTCGATCATGGGCGGCGAGGACGTGGACGCGCCTCGGCTGCGCGTCGCAGTCGAGGAGGTGGCGGAGCGCTACTCGATCGATCGCTCGCGGGTGCTCCTGACCGGCATGTCGGACGGCGCGACCTACGCGCTCCTGTGCGGGCTCGCCGAGGGCACGCCGTTCACGCACCTGGCGCCGGCCTGCGGCGTGCTCCACCCGTTCCTGCTCGGTCGCGGCGGTATCGCGGGCGCGCGCGGCCGGCCCATCTACCTGGTGCACGGCGCGCTCGACTGGATGTTCCCGGTGAGCAGCGCGCGCATGGCCCACGAGGCGCTCGAGGCGGCGGGCGCCCGGGTGGTCTACCGGGAGATCGAGGATCTCTCGCACACCTACCCGCGCGACGAGAACGCGCGGATCCTGGACTGGCTCGCCGCGGGCGGGTGAGGCGCGGGCCGAGGCGACGCGCGCGGGTCTCCTACTCCTCGGCCTCCGTCGCGAGCCAGGGGCAGAAGAGGCGCTCGACCAGGGACACCGCGGCGAAGAGCAGGATCGCCATGAGCGAGAGCAGGATCATCGCGCTGAAGGCCACCTCGGTCTTCCAGTAGGACGTCGCGGAGAGGATCACGTAGCCGAGCCCCTTGTCGGAGCCCACGAACTCGCCGACCACCGCGCCGATCACCGAGAGGGTGATCGCCACCTTCGCTCCCGCGAAGACGAAGGGCAGGGCCATCGGGAGCCGCACCTTGAGGAAGGTCTTGAAGGCGCTGGCCCGGTAGGAGCGGCTCAGGTCGAGCAGCTCGGGCGGTGTGGCCGCGAGGCCGGTCGCGGTGTCCACCACGACCGGGAAGAACGCGACGAGGAAGGCCACCACCATCTTGGGCATCTCGCCGTAGCCCAGCACCAGCAGCAGGACCGGGGCGATCGCGATCTTGGGCACCGACTGGGCGAGGACGATCAGCGGGTAGATCGCGCCGCGGAGCAGAGGCGAGTAGACGATCAGCACCGCCAGCGGCACGCCGACCGCGATGGAGAGCGCGAACCCTCCGAGCGTCTCGTAGAGGGTGACCCACGAGTGCTCGATGAACCGGTAGCGCCACGCCCAGCCCTCACTCAGGATCGCCGACGGCGCGGGCATGATGAAGCGCGGGATGCTGAACGCGCGGGTGGCGCCCTCCCAGAGAAGCAGGGCGGCGACCAGGGTGACCGCGGGGACCAGCGCGTCGCCCAGCAGCCGGCGGAGCGCGCTCACGCCCGCTCCCTCCGACCCGCGAAGATCAGCCCGCGGACCTCGTCGCTGTGGGCCTTGAAGCGCACGTCGAACTCGAGATCCATGGTGCGCGGACGCGGCAGGTCCACCGTGATCACGCGAACGATGCGGCCCGGGCGCGCCGACATGACCACCACCCGGTCGGCGAGCAGGATGGCCTCGGGGATGGAGTGGGTCACGAAGAGGATGGTCTTGCGCCGCTCCTCCCAGATGCGCAGCAGCTCGAGGCTCATCTCCTCCCGGGTCAGCGCGTCGAGCGCGCCGAACGGCTCGTCCATCAGGAGCAGGCCGGGATCGGGCAGGAGCGCGCGGCAGATCGCCACGCGCTGCTGCATGCCGCCCGACAGCTCGCGGGGGTACTTGGTCTCGAAGCCGGCGAGCCCGGTGAGCTCGAGGAGATCGCCGGCCTGCTTGCGGTAGTGGCGCGAGTCGAGCCCGAGCATCTCCGCGGAGAACAGCACGTTGTCGAGCACGTTCCGCCAGGGCAGCAGGACCGGCTGCTGGAAGACGAAGCCCACGTCCGGGAACGGCTCGCGCACCGCCTGCTCGCGCACGTGGATGCTCCCGTGGGTGGGCGCCACCAGGCCCGCCACCAGCTTGAGCAGCGTGCTCTTGCCGCAGCCGCTCGGGCCGACCAGCGTGACGAACTCGTTCTCCCCGACCGCCAGCGTCGTCTCGGCCAGGGCCTCGACGAGATCGCCCCGCCGGGTCCGGTAGGTCTTGGCGACCGAGTCGAGCCGGATCACGCGGGGGGCGGCACCGCCGCCGCGAAGCGGTTGATCGGCAGCACGGTGTCGACCGCGGCGCGGCAGGCCTGGGCGACGTAGGGCGCCAGGCGCTGGGCGAGGGCCCACGCGGGAGCGCTCTGGGCGCGCTGGCGGTCCGCCGCCTCCTGGGCCCGCGCGTAGAGACGCGCCTCGTCGACCGTGGTCACGCGGCCCTGGTCCAGCAGCACGCGCCCGTCCACGATCACGGTTTCGACGGCCGCGCCGGTCTCGGCGTACACCAGGCCCTTGACCGGGTCGGCGAGGGGACGGAGGAAGATCGAGTCGGCGCGCAGCAGCACGAGGTCCGCCTTGCGTCGGGGCGCGATCGCCCCGAGATCGTCGGCCTGGCCGAGCACGCGCGCGGTCCCCGAGGTGGCGAGGGCCCAGACCGTGTCCGCGTCGAGCCAGCGGTCGGTGCGGTGCGGGAAACGGATCGTGCTGATCACCGAGGCGATGCGGAGCGCCTCGAAGAGGTTCTGGTTGTCCGCGCACACCGAGCCGTCGGTGCCGAGCCCGACCGCCACGCCGCGATCGAGCATCTCGCGCACCGGCGCGATGCCGCAGCCCAGCCGCAGGTTGCTGCCCGGGTTGTGCGCCACCGCGGCGCCCGCGTCGGCCAGCATCGCGATGTCCTCGTCGCCGATCCAGATGGCGTGGGCGCCCACGAAGCCGGGTCCCAGCACCCCGTGCTTCCGGAGCCGGCCGACGATCGAGGTGCCGAAGCGACGGCGGCTCTCGATGTCCTGCACCTTGGACTCGGCCAGGTGGGTGTGGATGCCCACGCCGTACTCGCGGGCCAGCGCCACGCAGCCGTCGAGGAACTCGTCGGTAGCCTGGTTCGGGATGGTCGGGGCCACTCCGATGCGCACCCGCCCGTCGGCTCCACCGTGCCAGCGCCGGATGGCCCGCTCGGTGAGCGAGAGCAGTCCCTTGGTCGGGGCGGGCCGCATGGCCTCCACCGTGGAGCGCAGGTCGGCCGGCAGCAGATCGGCGAGCCCGGGCACGGTGTGGAAGAAGACCACGTCGGCCACCGCGGGCGCCAGCACCACCCGGAGGCCCACGTCCTGGTAGGCGCGCACCACCGCGTCGAAGGCCTCGTCGGTGATCGCGGGCACCGCCATGTAGAGGTCGTAGGCCGAGGTGCAGCCGGTCCGGAGCATCTCGATCGCGCCGATGGCCGCGGAGAGGTACTCGTCCTCCGGGGTGCGGAAGCCGTAGTTGGCGGGCGCGTGGGTGAGCAGGTCCTCGAGCGTCCAGTTGCCCGCCCGCCCGCGGGCGAGATGGCTCGCGGCGTGGGTGTGAGCGTTGCCCATGCCCGGCAGCACGATGCGGCCGGTCGCGTCGATCTCCGTCACGCCGGCGGGCGGGGTGAGCGCGGGCCCCACCGCCGCGATCCGGTCGCCTTCCACCAGGACGTCGGCCCGCGTCAGCACGGCCGGCGTCCCCGCCAGCACCCGGCCTCCCCAGATCAGCAGCGCCATGTCTCGCTCCGTCGCGCCCTACTTCCGCTCGGGCAGCAGGTCGTTGGTGTAGATCTCGTCGAGCGCCACCTTGCGCTTCAACTCGAGGTACTGGGTGTAGAGATCGCGGGTCTTCTCCACGCGGGCGGGCTCGAACTGGCCCACCGCCACCTTTCCGGACGTCACCTCCTCGGCGTAGACGAAGCGCGCGCCCACCTGGGCCGCGCCGACCGCGCCGTCCGGATCGACCTCGGGATGGCTCTTGACCACGTAGCCGACCCCCTCGTCGAAGTGCTTGGCGCGGAACGTGTAGTCGGCGCCCTTGAAGGTCGCCCGCAGGAAGGCCCGCAGGCTCTCGGGGTCCTTGGCGATCGTGTCCTCGCGGGCCACGAGGCTCGTCGAGCAGACGTCGAAGCCCAGATCGGCCCACGCGGAGAGCACGCGGACGTCCGCGTTCTGCTGCTGCGCCACCTTGCGAATGCGCGCCTCGTGCACCACGAAGAACGGCACCGCGTCGACCGCGCTCCGGATGAGCGCGGGCGGCATCGACGCCGCGTCCATGGTCACCCACGTCACCGAGTTGGGCTTGAGCCCGGAGAGCTTCTCGAAGACCGGCCAGAGGATCTGGTGGCTGTTGCCGGGCGAGATCGCGAGCTTCTTGCCCTCGAGATCCTTCGAGGTCTTGATCGGCGAGTCGGCCCGCACGAAGACGCCGTGGGGCGGCCGCCGGTACCAGAGCGCGATGGCCTTGACCTTCACGTCGGTGTTGGCGCGGGCCGCGATCAGCGCCGAGATGTCGGCGATGCCCACGTCGCCCTGGCCGGCCGCGATGCGCTTGATGGTGTCGCCGGAGCCCTGGCCGCGGAGGATCTTCACATCGAGACCCTCGTCGCGATACCAGCCCTTCTCGAGCGCGGTGTAGTGCGGCACGTACTCGCCGGTGGGGACGAAGTCGAGGATCAGGGTGTAGGGGCGGAGCGGCTTCTGTTGCGCGCCCCCGCCGGCCGGCACCAGCAGGGCCGCGGCGATGAGCAGGGCGAGGAGCAGCGCGGGCCGGCCGCTGACGCGGGTCGTGCGGATCATGGGCAACCTCCATCCTCCGGGGCGGTTCGTGGGCTGCAAGCGGGCCGCCCCACCGGTCGGCCTAGACCGCGCCGGAGTCGGTGAGGGGCTGTACCGCGAGGTCGTCGAGGTGGGCGACGCAGTTGAGCAGCCGCACACGCCACGGCGCCGGGTGGTCGATGATCGTGACCGAGGTGTTCTCCCAGCGCTCGGGTACCTCGACGCCGGCGGGCAGGAGCAGGTGCCGGGCGGCCAGCGAGCGGCAGACGAGCCCGTGGGTCACCACCGCCAGATGGCCGTCGGTCGCGGCGGCGCGCGCCTGCACGAGCGCCCACGCCCGGTCCACGCGCGCGTGGAACACCTCCCAGGTCTCGCCGTTCGGCGGGGCGTAGCCCGGCGCGAACATGTCGAAGCCGAGCTCGGCGTAGGGCGTGCCCCGGATGTCGCCGAAGTTGCGCTCCTCGAGGAGTGGATTGTGCCGCACCGGGAGCCCGGTGACCCGGCCGAGCACCTCGGCGGTCTGGGCGGCGCGGGCGAAGTCGCTCGCGAGGATGGCGGTGAGGCCTTCGCGCTTGAGCCGCTCGGCCAGCCGCTCGGCCTGGGCCACGCCGCGCGGTGAGAGCGGATTGTCGGGATGCTGGACGGTGCGCGAGGCGTTGCCGAGGGTCTCACCGTGGCGGATCAGGAAGATCGTCATCCCGGCGGCGGCGCGCTCAGATCACGCGCTCGCGCCGGAGATCCGCGATGTCGCCCGGGGCGTAGCCCAGGCCGGCCAGGATCTCTTCGGTCTGCTCGCCGAGCCGGGGCGCGGTGCGACGCACCGCCAGCCCGGTGGCCGACATGCGAATCGGGGTGCGGATGTGCGGCACGCGCCCCAGCTCTCCGTCGTCGGCGTGGACCACCATCTCGCGGTGGACCACCTGCGGATCGGTGAACAGCTGCTGATAGTTGTAGACCGGCCCGCACGGCACGCCGGCGTCGTCCAGCACCTTGGTCCAGTGCGCGGTGGGCGCGGTGACCAGGACCGCGACGATCTCCTTCTCCAGCGCGAACCGATTCTTTCTCCGCTCCGGCCCGCGAGCGAAGCGTGGGT
>DATMMH010000074.1:0-5683 GCA_035569855.1 Candidatus Dormiibacterota bacterium
GCGGCTCTTCGTCGAGCGTGCCTTGTAACTGCCACCCCGGTACCGCGGTCTCGCCGCCGCCGTCGCCACGCGGTCAGCCTTCCGGCTCGAAGCGGGCCAGGATGAGCCGGTGGTAGATGAAGGTCACGAGCAGGCAGAGCCCGGTGAGGGTGTAGAGGATCGCGGTCCCGGGACCGAACTTGAAGAACGCGAAGCTCGTCTGGAACCCGAGCCAGGAGATCGTGGTGGTCTCGTTGGCCGGCCCGCCCATGGTGAGGATGTAGATGAGGTCCAGCATGAGGAAGCCGTTCACCGTGCACAGCACCAGCACCAGGAAAAGAATGGGCCGGAGCGCGGGCAGGGTCACGTAGCGGAAGCGCTGCCAGTAGCCGGCGCCGTCCACCTCGGCGGCCGCGTAGAGGTCCTCCGAGATCGACTGCATGCCGGCCAGGAAGAGGAGCGTCGCGAACGGCGCCTGGTTCCACGTGTAGACCGACACGAGCACGTTCAACGCGCTGAAGCCGTCCTTGAAGAAGGCGATCGATCCGGTCAGCAGCCCGAGCCGCTGCATGTAGCCGTTGAAGGCGCCGAACTCGAAGTCGAGGATGCCGATCCAGAGCAGCCCCACCACGATGCGCGAAAGCGACCAGGGGACGAGGAGGAGGCTCCGCATCAGAGGGCGGCCCGGGAAGCGCTCGTTCAGCACGAGGGCCACCCCGAGACCGACCAGGGTCGCCTCGATCACGAAGGCTCCGACGAAGTAGAGCGTGCGCCAGAGGGAGTCCCAGTAGAGCGGGTCGGAGAAGATCTGCAGGTAGTTCTTCAGCCCCACCCAGCGGTACAGCGGCAGCCGCATCCCGAACAGCTCGATGGCCGCGCCGTTGGTGCGGAGCAGGTTGACGTCGGTGAACGACAGCCAGAGCGAGTACGCGAGCGGGACCGCGACCACCGCCACGATGGCGAGCACCGCGGGCGCCACCAGCAGCCGGGCGAACGAGGCCTCGGACAGGCGCACCGCGCGCAGCCGGAGACGCGGCACCGTGAGCGGGGTCGGGATCTCGAGGGACAACTACGTCAGCGACTTTTGGAGCGCGACCAGGTCCTTCAGGCCCTTGGGCACCGTCGTGGTGCCGCGGATGATGTTGTGGACGGTCGCGACCGCCTTGGCGTCGTACTCGCCGTACCAGGGCTCCTTGTAGGCGGCGATCACGCGGCCCTTCTTGTACTGCTCGCGCAGCAGCTTGAGGTCGATCCACCGGTCGTAGGACGAGATGATCTCGGGGTGGTCGTACATCTCGGGGTACGGGTTGTCGAGGCCGGAGATCAGGCACCACTGCCGCTGGACGTACCAGTCACCGTTCAGATTGCCGCCGAGGAACTTCGTGAGCTTCCAGGCGTCGTCGAGCACCTTGGTCTTGGCGTTCAGCACGTAGGAGTCCGTCCACATGTAGCTCTGGCCGTTCCCCGGGTAGGTCGCCAGCTTCGCCTTCTTGGGCGCGAGCTTCGAGTTCTCGGGCTCCCCCGCGATCGTCTTCAGATAGTACGAGTGGTTGGTATGGTAGGCGTAGCGCCCGGTCCAGAAGATCCGGTGCGTGTCGGTGGACGAGGTCTTGGTGAGCACCTCGGGGTTGACCAGCTCGGCCTTGTAGACCTTCTGCCAGCGCTCCATCGCGCGGGCCGCCCCGGGCTCCTGGTCCACGATCACCCGGTTCTTGGCGTCGAAGACGCCGGCGCCTTCGGAGAAGCAGTCGCTCATGAACTGGGGCATGGTGCCGGACGGGCTGTTGTTCCAGTTGGGTAGGAACGGCGTGTCGCTGATCTTGTCCTTCTTGAGCTTCGTGCAGTGCTCGACCAATTCGTCCCAGCTCTTGGCCGGCGCCTTGATGCCGGCCTGCTGGAGCATGGGCTCGTTGTAGATGAGGACGAAGAGGCTGGTGAAGTAGGGCAGGCCGAGGAGCTTGCTCCCGTCCTTGCTCTTCAGGCTGTCCAGGTTCGCCGGCGTCATCTTCTTCTTGAGCTCGTCCGCCCCGGGCAGATCGTCGACCGGCCGGATCAGCCCGTTCTCGAACCAGCGCTCCCGGTAGTTGTGGGTGCAGTACATCACGTCCACGATCTCGCCCGAGAAGGCGCGCGTCTCCATGGTGGGGTGGTAATTCGGCCACGGGATCGCCTCGTACTTCACCTGCCCGCCGTACTTCTTGTTGTAGAAGTCGACGTAGTCCTTCACGGTGTCGGGCTTGAAGACCCATCCCGAGAAGTTCAGCGGTTTGTCCGCGCGCGCGCCCCGGAGCGCGCCCTCCGCCAGCATCGCCCCCGCCCCGAGCAGCCCTGCGCTCCCGAGAAATCGCCGCCTGCTAATCGTGCTCATGAATGCGCCTCCTCTGAAAAGTGAATGCGTCGGCGGTGACGAGCGATCGAGCCGGTGAAGGCTGGCGCGATTCTGGGACAGGGGTCCGGCGCTTGTCAAGAAGGCCGGACCCGGACCGGCAGGCGGGCGAGGCCCCGCAGCGTGTTGTTGAGCCGGCGCTCGGGCTCCCCGTCGAGCGCGATGGTTTCGACCTTGCGCGCCAGGAGCGACAGCACGATCTCGGCCTCGAGCCGTGCGACCGCCATGCCGACGCAGCCGTGGATTCCCACCCCGAAGGCGAGGTGCCCGCTCGCGCGGCGCGTGATGTCGAAGCGGTCCGGATGCTCCCAGCGCCGGGCGTCCCGGTTGGCCGCGGCCAGGAAGAGGAGCACCTTCTCGCCCTCGCGAAGCTTCACTCCCCCGACCTCGACCGCGCGCGTGGTGGTGCGGAAGAACGTCTGCACCGGCGACTCGTAGCGGAGCACCTCGTCGAAGGCGGCCCGGGCGAGCGCGGGATCCTGCCTGAGCCGTTGCCATTGCTCCGGATTCCGGGCGAAGCAGAAGAGCGCGTTGCCGAGCCCGACCACCGTGGTGTCGAGACCCGCGGTCAGGAACGATCGAACGAGGAGCGATGCCTCATCCTCGGTGAGCTGACCCGCGTCGGCGGCCGCGTAGATCTGGGCGCCCAGCCCGTCCGGCGCCAGGGCGGCCCGCCGGCACCTCGACGTGATCCAGCTCACGACCGGCTGCGCATTCGCCATCGCCTGATGGAAGAGGTCGTTGCGCGGCCCGAACGCGTTGAACGCCATGTTACCGTAGGGCAGCAGATTCTCCCGACCCTCCTCGGCGAGTCCGACCGCGTCGGGAAAGACCTTGAGTGGGTAGACCTCGGCGAGATCCCGGACCGCGTCGAACGTCTCGCGCTCGACGAGGCGGTCGACGAGCCCGATCGCGTCCTGCTCGAAGGTCGTCCAGAGCTTCTTCATCGCGGCCGCGGAGAGTATGCGGGTCAGCACCGCGCGGGTGCGGGTATGGAGCGGCGGATCGGCCTCGAGGATGAGGCTGGGCGGACGCCACGGCGGCTCCTTGCGGAAATCGCTCAGCCCGACCCCCGCCGAGGAGCAGAAGGTCTCCCAGTCCATGAGGGAGGCCCGCACCTCATCGTGGCGGGCCATCGCCCAGATGTCGTACCGGTCGAGCCAGACCACCGGCCCGGCCTCCCGCAGCTCTTCGTGAAACGGATAGGGATCCGAGAGGAATTCCCGGGAGAACGGGTCGACCTTCGACGCGGCGGTCATGGCCATGCCTCCCCCACCGTCTAGTCCGGGCTGCTCACGAGGGTGATCACGTTGCCGTCCGGGTCGCGGAGATGGGCGAGGGTTCCGCCCCACGGCTGCTTCTCGGGCGGCTCCACGAACTGGACGCCGCGCGCCACGAGCAGACGGTACTCGGCCTCGACGTCCGGCACCGCGAGGGACGCGCCCACGAAGCGCCCGACGAGCGCGCGGCCTTCCTCATCGTCGGGAGCGACGCGCTCGAGCGCGCGCCGGTGTATTCCGCCATGTCCTGACAACCTCAGGCCATCGGGTGCACGAAGAGCCCGCTCAGGAGCTTGGGCTCGAACCAGGTGCTCTTGGGCGGCATCACGTGGCCGCGGTCCGAGACCGCCATGAGCTGCTCCACCGTGGTCGGGTGCAGCGAGATCGCGAGCGCCGCCTCGCCGGCGTCCACCCGCGTCTCGAGCGCGCGCGTGCCGCGGATGCCGCCCACGAAGTCGATACGCTTGTCGGTGCGCTGGTCGACGATGCCGAGCAGCGGCCCCAGCACACGCTCCTGCAACGACGACACGTCGAGGGCTCGGAGCGGATCGCTCCGGTCGATCGAGGCTTCGGGCAGCTCGAGCCGGTGCCAGGCGCCCCTCGAGCCACCGCCCCGGCCATCCGCGAAGTAGAAGCAGAAGACGCCGGGGCGCGGGGGCACCGGGTCCGCGCCGGCGGACAGGCGGCCGAGCTTCGCCAGGTCACCGAGCACCTCGTCCGGCCGGCGGCCCGCGAGGTCGAGGACCAGCCGGTTGTAGGCCAGGATGGAGAGCTGGCCGGCCGGGAACAGCACCGCGAGGAGCCAGTCGTACTCCTCGTCTCCCGAGTGCCGCGGGTTCTCGGCGCGGCGCTGGCGCGCGGCCCGCCAGGCGCTGGCCGAGCGATGGTGGCCGTCGGCCACGTAGGCCGAGGCCACACCTGCGAACGCGGTCAGATACGGCGTGGCGTCGGCGACGCGCCAGACCGTGTGGGCCACGCCGTCGGGCGTGGTGAAGTCGTAGAGCGGCGGCGCCGCGGTGGCCGCGGTGACGAGCGCGTCGATCTCGGCCCGGCCGCGGTACATCAGCAGCACCGGCTCCGCCTGGGCGTCGAGCGCGAGCAGGTGGCGGGTGCGGTCGTCCTCCTTGTCGGGCCGCGTCTTCTCGTGCTTGCGGATGACGTCGGTCTCGTAGTCGTCCACGTGCACGCAGCCCACCACGCCGACCTGCGCGCGGCCATCCATGACCTCGCGGTAGAGGAACAGCGCCGGCTCGGCGTCGCGGACGAGGTCGCCGCGCCGGAGCAGCGCGTCGAGATTCTCGCGGGCCCGGACGTAGACGCGCGGGTCGTACGGATCCACCTCGGCGGGCAGATCGATCTCGGCCCGGCAGACGTGGAGGAACGACCGTGGATTGTCGCGCGCCAGCGCGGCCGCCTCCCCGCGGCTCACCACATCGTACGGGGGCGAGGCGATCGCCGCCGCCTGCCCGGGGGCGGGACGGAAGGCGCGGAAGGGGTGCAGGCGCATCGGCCCCGCTTCAGGGCGCGAGCAGCTTGAGCGCGGCCTCGTGCAGGCGGCCGTTGCTGGCGAGGACGGATCCGTCGTAGATGGTGGGCCGGCCCGTGAAGTCGGTGAGCCGCCCGCCCGCCTCCTCGACCAGGATCTTCACCGGGGCGATGTCCCAGGGCTTGAGATCAGTCTCGAGGTAGATCTCGGCCTTGCCGGCGGCGACCAGGCCGTAGCCGTAGTAGTCGCCAAAGCCACGGGTGCGTCCGCACTGGTCCACCATCTTGACGAAGGCGCTCCAGTGCCCGCCCTCGCGCAGCAGGTGGAGATCGGCGTGGAGCAGGGTGGCGGCCTTCAGCGCGGCGCAGTCGGACACGCGCAGCCGGGTGGAGTCGGCCCAGGCCCCGTCGCCCTTGCGGGCCCAGAACATCTCGCCGCTCGCCGGGTTGAACACCACCCCCGCGATCACCTCGCCCGCCTCCTCGAGGCCGATCAGCACCGCCCAGATCGGCACGCGCCGGATGAAGTTCCGGGTGCCGTCGATGGGGTCGA
>DATMMH010000075.1:0-7690 GCA_035569855.1 Candidatus Dormiibacterota bacterium
GGCATCTCATGGGCGGCTTCCCCTGGGGTCTCCTCGGCTATTCGCAGCACGCCGAGCTGCCGGTGATCCAGATCGCGGAGCTGGGCGGCGTGTACGCGGTGTCCTTCCTGATCGTCTCGCTCAACGCGGCGCTGGCCGCGCTGCTGGTGCTGGGCCCCCGGCGCGCGTGGCCGGGCCTGGCGGTGGCCGCGCTGCTGCTCGGGGGCTCGCTCGCGTTCGGAGCTCACGCGCTCGCCACCGAGGACGGACGAGCCGCGGCGGGCCCGGCGCCCGGAGTGGGCTCGGTAGTCGAGTCGGCTTCGGTCGAGATCGCGGTGATCCAGCCGTCGATCGAGCAGACCATCAAGTGGGACCCGGCACGCCACGCCCAGATCCTCGACATCTACGAGGCGCTCACCCGGCAGGCCGCGGCCTCACGCCCGGCGGTGGTCCTCTGGCCCGAGACCGCCACCACCATCTTCCTCCGGGGGGATCAGGCGCTCCTCGAGCGGCTCACGCGCCTGTCCACCGAGATCGGCATCCCGATCCTGGTGGGCTCGATCGATCGTCGGGACGGGCCGCAGGGGCAATTTCTGAACAGCGCATTTCTGCTGACCGGACAAGGGATTACGGCCAAGTATGATAAGATTCATCTCGTTCCGTTCGGAGAATATGTCCCGCTCGCTGGTGTGCTCGGCTTCGTGAAGGGCTGGGCCGAGTTCATCTCGGAGTTCGGCACGGGGGATAGCGAGACGATCTTCCCGCTGCCGGGGGCACCGTTCGGAACCGTGATCTGCTACGAGGTCATCTTCCCCGAGCTGTTCCGGGGATTCGTGGTCCGCGGAGCGAGCTTCATGGCGAACATCACCAACGACGCGTGGTTCGGAGAGACGAGCGGCCCCTGGCAGCACCTGGGGACGCTGCCCCTCCGCGCGGTCGAGCACCGGGTGGCCATCGCTCGAGCGGCCAACACCGGCGTCTCGGGCTTCGTGGCGCCCACCGGCCGCGTCGGGCCGACGCTTCCGCTGCTGGCGCGCGGCGTCCTGCACGGTCGCATCCCGCTGCGCGCTCGCCCCACGCTCTACACACGGCTCGGGGACTGGCTCGTCTACGCCAGCGCCGGCCTGGGAGCGGCCACGGCCGCTCTCGCCCTCTTCCGGAGGTCGTCCGCGTAATGCTCGGCGAGCTGAAGCGAGACGTGGCGGAGATGGAAAAGCGCCTGGACGATCTCCGAGGGCATCTTTGACCTCCCTGGCAAGGAGACCCGCCTCGGCGTGATCGACGCCGAGATGTCCTCCCCCACCTTCTGGGAGGACGGTCGCAAGGCCCAGGCCCTCGTGCAGGAGCGCGCCGAGCTGGCGCGGACCGTCGGCACCTTCAAGGATCTCGCGGGGCGCGCCGAGGAGACCCGGCTGCTCTGGGAGATGGCCACCGAGGCCGGCGACGAGAGCGTGACCGCGGAGATCCAGGAGAGCCTCAAGCGCCTGGGCGAAGAGGTCGAGGCCTTCGAGCTGAAGGTCATTCTCTCGCGACCGCAGGACCGCAAGAACGCGATCATCTCGATCCATCCCGGCGCGGGCGGCACCGAGTCCCAGGACTGGGCCCAGATGCTGATGCGCATGTACCTGCGGTGGGCGGAGCGCGCCGGGTTCAAGGCCGAGGTGGTGGACCTGCTCCCCGGCGAAGAGGCGGGCATCAAGTCGGTGACCATCGAGCTCACCGGCGAGTACGCCTACGGGCACCTCAAGGGAGAGATCGGGGTGCACCGGCTGATTCGCATCTCGCCGTTCGACGCTTCGCGGCGCCGGCACACCTCGTTCGCGTCGGTCTCGGTGATCCCGGAGGTCGAGGACGTAGAAGTGGTGGTGCGCGACGAGGACCTCCGGGTGGACGTCTACCGCTCCTCGGGCCCGGGCGGGCAGGGCGTCAACACCGCGGACTCCGCCGTGCGCATCACGCACCTGCCGAGCGGTATCGTGGTGGCGTGCCAGAACGAGCGCTCGCAGCTGCGCAACCGTGACACCGCCATGCGCATCCTGAGGTCGCGGCTCTACCAGATCTACGAGCAGAAGCAGAAGCAGGAGCTGGCCGACCTGACCGGCGAGAAGAAGGACATCGCCTTCGGCAGCCAGATCCGGACCTACACCTTCGCGCCGTACCAGATCATCAAGGATCACCGGACCGGGGTCGAGGTGGGTAACGTGGAGGCGGTCATGGACGGCGGGCTCGACCCGTTCATCCGGGCCTTCCTGACCATGGCCCGGCCGGCCGGCCAATCGTGACGGTCCTCGCATGACGACGCCGGCCGGCCTGCCGCCCGACGCGAACGAGCAGATGCGCCGGCGGCGCGACAAGCTCGAGATGTGGCGGGCCCGCGGGGTGAGCCCGTTCGGGGCGCGCTTCCCGGTCACCCACTGGGCGGGCACCCTGCAGGCGCGCTTCAAGGACGCGGCCGAAGCCGAGCTGCAGAGCGCGGGGCCGGTCGCCCTCGCCGGCCGGGTCATGGCCATGCGCCATCACGGCAAGAGCTGCTTCGCGGTGCTGCGCGATCAGTCGGGGCAGATCCAGCTCTACGCCCGGGCCGACGTGCTCGGGGAGGCCTACGCGGCGTTCGTGGATCTCGACGTGGGCGACTTCGTCGGCGTCACCGGGGGGCTCTTCCGCACCCGCACCAACGAGCTCACCGTCGCGGTGAAGCAGTTCGAGTTCCTCACCAAGGCCCTCCGCCCGCTGCCCGAGAAGTGGCACGGCCTGAAGGACGTGGAGACGCGCTACCGGCGGCGGTACGTGGACCTGATCGTCAACCCGCAGGTCCGCGAGGCGTTCGTGATGAAGAGCCGCATCATCGCGGCGCTGCGGGCCTTCCTGGACGGGCGCGGCTTCCTCGAGGTCGAGACTCCGATGATGCAGCCGATCCCGGGGGGCGCGGCGGCCAAGCCGTTCGTGACCCACCACAACGCGCTCGACATGCCGCTCTATCTCCGGGTCGCTCCCGAGCTGTACCTCAAGCGCCTCGTGGTCGGCGGCCTCGACCGCGTGTACGAGATCAACCGCAACTTCCGGAACGAGGGGATCTCGACCCAGCACAACCCCGAGTTCACGATGCTCGAGTTCTATCAGGCGTACGCCGACTACCACGATCTCATGCAGCTCACCGAGGAGATGTTCCTCCACCTGGGCCAGACCCTCCTCGGCCGCGACGAGCTGGTCTACCAGGGCGAGGTGGTTCGCCTCGCGCCGCCCTGGCGCCGCCTGCCCTTCTTCGAGGGGCTGAGCGAAGCGGTCGGGACGTCGGTCACGCCCGACACCGACGCGCGGCTGCTCGGCCAGGCCGCGATCCGACGGGGCGGCTTCGCGACCGACCGGAAGACCCAGACCATCGTCCAGGGAGAGGAGGGCCGGGTGACCTTGTGGAAGGAGATCTTCGACACCCTCGTCGAGCCCACCCTGGTGCAGCCGACCTTCGTGGTCGACTTCCCGATCGAGCTCTCCCCGCTGTCGAAACAGAAACTGGGCCACCCGCGGCTGGTGGACCGCTTCGAGCTCTACATCTGCCGGCGGGAGATCGCCAACGCCTACTCCGAGCTCAACGATCCCATCGACCAGCGCCGCCGCTTCGAGGAGCAGGCCGCCGCGCGGGAGCGGGGCGACGAGGAGGCGCACTGGATGGACGAGGACTTCGTCCGGGCACTGGAGTACGGGCTGCCGCCGACCGCGGGAGAGGGGATCGGCATCGACCGGCTCGCGATGTTGCTCACCGACTCGGCCTCGATCCGGGACGTCATCCTCTTCCCGCATCTGCGGCCCGAGCGCTCCTCCGGAGACGGCTGCGACGAGAACCCGGAGGGCGACTCCTGATGCTGCGCGGCCGCTTGCCGTTCGAGATCTTCCTGGGACTGCGCTACTTGCGCGCGCGCGGGCACCGGGCCAACCTCTCGCTGTTCGTGTGGATCGGCATCGGCGGTGTCTTTCTCGGGGTGAGCGCGTTGATCGTCGTCCTGGCGGTCATGACCGGCTTCCAGGACGGCATCCGCGACAAGATCATCGCGGCCAACCCGCACATCCTGATCATGGAGGCGGGCGGACGGGGGGTAGCCGACGGCGAGGCGCTCGCGGCGCGGGTGAGCCCGGTCCCCGGCGTCGTCTCGGCCACCCCCTTCGTGCTGCAGCAGGCCCTGTTCACGTCGCCGGGCGGGGGAGCCACCGGGGGCCTGCTGCGCGGAGTCGACCTCGATTCGCCCGCGGTGCGCAACGCCCTCTCGGCTCAGATCCGGTTGGGCAACGTCAATCCGCTGGTCGACGGTCGCGAGCCCGCCCTGCTCCTGGGGCGCGAGCTGGCGAGAAGCCTCGGAGTCGTGCCGGGCGATCACATCACGGTCATCTCCCCACAGGGCGCCATTACCGCGGTCGGCCTCGTGCCCAAGATGCGACGATTCCTGGTGGCGGGCTTCGTCGAGGTCGGCATGTACGAGTACGACGTCTCGCTCGCCTACACCTCGCTGGCCAACGCGCAGGAGTTCGCCGGCCTCGGCGACCGCGTGACCGGTATCGAGCTGAAGCTGGCCAACCCCTTCGACGCCAAGAGTGTGGGACCGGTGGTGGCGGCGCGGCTGAACGGTGCCTACTGGATCCGCGACTGGATGGACATGAACCGGAACCTGTTCGCGGCGCTCCAGCTCGAGAAGCTGGCCCTCTTCGTCATCGTCACGATCATCGTGCTGGTGGCCGCCTTCGCGATCATCGGCCACCTGATCCTGCTGGTGGCCGAGAAGCGCAAGGAGATCGGCATTCTCAAGGCGATGGGGGCGGGCGCCGGGAGCATCGGCGCGGTGTTCCTGGTGGCCGGTATGCTGATCGGGCTCGTCGGGACCGTCGCGGGAAGCGCCTTCGGGCTCCTGCTGATCTGGGTGCAGAACACCTACCGGATCATCCGGCTGGCCGGCGACGTCTACCAGATCAGTTATCTGCCGATGAAGCTCACCGGCTCCGACTTCGCGATGATCGTGGGCTCGACTCTCGTCATCTCGTTCCTCGCGACGCTGTCCCCAGCCCGCCGGGCCGCCCGGATGGATCCGGTGGACGTCCTCCGCTACGAGTGACCACCATGAGCGACCCGCTGCTGGTAGCCCAGGAGGTCGAGCGGGAATACCGCATGGGCCCGGAGCTCGTTCGCGTGCTGCGCGGGGTGAGCATGACCGTCAACCGGGCCGAAAGCGTGGCCATCATCGGAGCGTCCGGAGTGGGGAAGTCGACGCTGCTCCACCTCCTCGGAACACTCGACCGCCCGACCGGCGGGCGCGTCCTCTGGGACGGTGAGGACGTCTTCGCCCGCAACGACGCGGCGCTGGCGCGGCTCCGGCGCACCGACGTGGGCTTCGTCTTCCAGTTCTACAACCTGCTCGGCGAGATGACCGCGCTCGAGAACGCGATGCTGCCGGCCCTGATCCAGCGGGCGAGCGTGCCCGAGGCACGCGATCGGGCCGCGACGGCGCTGCAGGAGGTAGGCCTCGCGGACCGGCACGGGCCTCGGCCGGGCGAGCTGTCGGGCGGCGAGCAGCAGCGGGTCGCGATCGCCCGCGCGCTCGTCGGGCGCCCGCGGGTGATCCTGGCCGACGAGCCCACCGGCAACCTGGATCCGAAGACGAGCGAGGTGATCTGGGACCTGTTCCTGCGCTTACAGGCCGAGCACGGGCTCGCCTTTGTGATTGCGACGCACAATCACGAGCTCGCCCGGAAGGCGGACCGGGGATACCGGCTGTTGGACGGCCGCGCGGTGCCCTGGTCGTGAGATCCTGTCTTTCAAGGGGTTACGGAGACGTGACGGTCAGCGCCGGAGAAATCCCTATGCCGGCGACGCCGGAAGGCTTATACTCATCGCAGGTTTAGGGAGCATCGGGGCGGATAGGCCCCCCGGGGCGAACCACAACCCTAACGGTTAGGCGAGAAAGGCACGAGGTCACCCAGTGTTCGAGAGATTCACTGAGCGGGCGCGTCGGGTCATCATCCTGGCCAGGGAAGAGGCAGGGCGGTTCCGTCACGACTTCGTCGGGACCGAGCACATCCTCCTCGGACTGATCCGCGACGGTGAGGGCATCGCCACCGCTGTGCTCCAGCGGCTTGGGCTACGCCTCGAGACCGTGAAGGCGGAGGTCGAGCGAGCCCTGGCGGGGTTCCCCAAGACCCTGACGTTCGGCGAGGTGCCGTTCACCCCGCAAGCCAAGCGCGTGCTCGAGCTCTCGATCGAGGAAGCGCGCCAGCTCGGACACAACTACATCGGAACCGAGCATCTGCTCCTGGGGCTGATGAAGGAAGGGCAGTCGATCGCGGCCAAGATCCTCGAGTCGCTCGGGGCCCGGCTGGACGAGGTACGGCAGGAGACCCTGGCCCTGCTCGGCGATCAGTACTACCCACGGCCCAAGAAGCGCTCCCAGACCCCGGTCCTCGACGAGTTCGCCCGTGACCTCACCCAGCTGGCCCGCGAGAGCAAGCTCGACCCGGTCATCGGCCGGGAGACCGAGATCGAGCGGGTCATCCAGATCCTGGCCCGGCGCACCAAGAACAACCCGGTGCTGATCGGCGAGCCCGGCGTGGGCAAGACCGCCATCGTCGAAGGGCTCGCCCAGCGAATCGTCGGGCACGAGGTGCCGGACGTGCTGGCTCAGAAGCGCCTGCTGCAGCTCGACCTGGGTGCGCTGGTGGCCGGCACCAAGTATCGCGGGCAATTCGAGGAGCGGCTCAAGGCGGTCATGAAGGAGATCCGGCAGTCCGAGAACGTGGTCCTGTTCCTGGACGAGCTCCATACCCTGATCGGAGCCGGCGCGGCCGAGGGGGCCATCGACGCCTCCAACATGCTGAAGCCTGCCCTGTCCCGCGGTGAGATCCAGACCATCGGCGCCACCACGCTCGACGAGTACCGGAAGTACATCGAGAAGGACGGGGCGCTCGAGCGCCGCTTCCAGCCCGTCATCGTGCGCGCTCCTTCGGTGACCGAGGCGGTCGAGATCATCAAGGGCCTCCGCCACAAGTACGAGGCGCACCACCGGGTCAAGATCACCGACGGGGCCATCGACGCCGCGGTCAAGCTGGCCGACCGCTACATCACCGACCGGCAGCTCCCCGACAAGGCCATCGACGTCATCGACGAGGCGTCTTCGCGGACCCGGCTCATGGCTCTGACCCCGCCTCCCGAGATCAAAGAACTGGGCAAGGAAGTCGAGCGGGTGGTGCGCGAGAAGGACATGTACCTCGAGGCCCAGGAGTTCGAGAAGGCCGCGTCGCTTCGAGAGAAGGAGAAGCTGCTCCGCGGGCGCGACGAGGACATGAAGCGTGAGTGGGACAAGCGGAAGGGCAAGGGCCCGCAGACGGTGAGCGAGGAGGACATCGAGTACATCGTCTCCCGCTGGACCGGGATCCCGCTGTCCAAGCTCGAGGAGAAGGAGTCGGCCAAGCTCGCGAGGATGGAAGAGGCCCTGCACGGCCGCATCGTGGGCCAGGGAGACGCGGTGGCCGCGGTGTCGCGGGCCATCCGGCGCTCCCGGGCCGGTCTGAAGGACAGCCGCCGCCCGGTGGGCTCGTTCATCTTCCTGGGCCCGACCGGCGTCGGCAAGACCGAGCTGGCGCGCACGCTCGCCGAGTATCTCTTCGGCGATGAGAACGCCCTGATCCGGGTGGACATGTCGGAGTACATGGAGAAATTCTCGGTGTCCCGTCT
>DATMMH010000076.1:0-6848 GCA_035569855.1 Candidatus Dormiibacterota bacterium
CCGCGGCGCACGTCGTCCAGACCGCCGATTCGATCACGGCCGAATTTCTCGGTGGGGAACAGGTCGTCGCGCGGGTCATCGCCTCGGAGCCGGCCGCCGACGTCGCGCTGCTCCAGCTCGAGCGCGTGCCGGCGCGGCAGCTCGCGGCGGCGATGGGTGACTCGAGCACGGTGCGGGTGGGGGACCCGGTGTTCGTCGTCGGCGCGCCCTACGGGATCGGCCACACGCTGAGCGTCGGCCACATCAGCGCGCGCTACCGGCCCAACACGATCGACAGCGACATGGCGCTGGCCGAGTTGCTGCAGACCGACGCCGCGATCAACCCGGGCAACTCGGGCGGCCCGATGTTCAACATGGCGGGCGAAGTCATCGGCGTGGCCAGCCACAACATCACCCAGTCCGGTGGATTCGAGGGTCTGGGATTCGTGGTCACGATCAACATGGCCAAGCGGCTCCTGCTCGAGGAGCGCTCCCCCTGGAGCGGAGTCTCCGGCGTCCTCTTGACCGGCACCCTCGCCAAGGCGCTGAACCTGCCCCAGGCGGAAGGCATGCTCGTCCAGCAGGTGGCGGGCAACTCGCCGGCCGCCCAGCTGGGGTTGCGTCCCGGCACGATCCCGGCCACGGTGGACGGGCGGAAGCTGCTGCTGGGCGGCGACGTGGTGCTGGCCGTGCTCGGAGTGCCGATCGGCCAGGAGAGCTACGAGAAGAGGCGGGAGCGCGTCAGACAGGTGCCACCGGGCTCGCCCGTCACCGTGACGGTGCTTCGCGACGGGCAGCCGGTCACGCTGTCCCGGATTCGGTAGCGGCCCTCACGCCGCGCCTCTGATCACCCGCATCGTGGCCGCGTCGGCGTGCACCGCCGCGGGCGGCCCATCGAAGATGATCTCCCCGCGCTCGATGACGTAGAGGCGCGTCGCGAACCCGGGAACGTGGTGGATGTTCGACTCCGCCATCAGGATCGAGTGACCCTGCTGCGTGATCTCGGCGAGACCGCGGCTCACCGCCGGGATGATGGCGGGGGAGAGCCCCTCGAAGGGCTCGTCCAGCAGGAGCATGCTCGGATCCAGCGCGAGGGCGCGGGCCACCGAGAGCATTTTGCGCTCCCCGCCACTCATCTCGGGGCCCTTGCGGTGCCGGTAGCCCCGGAGCGCCGGGAACACCGTGTAGGCGCGCTCGATGCGTTCGGCCGCGGGCCGGCCGCCCGGCCGCGTCCACGTGGCGATCTCGATGTTCTCCGCCACCGTGAGATCCGGGAAGATCCCGCTGTCCTCGGGCGCCCAACCGAGACCCCGCCGCGCGATCTCGTGGGTGCGCCGCCCCTGGATCTCCTCGCCCCGAAAGAGGATGCGCCCGCGGCGCGGGCGCCGGTAGCCCATGATCGTGCGCAGCGTGGTGGACTTGCCGGCCCCGTTGCGTCCGACGAGGCAGACGACCTCCCGGGCGCCGACCGCGAGCGAGAGACCGCGCAGGATGTGGCTCGACTCGATGAACACGTCGATGCCGTCGACGGTCAGCACGGAGCGCTCCGCCCGATCACCATGTCCACCACCCGGGCGTCGGCCCGGATCACGGCGGGTGCGGCGTCGGCCAGGACCTTGCCCTGGTGGAGTGCGATGATGCGGTCCGAGTAGCCGAAGACGATGTCCATGTCGTGCTCGACCTGGATGATCGCGCGCAGCCCGATCTGCTTGGCGGCCCCGACCAGGATCTCCATCACCGCGTGCTTGTCCGCGGTGCTCACCCCGCTCGTCGGCTCGTCGAGCAGGATGATCTGGGGTTGGAGCGCGAAGGCGGACGCCACGTCCAGCAGCTTCTTGTCGCCCTGGGGCAGCGCACGCGCGGCGGAGTGCGCCCGGTCGGCCAGCCCGAACAGGGCGGCGACCTCGAGCGCTTCCGTCCGCACCCGGCGATCGCCGCGCAGCGAGGCGAAGAGCCGGGCGCTCCGCCCCTGACGCGAGACGACAGCGGCCTGCAGGGTCTCGAGCACGGTCAGCTCGGGGAAGATCTGCACGAGCTGGAAGCTCCGCGCCATGCCGAGCCGGGCGAGGGCCGCCGACCCGATGCCGGCGATGTCCCGGTCGCGGAAGCGCACGCGGCCCGCGCTCGGCGCGAGCACTCCGGTGAGCACGTTGATCAGGGTGGACTTGCCCGCGCCGTTCGGTCCGATGATCGAGACGAACTCGTCCTCTCGGACCGAGAGGCTCACCCCGTCGAGCGCCACGTAGGCGCCGTAGAGCTTGCGCACGTCCTGCGCCTCGAGGATCACGGGCGCGCGGCCTCGACGGGCGGCCGGCGGGTGAAGAGGCCCATGAGCCCGCCCGGCGCGACGATCACGATGAGGGCCAGCACCGCCCCGAAGATCAGCCGCCAGTAGGGGAACACCGACATCACGGTGTCCTGTAGAAAGATGAAGGCGAAGGCTCCCAGGATCGGCCCGAAGAACGACGAGAAGCCGCCGAGCAGGACCATGAACACGATGTTGCCGGAGTGTGTCCAGTAGGCCAGGGTGGGATCCACGTTGCCGGTGGGGGTGGCGAGGAGCGCGCCGCCCACCGCCGCGTAGACCGCCGAGATCATGAACGCGTACCAGCGGTGGCGCGGGACGCTCACCCCGAGGCTCTCGGCCTTCAGGGGGTTGTCGCGGATCGTCTTCAGGCACAACCCGAACGGCGAGCCGACGATGCGCCACATCACCAGCGTGGCCAGTGCGAGCACCGCGAGCGAGAAGTAGTAGTACGGCCCGATGAGATACGCGGTCTTCGAGAAGCCCGTCCACTCGTGGCCGAGGAGATGGGGACGGAGCATCCGCATGCCCTCGTCGCCGCCGGTGAGGCGGTAGAACTTGAGCAGGAACGTGTAGAAGACCATGCCGAAGGCCAGCGTGAGCATGCCGAAGTAGATCTTGACGTAGCGCACGCAGAGCGCGCCGACCGGCGCGGCTACCACCGCGGCGGCCAGCGCGGCCGCGATAAGGATCAGCTCCATGTGCCGCATCCCGAACTTGGTGGTGAGCACCGCGCCGGTGTAGGCGCCCACGCCGATGAAGAGCGCGTGGCCGAACGAGACGAGACCGGTGTAGCCGAAGAGGAGATTGAATCCGAGCAGGACCACTCCGTAGGCCATGAACGGCAGCATCAGGGTGACGTAGTACGGCGCCGCCACGAGGGGGAGCGCGAGCACCGCGGCCCCGATCACGGCCAGGCCGACGGGCGTCCTCACGCGGATGCGGTTCCGAAGAGCCCGCGCGGACGCCAGAGGAGCACCGCGATGACGATGAGGTAGATCAGGAGCATCTCGAGCTCGGGATAGATCGAGATGGCGAGCGAGCGGAGGATGCCGACCACGAGAGCGCCCACGAAGGCCCCGCGCATGCTGCCGAGCCCTCCGATCACCACGACCGCGAAGGCCTCCACGATCAGCTCGATGCCCATCTCGCTCATGGCCGCGGTGGCGGGGATGACGAGGGCGCCGCCCAGCGTGCCGAGCATCGTGCCCAGCGTGAAGACGCGTACGTAGACCCAGCGCATGTCCACCCCGAGCGCCTCGGCCATCTCCCGGTTGTCGGCGGCGGCGCGGATGATGCGCCCGAACGCGGTGCGGGTCAGCAGCCAGCCCATCCCGAGCGCGATGGCGAGGCTGGCCGCGATCACGATCAGGTTGTAGACGGGCACCGTCGCGCCGAGCAGCCGGGCCTGGCCATAGCCGAGATAGAGCCCGCCGGTGGACGTGGGCGCGGCCCCCCAGGTCATGCGGATCAGGTCCTCGAGCATCAGCACGAGCGCGAAAGTCAGCAAGAGCTGGAAGGTCTCGTCGCGATCGTAAACGAAGCGCAGCAGGCCGCGCTCCACGACGACTCCGACCAGGCCGACCGCGAGGCCCCCGACCACCAGGGGAACCATGAAGAGCGCGGGGGGCCACCCGTGACTCGTGAAGTACCCGACCGCCGACACCCCGGTGTAGGCGCCGAGCGCGTAGAAGGAGCCGCACGCCAGGTTGAAGATCTTCTGGACCCCGAAGACGAGCTGCAGCCCCGCCGCGACCAGGAAGAGGATGGCGGCGTGGAAGACGCCGCCCATCAGGATGTTGACGAGGTTTGCCGTCACGCGCGCGAGTCTACGGCCGCCCCCGAGGGATCAGATCTTCCAGGAATTGATCCACTCGATGAGCTTGGAGCCCGCGGGCTTCATGGCGACCTTGGTGGAGACGACCTCGATCGGGTTGATCGTGACGAAGTCGTAGCCGTTCTTGTGGGTCGTGATCCCCTGGTAGAAGTTGCACATCTGGATGTGGTCCGGGCGCCACGAGCGCCGGCCGGAGAGCGAGTCCACCTCGATCCCCTCGAGTGCCTTCGCCACCTCCGCCTTGGACGGCCACTTGCCGGCGGTGGCGTAGGCCTTCTCCACGG
Source organism: Candidatus Dormiibacterota bacterium (assembly GCA_035569855.1). GTDB lineage: Bacteria > Methylomirabilota > Methylomirabilia > Rokubacteriales > CSP1-6 > CAMLFJ01. The sequence goes on from DATMMH010000076.1 coordinate 4,406, forward strand.
CGGCCTTGTACGATTCGATGTTGAAGTAGGCGTGGTCGCACTCGTAGGCCGGGTACTCGTTGTACTTGGCCTTGTACTCGCGCACGAACTGTCGGAGGAGCGGGCCGCCCTTGGGATCGTCGAAGTACATGGTGTTGTAGCCGAGCAGCAGCCCCTCCGGGGTGAACTCCTTCTTGAGCGAGTCGTGCACGCCGCCCGCGGTGGTGAAGACGCCCTTCATGCTCTTGAAGAGCCCGACCGCGGCGGCCTGCTTCATGATGATGGTGGCGTCGCCGGACCAGAACGAGCACATGAGCAGGTCGGGCTTGGCCTGCTGGATGGCCGCGATGTGGGAGGTGAAGTCGGTGACCCCCAGCTTCGGGAAGAGCTCCAGCACGAACTTCACGTCCGGGATGTAGCGCTTGAGCACCGCCTGGTAGGTCTCCCAGCAGTCGTGGCCGTAGGAGTAGTCGTTGCCGATGCCGGCCACGGTCTTGACGCCTTTGAAGTACTTCGGGGTGAGCTGGCCGGCCACGATCGCCTCGACCTCGTTGTCCACGCTGCGGAACGCCCACTTGGGGTTGGGCATGGTCTCCTCCACGCCCTTCTGCGTCGTGCCGTCCCAGGAGAGCCACGGGACTTCCATCTCCTCCGCGACCGGGCCCACGGCCAGGGTCACGCCGGTGGAGATGCCGCCGATGACCACGTCGACCTTGTCCTGCAGGATCAGCTTTCGGTAGCGCTCGACGGTGTCCTTGGGCGTGGATTCCTCCTCCACGATCAGCTGGACCTGCCGCCCCAGGATGCCACCCGTCTTGTTGACCCGCTCGACCCACCACTCGGTGCCGCGGAGGCCGGCGGTGCCCACCGGCGCCGCGATACCTGCGCGGATGGCGAGGACGCCGATCTTGACCGGGTCCGGCGGCACGCCGGGTTTGCCCTGCGCCCGCGCGACCGCCGGGAAGCCGACCGCGCCGACCGTCGCCGCGGCGCCCGCCGCCTTGAGGAACTCGCGTCTCGTGGTTGCCATCTGGTGTCCCCTCGTCGGTGAGAGTTAGCCGGCCAGCCGCTTACGGGCGAGCGCCACGCCCGCGGCGAGACGCTTGAGCTTCTCGAAGGCCACCCAGCGCGGCACCGGGAAGAACCCGCAGTCCGGGATCAGCGAGAGCCGCTCGGCCGGGATGTGCTCGAGGCAGATCGCCACCCGCTCGGCGACGTCCTCGGGAGTCTCCATGTAGAAGCTCTTCACGTCAACCACCCCGCACGCGATGTCGCGGTCCACCCCGATCTCCTTCCACATCTCGATCTCGGCCATCTCCCGGTTGGCGTACTCGAAGACGAACTGGTCGCAGCGGGTCTCGAGCAGCCCTGGAAACATCCACCGATATGACCGCTTGCCCCGGGGCCGCGACGATAGATTTCCGAAGCAGACGTGGTAGCCGATCTTGGCCCGGACCCCTTCCACGCAGGCGTTGAACATCTTCACGTACTCGGCGGCCTGGCCGGGCACGATGGCCGCCGAGGGCTCGTCCACCTGGATCCAGGTGGCGCCGGCCGCGGCCAGCGCTCTCAGCTCCGCGTTCACCGCGGGCACCAGGTCCCAGCACAGCGCGAGCCGGTCGCCGTCGTAGGCGTCGCCCGGCCTGGTCTGGATGTGGATCGAGAGCGTCACCGGGCCCGGGCAGGTGGCCTTCACCGGCCGGTCGGTCTGGCTCACCAGGTACTTGAACTCGTCCACCGTGCCGAGGCCCTTCGGCACCGTGACCTTCCGGGTGGCGCGGTAGCGCGGCACGCTGTCGTAGGCGTAGAGGCCGGTCTTGCGCAGCGGCTCGAGGGTCTCGAGGCCTTCCATGTGGCCGTAGAACGTCTGCACGAAGAAGTACCGGCGCATCTCGCCGTCGCAGAGCACGTCGATGCCGGCGCGCTCCTGGTCGCGGATCGCGAGCTGGGTGGCGTCGTCGAAGGTCTCCCGCACGTCGGTCTGCCCGTACTCGCCCGCCTTGATCTTGTCGAGCGCGGTCCAGAACCAGGAGGGGAAGCCGTGGCTTCCCATGACGTGGGTGTAGAGGAGAGGAAGCGTTGAGGCCATGGCGATTCCTTTCTACGATGAGCGGCGGCGATCGAGGAAGGCGGCGATGCGCGCCTGCGACTCGGGGGCCGCGCGCAGGGCGCCGTAGGCGCGCGGCTCGGTGCCGGGCCGCCCGGCGCGAAGCGCGGCCGTGATGGCCTTGGTGGCCGCGAGGCCGCCCCGCGGCGAGCGCGCCACCTCGCGGGCCAGGGTCGTGGCCGCGGCGTCGAGGGTGCCGTCGGGTACCACGCGGGTCACCAGGCCCAGGCGGTGGGCCTCGGCCGCGTCCACGATGCGGGCGGTGAGCATCAGGTCGCGCGCGTGAGCGCCGCCCGCGATGTCGAGGAGCCGTGCGATTCCATAGCCCGGATTGAAGCCGAGCGTGACCTCGGGCAG
>DATMMH010000077.1:0-7715 GCA_035569855.1 Candidatus Dormiibacterota bacterium
TCTCGTCGCCGAGCACGCGGTCGAAGAAATACTTGACCGCCTTGGCGTCGAGCGGCGTGCCGTCGTGGAAGTGGACGCCCTTGCGGAGCTTGAACGTCCAGACGAGGCCGTCGGCCGACTGCGTCCACGACTCGGCCAGCCCCGGCTCGATCTGCATCTTGGCATTGAACCGGACGAGGTTCTCGTACATCATCCGGTTCACCTGCTCGCCCGGGTTCGACTGGGTGTTCTGCGGGTCGAGGCTGTCCGGGTCCGCGCCCGCGGCGAAGGTCAGCGTCCCACCGGCCACGGGAGCCTGCGCCACGACGGAGTGGATCGCGCCGAGCCCAGCCACCACCAGAAGTCCTGCGAGCCAGAGCGCCACTATCCGTCTCATCGTGCTCCTCCTGTCGGTGTCCGCAGCAGTGACTGCCGGGAGTCTAGGCCGCCGATGTGGTGATGTCAAAGGTCGTCCTCACCGTCGAGCATCGAGGATGAGCTGGATGAGGTGGCCGAATTGAGACCCGGTCACCTGCCGACCGGGCACGTCCGTGTCGACGCGATGGACCACCACGAGATCCAGATAGGGGACCACGACGATGTAGTGACCGCCGGCCCCGCGGGCCGAGAACACGCGGCCGTTGAAATAGGCCGAGGTGAAATGCGGGCCGCCGTTCGGAGCGACCCACCAGAGATAGCCGTAGCCGCCCGACTGGCCGAGGTCAGAGAAGGCGCGCGTGCTCTCCTCCACCCATTCCCGGGGGACGACGGATCGGCCGCGCCACTGTCCGCCGCGCAGATACAGGAGGCCAAACCGGGCCATGTCGCGAGCGGTCATCCGGAAGGGATACGCCGCGTGGATCGACTCGGGCCCGCGGACGTACGAGCCGTCCTCGATCCGGAAGTCCTCCATCTCGAGAGGGTCGGAGATCCGTGACTTGAACTCGGCAAAGATGGAGGCCTTCGCGGCCTGCTCGTAGATGGTGCCCAGGGCGTTGAAGTCCCAGTTGTTGTAGTACCAGAACGTCCCGGGCGGATAGCTGCCGCGGGCGGGGCGGGCCAGCGCCATCTCCGGCGTCTCGTAGAGCGCGGCATGAAAGACCCCGGAGCGCGCCTTCAACAGATCGGCCACCGTCGCGCTCTTCTCGGTGGCGCTCAGCGGGCCCCGGTCGTCGATACCCAGATCGGCGAGGGTCTTGGAGAGCTGGATCCGTCCCTCCCGCACCTGGATCCCGTACAGCGCGCTCAGGAAGCTCTTCCGGATCGAGTGGACGTTGAATCGCTTCGCGGTCTCGCCCCACTCGTCGAGCACCACCCCGTCGGCCACCACCATGAGCGCCGCGGTATTAATCGTCGCCGCGTACGCCTTGGCCTCCTTCAGCTTGTCCGATGACCAGGCAAGCCGCTCGGGAGACGGGCTCCGGTCCCACGTCGCTCCGGGATAGGTCGGCGCCTGGCCGAACGCCGACCGCGCGAGGAGGATGGCGAAGAGAAAGACCACGAGGGCGCGGACCCGAATCCAATCGCGACGAGTCATCGAGAATGATCCTCCTTGTCCTCGTCGTCGGGATCCCCATCGCCCGGATCAGGATCCCGTCTGTGACCGACGACCGCGAAGACGAAACCCAGGATCATCACCGCGGTCGCGATCAGGAAGACGACCAGACCCAGCTGGCAACCGGGGTCGCTCCAGGTCTTGGTCGCCAGCCAGCCGAACACGACACCCACGCCGACGAGCCCGGCGTCCCTCATCCTGCAACCTCCTGAGACAGAAGGCCGGCGCGCTCGGGCTCAGGCGCCGCGCTCGCGCTCGGCGCGGAGCGCGGCGGCCAGGACGTCGAGAAAGCCTTCCACCTCGGCGTCGCCGATGGGCGTCGAGAGGCAGCCGAGGCCGGTGGTCGAGATCAGCACGCCGTGGTCCAGGAGGAAGCGCACGATGCGGTCCAGGCGCGCGGCCTCGGCCGTGTCGTGCCGGCTGCTGCGGTAATCCACCAGCGCGCGGTCGCTCGGGTGCAGCCGGAAGAGAGACCCCACCCCGGTGACGGACCCGGCGATCCCGGCGTCCTTGAAGCACGCGGCGACGCTGTCGCGGACCTTCGCCCCAAGCTGGGCGAGGCGGTCGAAGGCCGGCCGGTCCATCAGCCGCATCGCGGCCAGCCCCGCGGCCATGGTGACCGGGTTGGCGTTGAAGGTGCCGGCGTGCGGCACCCGGGGCGTGCCGCCGCTCGGGTCGAACACCGCCATCACGTCGGCCCGCCCGCCGACGGCCCCCACCGGGAAGCCCCCGCCGATGATCTTGGCGAGCGTGGTGAGATCCGGATTGACGCCGAAGTAGCCCTGCGCGCCGTGATAGCCGACGCGGAAGGAGATCACCTCGTCGAAGATCAGCACGATGCCGTGGGCCGCGGTCACCGCGCGCAGGCTCTCGAGCAGCTCGCGGCTCGCCGGCATGAGGCCGGCGCGGTTGGGCACCGGGTCCACGATGACGGCGGCCAGCTCGCGCGCGTGCTGCTCGATCCGGCGCACCGCCATCGCCGGGTGATTGAACGGCAGCACCACGACGTCGGCGAGGACGGAGGGCGGCGTGCCCTGCGCGTAGGCCACGCTCGCCGGCTCGGCGAGCGAGCCCCAGTTCTCTGGCGCGGAGCTGAGGCTCACCTCCGCGTAGTCGTAGGAGCCGTGATAGGCCCCCTCGAACTTGGCGATCTTCGACCGCCCGGTGAAGCCGCGGGCGCCCTTGATCGCCATCATCACCGCCTCGGTCCCGGAATTGGTGAAGCGCACCTGGTCGACGGCCGGCAGACGCTCGACCAGCAGCGCCGCCAGCTCCACCTCTTCGGGGGTGGGCAGCGGGAAGGAGCTGCCGCGGGCGAGCCGGGCCGAGGCCGCCTGCGTGATGGCCGGATGCGCGTGGCCGTGGATCAGCGAGGTGTAGTTGTTGAGCAGGTCGAGCCGGCGGTCGCCGTCGACGTCGACCAGCCAGCAGTCCCGTCCCTCGGCCGCGTAGGGCGGGTAGGGCGCCATGAACACCGACGTGCGTGAGTTGCCGCCGGGCATCACGGACCGGGCCTGGCGGTGGAGCCGGGCCGCCTTCGAGTCCGGGTCCGCGTAGCGGCGGGTGACGGGAAGCGTCTTACTGGCCGACGCGGGCATGGGCATCCTCCTGGAAGAGCTCGACCTGGCCGCGCGCGTTGTCGGTCAGCGCGAAGACCTCGTAGAACTCGATCTGCGGGCGCATGCCGTAGCGCTCGACGATGCCGTCGAGCCACGCCCCGCCGTAGAAGACCTGGGCGTCCTCGCGGGTCTCCCACTGGTAGACGCCCCCGGCCCAGCCGCTCTCGCTCCAGATGAAGTGCTTGCTGATCAGTCCCTTCACGTGCTGGAACCCCGGCGCGATCTTGTGAAAGTGCTCGCGGCAGGCGGCGTGGTCGATGTGGGGCGGCAGCTGGTAGCGAACGGTGGCGGTGATCATCTGGCCGGCCGGGGTGCCGGCCGGGGGGCCGGCCGGGCGAGCACCGAGGCCGCGGCCTTCTCCACGGCCGTGCCCTTGAAGAAGTCCGGGTTCACCTCGCCCCAGAAGCGCACCGCGTTCTCGAACATGAAGTCGCGGAAGTCGTCGTCGGTGATGAGCCCGTGCTCGACCATCTCGTAGGCCTCCGGCACCACCCCGGCCATGTCGGGCACGTCAAAGTGGCCGATGTCGGAGCTGAAGAGCGTGTTGAGGCGCGCGCCCATCGGGCTCATCTTGCGGTTGAACGCCCACGCGTTGGTCGGATCGTCGGCCTCGCAGCCGAAGTAGAAGCGCGGCGCGAAGCGGTCGAGGAGGTCCTTCTTGGTCTGGATCCCGCACCGCGAGTAGTCGTCGAGGTCCGCGACGCCGCCGGTGCCGTCTCCGTTGTCGTCGAGCCCTTCCCCGCGGCGGACCAGCTCCGCCACCGCCTCGCGCCCGTACTTCGTGGCCAGGTCCAGCAAGCGGGCCCGATCGAGGTTGCCGGGCTTCGTGTTCTCGAGCCCCTCGGGGTTGCGCTTCTCCCAGTGACCGATGAGGTCGGCCAGGAGCATGGAGGCCCAGCCCACCCCGCCCTCGAGGAAGGCGAAGTTCAGGTCCGGGAAGCGCCGGGTGACGCCGCCGAAGAAGAGCGCCTTGCAGATCGCGTGGCCGGCGGAGGCGAAGTGGCCGATGTGGTTGTAGCAGAAGTTCGACGGCGAGTTCCGCAGCAGGATCGTGCGCGCGCCGTTGTGGAAGCTCGGCGCGATGCGCAGCTCGCGGCACTTCTCCCACACCGCGTCGTAGTCGTAGGGGCTGTCGATGCCGAGCACGTCGTACCACTCGACGAACTTCGAGGCCTCGGGGTGCTCCTCGGCCAACACGGGCACGGGGCGGCGGACGAGGCCGCCCATCATGACCACCCGGAGGCCGAGCTGTCGCGACGCGAACTCCAGCTCCTCGATCGCCTCCTCCGGCGTGTGCACCGGGATGATCGCGGCCGGGATGATCCGGTCGCTGAACTCGCGGAACTGCTCCGCCGCGTACGTGTTGTAGGCGCGGCAGAGCGCGCGGCGGAGCCGGGCGTCGGGCACCCGGTGATAGCCGAGCCCGTTGGTGGGATAGATGACGGTGAAGTCGAGGCCCAGATCGTCGAGCCGCTCGTACATGAGGCGCGGCAGCATGGCGGTCGCCCGGTCGAGCGTGTTCTTGGTCGGCAGGAACCAGAACGCCTCCTGGCCGATCCGGCGCCGGTTGCGCTCCGCCACCGACATCGCGAGCGAGGCGGGGATGCGCCGGCTGGCGAAATCCAGCGCCTCGACGGCGGTGTCGCCGCCGATGCGCCGGAACTCCTGGCGCATGTGAGGCAGGTACTCGACCCAGTGGCCGTCGGCATCGATGATCGGGTGGGACAGGCTGGCGTGGAGCTTCCGGGCCTCGGTCTGACCGGTCGTGGACATGGACGGCCTCCTGGGAGCGTCAGTCTGGCGCGGATCATACCGCCGATTCCCCCCGTTGCGCATGAGGGAACCCCCGCCGCCCCGCGTCAGGGAAAGTACGGGAAAAACCCACCTGATGCTACCGTAGTAGGCATGGTGCTCTCGTGGATGGCGATGTCCTGGACGGTCGCGCGCCAGCTGGCGGTTGCGCTCGCCCTGGTGGCCCTCGCATTCGTCGGCATCGAGATCACGTTCTTCCTGCTGGCCGCGGCCTTCCTCTACTAGACCCCCGCCGCAGTAGACCGCACCCGTCGTCGACTCCGACCGGGGCGGACGCCCCGTTCCGCCCACCTGCGCCTGGGCGACGACCGTACTCGGTTGACACCGTCCAACCTTCGATGTTACAGGCTACGCACATCGGCTGATCGTACCGGAGGCTTCAAGGAAGGAGTCCCTCGCATGTCCCCAGACATCTTCGACCCCGCCCATTACGCCGGCGTCCGCCTGCCCAGCCTGGAGGCCGAGACGCTCCCGCCCTGGGCGTACACGTCACAGGCCTTCTACGAGCGCGAGGTCGAGACCATCTTCATGAAGGTCTGGAACTTCATCGGGCGCGCGGACCACATCCCGGACCCGGGCGACTACTTCACCCTCGAGCTGGTCGGCGTCCCGATCATCGTGGTGCGCGACCAGCAGCGACAGCTCCGCGCGTTCGTGAACTCCTGCCGGCACCGCGGGACGATCCTGGTCGAGGGCCAGGGCAGCTGCCGCGCGTTCAAGTGCCCCTATCACAGCTGGGCGTACTCGCTCGAGGGCGAGCTCATCGGCGCGCCGGAGATGCAGAAGACCTCCGGCTTCGACTGCGCCGACTATCCCCTCCACACGATCCGTCTGGAGACGTGGGCCAGCTTCCTCTTCGTCTCCTTCGACCGCGACGCGGCGCCCCTCGCCGACTACCTCGGCGATCTTCCCGACAACCTCGCCGGCCACACCGGCGGCGACCTCGTGTGCGTCCGCCGCAAGGCCTACGAGCTCAACTGCAACTGGAAGCTCTTCGCGGAGAACGCGAAGGAGGCGTACCACATCGGCACCGTGCACCGGAAGACGATCAATCAGTACGCCTCCGCCGAGTCCGCCGGCTACGAGTGGGTGGACGTGCGCGGGCAGTACTCGATGAACTACGCGAAGCATCCCGGCAGCATGGCGCTCCTGAAGGGCGACGCCGGGTTCCCGATCATCGAGACGCTCACCGGCCGCACGCGGGAGGGCACCTACTCGCCCTTCGTCTTCCCCTCGACGTACATCGCGGCCACCATCGACACGCTCTGGTACCTCGAGCTGCACCCCCACGGCCCCGACCGCACCACGCTCATCCACGGCGCGTGCTTCCCCCGCGCGGTGACCGAGCGGCCGGACTTCCACGAGCTCGTCAAGCACTACTACAAGCGCTGGGACATCACGATCGAGGAGGACAACGCGATCTGCGAGATGCAGCAGCGCGGCGTCTCCTCGCGGTTCGCCACGCCGGGCCGCTTCTGCTTCCGCGAGCGCGTGGTCCACCAGATCGACAACTGGGTGCTCGACCGCGTGCTGGGAACGGCGGGACCCGATGCCAGGGGAGGCGCGTGATGCGGCGAACGATCCTGCTGTCGCTGGCGGTGATCGTCGCGCTCATCGGCTCGCTGCCCGCGGTCACGCGGGCGGCCGGCACCCTCGAGCGCATCGAGAAGGAGAAGACGTTCAAGATCGGCTTCATCCCCTCGCCGCCCGGGGTGATCAAGGATCCGAAGACCGGCGAGCTGTCCGGCTACTACATCGACACGGTTCGGGTCATCTGCGAGCAGATGGGCGTGAAGCCGGTGTTCGTGGAGGCGGCCTGGGGCACCTTCGTTGCCGGCCTGCAGTCGGGGCAGTTCGACCTCTCCATCGCGGCGACGTTCGCCACCATCCCGCGCGCGATGGCGGTCGACTTCACCCACCCCATCCACTACCTCGGCTACAGCGCGGTGGTGAAGAAGGGCGACGCGCGCTTCAAGAGCCTCGGCGACATCGACCAGCCCGGCGTCAAGGTCGCGGTCGTGCAGGGCGCCGCCGGCCACGAGTACGCGAAGCAGAACTTCAAGAACGCGCAGCTCTCCGTGCTCGCCACCTCCGACCTCACCGCCCCGTTCGTCGAGGTCACGGCGGGGCGCGTCGACGTCGGCATCGAGGACGCGTGGGCGACCAAGCGATACGCCGCCGCGCACCCGGAGGTCGTGGACCTCTTCGCCGAGCGGCCGTACAACGTACTGCCGATCGCGTGGGCGGTTCGCAAGGGCGAGTACGACCTCCTGACCTTCATGAACACCGCGCTCGACTACATGCTGATCAACGGCAAGCTCGATCAGCTCGCGAGCAAGTACGGCCCGAGCGGTCGCTTCGAGCTCCGGCGCAGCTACGAGCCGGTCGGCCTCGGCGGCCCGGCTCGCGAGGTGGGCCCCGCGCGCCCGAGCGGACGCTGACGGCCTGATGTCGTACACGTGGCGGTTCGACGTCGTCTGGGACTACCGGGCTGTCTTCCTGCGCGGCGTTCTCGTCACGGGTGAGCTCACCGGCGGCGCGCTCGTCCTCGGTCTCGCCCTCGGGCTCGCGCTCGGCATGGCCAAGGGCTCGCGCCTCTGGATCCTCCGCGTCCCCGCCACCGTGTACGTCGAGTTCTTCCGCTCGACCCCGACCCTGGTGCAGCTCGTCTGGATCTACTACTCGATGCCGATCCTGACCGGCCTGCAGCTCTCCAGCACCGTCTCGGTGATCGTCGGGCTCGGCCTCAA
>DATMMH010000078.1:0-13147 GCA_035569855.1 Candidatus Dormiibacterota bacterium
CTCGCAGCTCGTGGCCGGCGTCAGCTCGCCCCTGATCGGGGCCCTGGTGGACCGGCTCGGCCCGCGTCTGCTGCTGGTCGGCGGCGCAACCCTCCTGGTGATCGGGCTGGCTGGGAGCGCCGGCGTCGGGGCCCTGTGGCAGGTCATCATCCTGTACGGCTTGATCATGACCCTCGGCGCCAACTGCCTGGGGCTCGTGATCTCGGTGCCGATCATCTCGCGCTGGTTCGTGCGCCGGCGCGGCCTCGCCATCTCGATCGTGCAGTCCGCCAACGGCTTCGGCCGCGCGGCGTCCGCGCCGCTGGTGCAGCTCCTGATCTCCATGGTCGGATGGCGCCGCTCCTATCTCGTGCTCTCCGCGGTGATGGCGGCCTGCGTGGTCCCGATCGTGCGGGCCTTTCCCCGAGGCGAGCCCGACGCCGCGGATCGCGAGCGAGCCGGCGAGACCGTCAGGGCGGCGCCGGTCGCGCACGACTGGACGGTCCGGGAGGCGATGGCGACGCCCCACTTCTGGCTGCTCTTCCTGGTCTACCTGCTCACCGGACTCGGCAGCTTCCTGGTCTCGCTCCACCAGCTCGCCTTCGCGGTGGACATGGGCTTCGACAAGCTCTACGCGGCGAGCGTCCTCGGTACCGGCAGCCTGCTCGCGGTGGTGGGTACCATCGCGACCGGGACGATCTCGGACCACATCGGGCGCGAGGTCTCGGCCATCCTCGCCTACCTGATCTCGATCGTCGGAGTGATCTGCGCGCTGTTCATCACCGGCCCCGACCAGCACGGGCTGCTCTGGCTGCACGCCTGCTTCTTCGGTCTCACCTGGGGCGCGCGCGGCCCGCAGATCACCGCCAAGACCGCCGATCTCTTCCAGGGCTCCCACCTGGGCGCCATCCTGGGCGTCATCTCGATCGGCACCGGCCTGGGCTCGGCGGTCGGGGCCTGGGCCAGCGGGCTGATCTTCGATCTCTCGGGGAGCTATCGTCTTGCGTTCGAACTGTCGATCGTGTCCTATGTCGTCGGGTGCGTGGCCTTCTGGTTCCTGCGTCGTCCCGCGCGTCGCCACACGGAGGAGACCGCATGACTCGCCGAGACTTCCTTGGGGAGAGCGCCGGCGCGGTCGCCGGCGTCGCGTTCATATCTTGTGGCTTGATGAGCGGCGGGGGCCCCACCTCCGTGACCGGCGCGCAGGCCCAGGCCCGGCGGCGGGACGTGGCCATCAACGGCCAGCGGGTGAAGACGGTGGACGTGCACGCCCACTGCGCGGTCCCCGAGGCGATGGCCCTGATGGGCCTCAAGGTCGCCCCGCCGAGCCTGCTCATGGCGTCCACCACGCTCGCGAATCGGCTCCGGGCGATGGACGAGCAGGGCATCGACGTCGAGGCACTCAGCATCAATCCCTACTGGTACAAGGCCGACCGCGACGTCGCGCGCGCGCTGATCCTGGTCCAGAACGAGAAGCTCGCCGAGATCTGCGCCGCCAACCCGGATCGCTTCGTGGCCTTCGCCTCGGTGGCCCTGCAGCATCCCGATCTCGCCGCCGAGCAGCTCGAAGACGGCGTGAAGAAGTACGGGCTGCGGGGCGCCGGGGTCGGGGGCAGCGTCAACGGCGAGGAGCTGGCCGACCCGAAGTTCCACCCGTTCTGGGCCAAGGCCGAGCAGCTCGGGGTGCCGGTCTTCATCCATCCCCAGGCCGCCGGCGTGGCCTCCGAGGTCCCGAAGCGGTTTCAGGGCAACGGGGTGCTCGACAACGTGATCGGCAATCCGCTCGAGACCACGATCGCGCTCTCGCACCTGATCTTCGAGGGCACGCTCGATCGCTTCCCCGCGCTCAAGATCTGCGCGGCCCACGGCGGCGGCTATCTGCCCTCCTACGCGGGCCGCTCCGACGCCGGGTGCGTGACCTTCCCCGACCGCTGCACCCGGACGCTCCAGAAGAAGCCGACCGAGTACCTGCGGCAGCTCTACTTCGACTCGCTGGTGTTCACGCCCGAGGCGCTGCGCCATCTGGTCGCGGAGACCGGGCCCCGCCAGATCGTCATGGGCACGGACTACCCCTACCCGTGGACGAAGACCTCGGTCGACCACATCCTCGGCACCCCGGGGCTGTCGGACGCCGATCGGGTGGCGATGCTGGGCGGCACCGCCATGACGCTGCTCGGGATCACGTCGTAGGCCGGGCCGGCGGCCTACGTGGGCAGCTTGTCGCCGTCGGGGGGCGGGGCGACCTCGAAGGCGTTCACCACGCCGGCCAGCATCGCGAAGTAGTTGGCGGCCGCGGTCAGCTCGACCAGCCACCGGGTGCCGTGACGCTTCTGCAGCGCGTCGAAGGCGGCCTGGTCCGCCCGGTTCGCGCGCATCAGCTGACGCGTGTAGACGATGATCTCCCGCTCCTCCGCGGGCAGCTTGGCCGGATCACCCTTGGCGCGGATCAGGTCGATGACCTCGTCGCGCAGGCCGTTGCGCCGCGCCGCGCCAACCTGCGCGGCCCACACGTAGGCCGCCTCGCGCTCGCGCACCGCGGTCAGGATCGCGATCGAGCGGAGGCGGCCCTCCACGACGCTCTCGTCGCGGAAGAAGGTGACCAGGGGCAGCACCCGCTCCGCGAGCTTCGGGCTGTGCAGCAGCATGCTGAACGGCCCGCGCACGTTGCCGAACACGGCGACGACCGAATCGACCACGGCCTGGTGCTCGGGGGCCACGTCGGACTTTCCGGTGATGGGTGGGACGCGCGGCATGATGGGCTCCTTTCTACGTTCGGTGAGGCTCAGCCGATCCGGACACCGTACTTCTCCAGGGTCTCCTCGCGCAGCTCGAGCCCGAGGCCCGGCGCGTCGGGGACCGTCATGAAACCGTCCACGATGGCCGGCCGCTCCCGGAACAGCTCGAACCAGAGCGGATCGCGGGTCGGGTCCGCGAAGGACTCGAGGATGAAGCCGGTCGGGCTCGCCGCCACCGCGTGCACGTGGATCTGCGGATCGTGGTGCGCGGCCATCGGGATCTGGTACAGCTCGGCCATGACCGCGGCCTTGCGCCAGGTCGTGAGGCCGCCCGCCCAGGTCGAGTCGATGATCAGGTAGTCGACCAGCCCCTCGGCCAGCATGGTACGCAGGCCGAAGGGGCTGTACTCGGTCTCGCCGGCCGCGATCGGGATCGACGTCGCCGCCTTCAGGCGGCGCAGGGTCTGGCGCTCGTCGAACCAGGGCATCGGGTCTTCCAGCCAGAAGACGTCGTGCTCCGCGCAGAGCTGGGCCGCCCGCAGCGCGCTCGGGAGGCTCCACCCCTGATTGGCGTCGAGCATGAGCGCCACGTCCTTGCCCACCGCCCGGCGGATCACGCCGACCCGCTCCGCGTCCCCCTCCGGGGTGAGCCCGCCGACCTTCACCTTCAGCGTGCGATATCCCTGCTCCACGTACAGGGCCGCCTCGCGCACCAGATCGTCCGGGCGCTCGTTGTCTCGATAGTAGAAGCCGGTCACGTAGGCGGGCACCCGCCGGCGCAGCGCGCCGCCCAGCAGCGCGTGCACCGGGCGGCCGATCGCCCGGCCCTTGAGGTCCCAGAGCGCGATGTCGATGGCGCTCTGGGCGGTGATGAGCTGGCGCTGCTGCCGGGCCAGCGTGGGGATACCGCGCACGCTCGTGTACGTGAGCGCGAACAGATCCTGCCAGATGCGCTCGACGTCGAACGGATCCTGGCCGATCACGAGCGGCGTGATCGCGCGCAAAATATCTCCGACCGCTCGCAGGCCGTCTGGGCCCGGCAGGTAGAGGAACGGCCCGTGCCCCTCGCCGATGCCCACGAGCCCGGAATCGGTCGTCAGCTTGACCACGACCTCGTTGACCCGGCTGATCACGTGGGTGGACGTGCGGACCGCCTGCGGCAGGGGCGCGGAGAGGAAGTAGGTCTCGAGCGCGGTGACCTTCATCGAGGCGCCACCAGGATCTTGCCGCTGCGCTCGCCGCGCTGGGCGTGCGCCAGCGCGGTCCGGATCTCCTCGATCGCGTAGACCTTCTCGACGGGCGCCGAGAGCGTGCCGTCCAGGATCTGGGCGCCCAGGTCGGCGTAGATCGCGCGGATCTGCTCGAGCGATCGGCTGGCCAGCCCGCGCCCCAGGATGAAGCCCACCAGCGTCTGCCCGCGCGAGACCAGCGCCCCGCGCGACATCACCGGGTCCTCCCCGGACATCGCGCCGTAGCTGCACACGACGCCGCCGTCGCCCAGACAGGCCGAGATCCGCGCCGTCGCGCGGCCGGACACCGCGTCGAGCCCGAGGCGAATCGGGGTGGAGCCGGTCTCGGCCGCCACCCGCTCGACCACATCGGGGCCGTCCACCACGCACGCGTCGGCGCCCAGCGCCCGCAGCTCGCCGAACAGGGACTCGCGCCGGACCAGGTTCAAGGTCCGGAGCCCGAGGCCCCGGGCCAGGCGGATCACCAGGCGGCCGACGGCGGAGTTCGCCACGTTCTGGATCACCCAGTCGCCGGGCGCGAGCTTCACGACGTCGGTGAGGAGCAGGAGCGCGGTCGGCGGATTGATCCGCAGCATCGCGGCCTGCTGCAGATCCATCCCGGCCGGCACCCGGATCACGTCGTCGCCTTTCACCCGACGCTGCTGGGCCCAGTTCTCCCGCTGCAGGTTGATGACCAGATCGCCCGGCTTCACGTGGGCGACGCCGGCGCCGACCGCGGTGACGCGCCCGATGCATTCGGCGCCCGGGGTCGCCGGCAGCGGCGGTCTCAGCCGGTACGTCCCGCGGCAGAACGAGACGTCGGCCGGGTTGATCGGGAACAGGAGCACGTCGAACACCACCTCCCCCGCGCCCGGCGCGCCGACTTCCGGCGCGTCGATGCAGCGGGCCACCTCCTCGGGCGGCCCATAGCGATCGATGACGACCTGCTTCATGGCGTCCCCTTCACGGCCGAGACGGCAGCGGCCAGCCGAGCCAGTCGCACACCGCGCGCCCCATGACCAGCTCCCGATCGCGGCCGGAGAGCCACGGCAGCTCCTCGGTGAACATGGTCACGCACTGCCGCCACGGGCACGGCATCCGCGTGATGTCGGTGCCCCAGAACATCCGCGCGGGGCCGAAGGCGTCGTAGATCCGGCGCAGGTGGTCGTGGATGTTGCGATAGGGATAGGGCGCGCTCGAGTAGCTCGGCGCGCCGGTGGCCTTGATGGCCACGTTCGGATGCTTCGCGAGCGCGAGCATCTCGGGCAGGCTCGCCCACGCCGCGTCGTCCTTGGTGCTGGACGGCCGCCCGAGGTGATCGATGATCAGCTTGAGCCCCGGATGCCGCTCCGCCACCTGGCCGACCTTGGGCAGGAACGTGGCGGCGAGGAGCGCGACGGGAATCCCCGCGCGCTCCGCCGCCGGCCAGAGCCAGTCGATCGTGCCGTCGGTCGGCCACGTGCGCTGATGCGGCTGCAGCAGGGCGAAGCGCAGGCCGAGCATGCCGGAACGGCGCTTCCAGCCGTCGATCAGCCCGCGGCTCTTCGGGTCGTCGAGCGGGAAGTTGCCGAGGATCGCGAGCCGGTCCGGATGCAGCCGGGCGGCGTCGACCGCCAGCTCGTTGGAGTCCGGATCCCACGAGGCGGGCGGGTGGATCACCGCCGCGTGGACGCCTGCCTGGTCCATCTCCGCGAGCAGATCGTCCTTCGAGTACGTCTCGACCTGCCGGTGGTTGGCGTTGGTCGGCTTGTGGTTCGCCCAGATGTGCACCTGCGCGTCGACGATCAGCATGGCGCTCACTCCACCTTGACGGGCTTGATCTCCCGCAGCCGGGGCAGCACTTCGGTCGAGAAGAGGCGGATGCCCTTCTCGGACTCGGCGTGAGTCATGAAGCCGGAGCGGCCGACCAGGCTCAGGTGCCCGAAGCCGCCGACCTTGTCGTAGAAGTCCATGATCTGCCGGTAGACGGTGTCCGGGCTGCCCGCGAACAGGATGCCCTGGGCCAGCGCCTCCTCCGTGCTCACCGACATGAGCCGCGCCGCGTTCGCGGCCGCCGACGCGGCGCGCGGCGCCCCGACCGCGCCGCTTGCGGGTGCGCGGCGATAGATCCCGGGCGCGGCTTCCGGCGGCGTGTTGCCGGGCAGGAAGCGGGAATACTGCGGCGCCGACTTGAGGCTCGTGTGGAGGAACCAGAGCAGCTTGCTCCCGACGCGGAGCCCCTCCTCGTCGGTGTCGCCCACGTAGCCCAGCGCCGCGTACGCGAAGCGGTCGGTGGTCGCCTTCGGCAGGCCCGCCTCCGCGCGCGCCCGGCGATTGGCGGCGTACGCGCGCCGCGTGCCCTCGGGACCGCGGAGGATCAGCACGTGGACCAGCCCCCGCCGGCCGACCTCGGCCGCGGTTTCCGGATCGCCGGTGGCCGACCACATGCGCGGGTGCGGCTGCTGCCACGGGCGCGGCCAGATGTTGACGTGCCGGTGCGTGAAATGCTTGCCCTCCCAGCTGAAGGGCCCGTCCTGGTGGGAGAGCGCCTTGGTGATGAGGTCGATCGCCTCCCAGTAGCGCTCCACGTTGTTCACCGGGTTCGCGTTGGCGGACGCCATCTCGGTGCCGCCCGACTTCACGAACCCGATCTCGAGTCGCCCCCGCGAGATCACGTCCGCGGTGGCGTACTCCTCGGCCACCCGCACCGGGTCCTTGCGGAGCGAGATCAGGGTCCCGAGGCTCAGCAGGCGGACGTTGCGGGTCTGGCGCGCGAGGATGCCGACCAGCAGCGGGTTCGCTCCGAGCAGCGAGTTGATGCCGGCGTGGTGCTCGACCGCGAGCACGTTGAGCCCGAGATCGTCGCAGAGCAGGAACTCGTCGATGACCTCCTCGAAGAGGTCGGCGGCGACCTTCGGATCGCAGTACCGGCTCGGCAGGCTGCCACGCACCGAGTCGGCCGCGTCGAGCACGCTCTGCGGCACGAAGGGATACGGGATCTCGCACTGCCACCAGGCGTCCACGGGCGGCGAGACTCCGTCAGCGGCCCAGGAATCGGGCGAGGTGCGCCACGAACGCCTCGGGCTGCTCGAGCTCCGGGTGGTGCCCCGCGCCCTCGATCAGCTCGAAGCGCGCGCCCGGGATCAGCGCGCGGTACGCCCGCCCGTACGCGGGCGTGACGATCCCATCGCTGGCACCCCAGAGGAGCAGCGTGGGCACCGCGATGCGGTGCAGCCAGCGCCTGAGCTGCGGGTTGTACATGTACGGATGCCAGCCGTAGAGGCAGAGGGCCTCCCAGTTCCGGGCGCGCACCACCAGCGCCGCGTCGGCCATCGCGTCGTAGTCCGGCCCGCTCCGCTCCGGGTCGTGCCAGCTATGCCGGCGCACTTCCTGCGGCGCGGTATTGAAGACGTCCAGGATGTCGCGACTCTCGCGGTCGCCGAGCTTGATGCCGAGCGCGTCCACCAGGACGAGCCGGTCGAGGCGGTGGCTGCACGCCACCGCCAGCTCCGCGGCGAGCCAGCCGCCGAAGGACAGGCCCACCAGCGTGACCCTCGGGTACGGGAGCATCTCGAGCAGCCCGAGATAGAGACGGACCAGGTCGTAGACCGTCTCGAAATCAGCGGGGCGCGGCGAGTGACCGAAGCCCGGATGCGACGGGGCGATGACTTCGCAGTGGCCGGCGAGCAGGTCGAGGAATCGCGCGCCGGGATCGACGTGCTGCATGCCGTGGAGCAGCAGCACCGGAGGGCCCGAGCCGCGGCGCAGCACCTCGAGCTCGATGCCCGCGACCGACAGGCGCTCAGCGACGGATCCGGCAGCGCGCGTCACGGCCTGGCTCATCGTCGATCCCCGCCCGGGGGATCATAGTGCAATCCGTGGTGCCGGACAAACCCCGTCCGCCGCGCGGCGCGACGGTCAGGCGGACGACACGGGCCGACGGCGACCGCGCCACCAGCCGGCGGCCACCGCGCTCAGGTACTCGCGATTCATCCGCCCGATGACGTCGATCGCGATGCCCTTCGGGCAGACCGCCTCGCACTCGCGGTGGAGCGCGCAGCCGCCGAAGCCCTCGCGGTCGGCCGCGCCCACCAGGGCGCGGGCGCGCCGGGCGCGCTCGGGCTGGCCCTGCGGCAGGAGCGCCAGGTGGGCCAGCTTCGCGCCCACGAAGAGCGCGGCGGAGCCGTTGGGGCACGCGGCGACGCACGCCCCGCATCCGATGCACGCGGCCGCGTCCAGCGCGCGCTCGGCCACGTCGTGGCCCACCGGCAGCGCGTTGGCCTCGGGGGCGCTACCCGCGCGCACCGACACGTAGCCGCCCGCCCGCACCACGCGGTCGAGAGCGCCGCGATCGACCACCAGGTCGCGCACCACCGGGAAGACTCCGGTGCGCAGCGGCTCCAATGTGATGGTGGCGCCGTCGGCGAAGTCCCGCAGGGCGAGCAGGCACGTCGTCGTGCCGGGACGCGGGCCGTGCGGGCGCCCGTCGACCACGATGCCGCAGGCTCCGCAGATCCCTTCCCGGCAGTCGCTGTCGAAGGCCACCGGCGCCTCGCCGAGCCCGACCAGCCAGTCGTTGAGGCCGTCGAGGGCCTCGAGCAGCGTCGTCTCGGGCGGCAGGTCGTCGAGGGCGTAGCGGACGAAGCCGCCGGTCTCCCCGGGGCCGGGCTGGCGCCAGACGCGGAGGGTGACCTTCATCGGTACGACCGCTCGTCGGGCGGCGCCGCGTCGAACTCGAGCGACTCGACCAGGCGCCCGGGGGAGCGCCCTGACTCGCCCGGCGTCCACGCGGCCACGTGGGCGAAGTGGTCGTCGTCGCGGCGCGCCTCGCCGTCCCCGGTCTGGTGCTCCACCCGGAAGTGGCAGCCGCAGGACTCGTCGCGGGCCAGCGCGTCACGGCACATCAGCTCGCCCAGCTCGAGGAAGTCGGCCACGCGGCCGGCGCGCTCCAGCTCCTGGTTCAGCTCGCGGCCGCCTCCCGGGACGGTGACGTCGGCCCAGAAGGCCTCGCGCAGCGCCGCGATCTCCTCGATCGCCTTGACGAGCCCGTCGCGGCTCCGCTCGAGCCCGCAGAACTCCCACAGGATCCGGCCGAGCTCCCGGTGGAAGTCCCCCGCGGCGCGGCGTCCCTGCCGCGCGAGCAGCGTCTCGAGCCGCGCCCGCACGTCCGCGAGCGCGGCCCGCGCCTCCGGCGCGTCGTCGGCGATCGGCGCGAGCTTCGCGTCGGCGAGATAGCCGCCCAGGGTGGCGGGCAGGATGAAGTAGCCGTCGGCCAGGCCCTGCATGAGGGCGCTCGCCCCGAGACGGTTGGCCCCGTGATCCGAGAAGTTGGCCTCGCCGAGGACGAAGAGCCCGGGGATCGTGCTCATGAGGTCGTAGTCGACCCAGAGGCCACCCATCGTGTAGTGCGCGGCCGGGGCGATGCGCATGGCCACCCGTAGCGGATCGTCGCCGGTGATGTGCTCGTACATCTCGAAGAGGTTGCCGTAGCGCTCGCGGAGGGTGGCGGCGCCGAGCCGCTCGGCGGCCTCGGTCAGGTCGAGGTAGACACCGCGCCCCCCGGGCCCGATACCGCGCCCGTCGTCGCACATCGCCTTCACCGCGCGCGAGGCCACGTCGCGGGGCAGCAGGTTGCCGTAGCGCGGGTACCGCCGCTCCAGGAAGTAGTCGCGCTCGGCCTCCGGGATGTCCACGGACCCGCGCTCGTCGCCCGGCCGGAGCGGCACCCAGACGCGCCCGTCGTTGCGCAGCGACTCGGACATGAGCGTGAGCTTGGCCTGCTGCTCGGAGGTGGCGGGCAGGGCGGTGGGATGGAACTGCACGAAGCCCGGATTGGCGAAGGCCGCCCCGCGGCGGTACGCCCGCCAGATCGCGGTGGCGTTCGAGGCCTTGGCGTTCGTGGACCGGTAGTAGACGTTGGCGTACCCGCCGGTGGCCAGCACCACCGCGTCCGCCACGTGGGTCTCGAGCGCGCCCGACACCAGGTCGCGGGCGATCACCCCGCGGGCCCGGCCGTCCACCACGATCAGGTCGAGCATCTCGCGCCGGGCGAGCACGGTGACGCCGCCCGCCGCCTCCTCCTTGGCCAGCGCCTGATAGGCGCCGAGCAGGAGCTGCTGCCCGGTCTGCCCGCGCGCGTAGAACGTGCGCGAGACCAACGTGCCCCCGAAGGAGCGGTTGGCCAGGTGGCCGCCGTACTCGCGCGCGAACGGCACGCCCTGGGCGACCGCCTGGTCGATGATGCGCGCGGACAGCTCGGCGAGCCGGTACACGTTGGACTCGCGCGACCGGAAGTCACCGCCCTTGAGCGTGTCGTGGAAGAGCCGCTCGACGCTGTCGCCGTCGTTGCCGTAGTTCTTGGCCGCGTTGATCCCGCCCTGCGCGGCCACGCTGTGGGCGCGCCGCGGCGAGTCGTGGAAGGTGAGCGCGCATACCCGGTAGCCCAGCTCGGACAGCGTGGCCGCCGCGGAGGCGCCCGCCAGCCCCGCGCCCACCACCAGGACGTGGTGCCGACGGCGCCGCACCGGGCCGACCAGCGAGAGGTCGTCGAGGCGCCGCGCCCAGCGCGTGGCGAGCGGCCCCGACGGCACGCGTCCGTCGAGGATCATCGCAGCCACCCGGCGAGCACCGCGATCGGGATCGCCGCGAAACCGGCCGCCACCGCCGCGGAGAGGAGCGCCACCGCGGGGCGCCGCGACTCGGCCGCCGCGTCGGGCCGCGCGCCGAGGCTCCGGACCGCGGCCCACAGGCCATGGAAGAGGTGGAGGCCGAGCAGCGCGGCGGCGGCCGCATACACGCCCGCCACCCACGGCGTTCGCAGCCCGCCCACCACGTTGTCGTACACGTGGCCGGGCCGGAAGCCCGGATGCGCCACCCCCAGCGTGAGATGCGCCACGTGGTAGCCGACGAAGGTGAGGAGGAGCGCGCCCCCGACCCGCATGCTGCGCGCCGCCGCCGTCGAGGCCCGCCGCGCGGCCCGCGCCTCGTGCCTCGGGCGCGCGGCCCGGCCGGCCCGCGCGAGCGAGGCCACCGCCGCCACGTGCACCGTCGCCGCCGCGGCCAGGCCGGCGCGGGCGGCCCACAGCCATCCGGGCGCGCGATGCAGGACCGCCGCGTAGCCGTCCGCCGCGGCGGGACCCGAGAAGAGGGTCAGGTTGCCGAGCACGTGCAGGGTCACCCAGATCCAGAGCAGGAGCCCGGAGACCGCCGCCAGGGCCTTTCGGCCCACCGTGGAGCCCCAGAGCTCGCGGAGCGTGTGCATGGCCGGCGCGTCCTCCATGCCTCCAGGAATAGCCCCGGCGCTTTCATTAGTCACATGCATTCGCCTTCGCTCCGGAGTTAGGTAAACTTATGAATGCGATGCACGTGGAAACCCTCAAGACCTTCTGCGACCTGGTGGAGACCGGCAGCCTCTCGCGCGCGGCCCGGCTGAACCTGGTGTCGCAGTCCGCGGTGAGCCAGCAGCTCCGGGCGCTCGAGCAACGCTACGGCCGCCGGCTGATCGAGCGGGCGCCCCGCATCGGCGCGCGCCCCACCGAGGCGGGCCGGCTCCTCTACGACGAGGTCAAGCCGCTGCTGGAGCGGCTCGGCGCGGTCGAGCAGCGGCTACGCGCGCGGCCGGACGTGGTGGCGGGCACGGTGCGAGTGGCCACCGTGTACAGCGTGGGTCTGCACACGCTGCCCCCGGTGATCAAGCGCTGCCTGGCCGATCACCCGAGCGTCAACGTCCGCCTGTCCTACCGGCGCACCAACGAGGTGTACGCGGCCTGCCTGGACGGCGAGATCGACTTCGGGATCGTGGCGCTGCCCACGCGCCGGCCGCAGCTCGAGATCGCGCCGCTCGGTCACGACGAGCTGGTGATCGTGGCGCCGCCCACCCACCCGATCGCGCGACGCGCCCGGTGCCCGCTCGCCGCGCTGGACGGCCAGCCATTCATCGGCTTCGACCGGGACATCCCGACCCGCCGCCTGGTGGACAGCCTGCTGCGGCGCCACGGGGTCCGGGTGAGCTACGCGATGGAGTTCGACAACATCGAGACGATCAAGCGCTCGGTCGAGGCGGGGCTCGGCCTGTCACTCCTGCCCGCGCCCACGCTCGCCGCCGAGATCCGGGCGCGCACCCTGGTGGCCCGGACGCCCGCCGAGGGCCCGTTCCGTCGGCCGATCGGCGTCATCTACCGCCGCACCCGCGAGCCCTCCGCCGCCGGCCGCGCGTTCCTGGCCCTGCTCACCTCCGAGCTCGGCACCCGCCGCGCGGCGTCGAAGCGCTGACTAGTCGCCGCGCGGACTCACGGCCTCCGGGGTCTCGGGAGCGGGCGCGGCCAGCTCCTGCTCCACCAGCGCCGCGAGGTCGTCGAGGGCGCGCACGTCGTCGTCGCGCAGCTCGCGGGGCCGCCGGTCCACCAGGCAGAGCGTCCCGACCCGGCGGCCCCCGACACGCACCGGCCGCCCGGCGTAGAACCGGACCCGCAGCGCCCCGGTCACCGCCGGGTTGTCCGCGAAGCGCGGGTCGGTCAGGGCGTCCGGGACGATGAACACGCGATCGTCGTGGATCGCGTGCGCGCAGAACGACAGCTCGCGCGGCGTCTCCTGGACGTCGACGCCCTGCCGCGACTTGAACCACTGGCGCTCCGCGTCCACGAGCGAAACCAGCGCGATCGGGACGTCGAACACCCGCCGGGCCAGCCGGGTGATGCGGTCGAAGCGCTCCTCGGCCGGGGAGTCGAGGATGCCCAGCTCGTGCAGCGCGCGCACGCGCGCCGGCTCGTCGGCCGGCAGCGGCGCGCGGATCCAGCGGCAGGCGTGGCGGAGCGCCCACGCGCGGATCCGGGTGCGGGCGTACAGCACCGACACCGGGCCGACGAGCCAGTCGGTGACCCCGGCCTCGGCGCCGGCCGCGCGATCGGCCTCGGCTTCGTCGACGGTCACGATCACGATCGACAGCTCGCGCGCGTAGCCTTCCGCGCTCTTGCGCAGGGCGCGGCAGACCTCGAGTCCGTCGCGGCCTCCGATCCGCCGTCCGAGCAGGAGCACCGACGGCGGCTCGGCCTGCGCCGCGGCCAGCACCAGGTCGGCGGTCGCGGCGGTGTGCGCGGTCAGGCCGTCGGCCCGGATCGCCTCGACGAGGTGGTCGCGGAACTCCGGGTCGTCGAGGGCCACCAGGACCGATTGGCTGAGCAGCTCGGGCGGCACGCTCGTCTGCGCGGCGGCGGGCGCGGGCCGGGA
>DATMMH010000079.1:0-11029 GCA_035569855.1 Candidatus Dormiibacterota bacterium
GCGGGGCGCCGCGTGATCGAGCAGGTCGGCAAGCTGATGGAGCTGGACGAGCCGCAGCTCGCGCATTCACGTCACGTGCTGCAGCACTACGGCAACATGTCGTCCGCCACCGTGATCTTCGTGCTCGACGATCTGTTCCGCTCGCGTGAGACGGTGCCGGGCGACTGGGGGCTGATGATCGCCCTCGGGCCGGGCTTCGCCGCCGAGGGCGCCCTGCTGCGCTGGTA
This sequence comes from Candidatus Dormiibacterota bacterium, assembly GCA_035569855.1. Classification (GTDB taxonomy): domain Bacteria; phylum Methylomirabilota; class Methylomirabilia; order Rokubacteriales; family CSP1-6; genus CAMLFJ01. Next base: position 228 of record DATMMH010000079.1, read on the forward strand.
GCATGCCCTTCTTCTTTCCGCTCGCCCGGGCGGCGGGCACGCTGGAGATCATCGACGGCCCCAGGCCGGTGCCCTTCGCGGAGATGGCGTGCTGCATGATGGACATCGCGCGGGTCAACGCCCTCTTCGGCGGCCGGATGGTCACGATGATCCACGTGCGGAAGCTGCTCGCCGTTCTGCCCGCCGACCGCCTCATCACCGTGCTCGACGTGGGCACCGGCGCGGGCGACATTCCCCGAGAGCTCGTGCGCTGGGCGCGCCGCGAGGGGCGCCGCATCCGCGTGTTCGCGCTGGACCGCGACGCGGCCACGCTGCAGATCGCCGCCCGGCTGGTGCGCGACTATCCGGAGATCACCTTCCTCCGGGGCGACGCGCTCGCGCTGCCGATCCGGCCGGGCGCGGTGGATCTCACGATCTCCGCGATGACGCTGCATCACCTGGAGCCGGACGCGGGCACGCGCTACCTCAGCGAGATCGACGCGGCGGCGCGGGTGGGCTTCGTGGTCAACGATCTGGTGCGCAGCCGCGTCGCCCACGCGGTGGTCTGGCTGATCACCCGCTTCATCACCCGCAGCGCCATCTCTCGCCACGACGGGCCGCTCTCGGTGCGGCGGTCGTACACTCCGCCCGAGGTGAGCGGGCTGTGCGAGCGGGCCGGACTCCGCGGCGTGGACGTCGTGCATCACTGGCCGTACTTTCGTTTCTGCGCGGTGCGGGCCAAGGGGTGAACCGCGCCGACGTCGTCGTCGTAGGTGCGGGGCCGGCCGGCTGCGCGGCCGCGATCCTGCTGGCCGAGCGCGGGTGGGCGGTGACGCTCCTCGACAAGGCGGAGTTCCCGCGCCCGAAGATCTGCGGCGAGTACCTCTCGCCCGAGAGCGCGCGCGTGCTCGATCGCCTGGGCGTGCTCAAGGCGGTGGACGCGGCGGGCGCGCAACCGCTCGCGGGTATGCGCATCACCGCGCCCGACGGCACCGTGCTCGACGGGCGCTATCCCACCAGCGGGCGGTGGCGGTGGCGGGGCTATCGCGATCACGGTCTCGCGATCCGGCGCACGGTCTTCGATCGCATCCTGGTCGAGCGGGCGCGCGCGTTGCCGGTGGATCTGCGGGAGCGGCACCGGGTGACGGGCGTGGTGGTCGAGGCCGGCGCGGTGGTGGGCGTGGAGGCGGAGGACGCCGAGGGCGCGCCGGTCCAGATCCGCAGCCGGCTCGTGGTGGGCGCCGACGGTCGCGCCTCCGTGGTGGCGCACGCGCTCGGGTTGCGGCGACGGCATCGGCTGAGACGGCTCGCGCTGATCCGGCACGTGAGCGGCATCGCGGACCTGGGCGGTCGCGGCGAGATCTACGTGGATCCGCCGGACTACTCCATCCTGAATCCGGTGGCCCCGGGCATCGTGAACCTGAGCCTGGTCGTGCCGCTCGCGCACGCGCGACCCTACCGGGGGCGAATGGAGACCTTCTTCGACGCGCGGCTGAAGCAGCTGCGGTACCTGCCGCCGCGGCTGGCCGGGATGCGGCCGGAAGGGCCGCTCATGATGATGGGCCCGCTCGCCTATCGCGTGGACGAGCCGCGCGTGGGCGGTGTGCTGCTGGCGGGCGACGCGGCGGGATTCTACGACCCGTTCACCGGCGAGGGGCTCTACACCGCGCTGCGCTCCGCGGAGATGCTGGCCGAGGCCGCGCAGCCGGCGCTCGAGCGCGGCGACGTCTCGGTGGGCGCGCTCGCGCCCTACGCGGCGGCGCGGCGGGCCGCGTTCGCGGACAAGGCGCGCGTGACGCGGGTGCTGCAGTTCCTGATCGCGCACCGCCGTCTGGCGAACACCGCCGCGCACTTCCTGAAGCGTCGGCCCGCGTTGCTGAGCCGGCTGATGGGCGTGATCGGCGACTTCGTCCCGCCCCGCGCCCTTTTCTGACTCCCTATTTCTAGCGCGCGCGGGCTCGGCGGCGGGGCGCGGGGGCGGTCGGGCGCTCCTCGGTGTCGGCGGCCGGCTGGTCGGCCTGCAGTAGCGGGATGTTGGCCTCGCGGAGCGGGCGGCCGACGTGGTCGCGTATCCACTTGCCGTCCCACCATTCCACCGGCGTGACCGAGATCCCCTGGATCAGGACCTCGAAGTGCAGGTGGTCGCCCAGCGCGAGGCCGGTGGCGCCCGAGCGGCCGAGCTCCTGGCCCTTCTTCACCTCGTCGCCTTCCTTGACCTCGATCGTGGAGAGATGGCCGTAGAGCGTCTGCAGGCCCCAGCCGTGATCGACCACCACCGCGTTGCCGTAGATGGTGAGCGGCGCGGCGTAGACCACGATCCCGGAGTTCGCGGCGGGCACCGGGCTGTTCTTCAGTGACGCGAGGTCGTAGCCCAGGTGCACCTGGGTGTCCACGTCCTGGCCCTGGTAGCGGTAGGTGCGGGTCTCCGCGAAGTTGGAGAACACCTTCGTGTTGCGGGGCTGCACGAACGCGCCTTCGAAGAGCGGCCCGGGCTTCGTCTTCTGCGCGAGCGTGCGCTTCATGTCCTCGGCTTCCTTCCGCTTGTCGCGATTCACGACGAGGAAGGCGGCGAGGAGCTGGTCGGGCGGGATCTGCCCGCGCTCGGGCAGGAGCTCGGGCATCTTGCTCGCGAGGAACTGCTGGCTCAGCTCGATGGTGTCCATCGGGAACTTGCGCGGGCGAATCTCCGCCGCGAGGGCGCGCGAGACCGCGTTGCCCGCCTCGTCCTGCGCGGAGACGGTGATCGGCGAGTTGGGCGGCAGGTTCCAGGGCAGGGCGTAGAGCGCCACCTGCAGCCCGGAGTCCGGCGCGCCCGCCGGGAAGCCGGGGAAGAACAGATCCCCCACGCTGACGCCGACGCGCGCGGCGCCCTTCGCGCGCAGGGCCACCAGCCCGCCGCCGCCGCGCGAGAGATACCGCGTGGAGGCGAGGATCTCGAGCGTGGGCGGCGTGAAGTCGAGCGTGACCGGCAGGCTCGCGATCGTCCGGTCGTCCACGCGAATGGGCCGCCAGAAGCCGTCGCGGGCGCGGACTTCGAGCGTGGCCGAGCCCTCGCGCAGGCCGAGCGATCCCCCCGCGATGATGAGCTGCACGCGTTGCTCGTTGCTGACCGGCCCGGAGAAGGCCTGCTGCGCGACGTTCACGCGGGTGCCGCCCTGGAGGATGCGCACGTCCACCGACTGCACGCCGCCGCGCGTGGCGTGCAGGTCGAGCGTGATCGGGGTGCGCACGCCGATGAACTTAGGCACCGGCGAGAGCTGCACGCGTACCGCGGGCACGCTCTGCCGCCACGCGAGATACCCGACGCCCCCGACGACCACCAGCGCGGGGATCAGGAAGAGGATCAGCCAGATGCGCGCGCGAGACCGAGCCACGAATTCATGGTAACAGCCGCGCGTGCCCTCGCCTAAGTTTTGCGCCGCGCCGCCGGCGCGGGCCGACTGCGGCCGAAGCTTGGCGAGGTGAGCCGAAGGCGAGCCGAGCGAATAGAGAAGAGGTGTTACCGAGTGTGCTAGATAGAGTCCCGTGTCGTCACCCACTCGATGGGGAACGATTTTCCGACTCGCCGCCACCGCCGGCTTCGCGGCCAGCGGCGCGCTCCACCTCTCGACGTTCACCCCGTTCCCCGCCGCCTACGGCGCCGCGGTCGCGCTGGCGCTCTTCGTGATCGCCTTCGTCCTGCTCGCGGCCATGGTCGTGCGCATGCGCGACTCGGGCGCGCCCGCGCGCGGGCAGGGCGCGCTGCGGGTGGTGGAGTGGCGGAAACTGCTCGGGCTCGTGCCCGGGGGGCCGAAGCGCGCCGGGCTGGCGGTGGTGGCCTACGTGCTGATGAACCTGGCGCTGTCGCTGCTGGTGCCCGACGAGGGCGCGGCGAGCGTGCGAATGCTCTCGGGCCAGCTGCTGCTCTTCTACCTGATTCCGCTCATGTATTTTCGCTTCGTGGAGCCGCGGTTGCGCGACGGCGGCGGCCCGTCCGATCCTTGACACCCCCACCCCGTTCCGCTTAGAGTGTTGCGGGTTTGCACCCGAACCGACACTCATGTCACGACTCGTCTGGCTGATCCCGCTGTTCCCGCTGATCGGCATGCTGGTCAACGCGCTGTTCGGGCGGATCATCGGCCACAAGGCGCACTGGATCGCGGTGCCCGCCCTCTTCGCCGCGTTCGTCACCGCGTGCTTCGTCTTCGCGCGGGTGTGGCACGGCGAGACGTGGGTGGGCGACCTGTTCCCCTGGGTGGTCGCGGGAGCCTTCAAGACCGCGGTCACCGCCCAGGTGGACCAGCTCACCGCGGTGATGCTGCTGGTCGTGACCGGCGTGGGCTTCCTCATCCACCTCTACTCCGCCGGCTACATGCACGACGACCCCGACTACCCGCGCTTCTTCACCTACCTGAACCTGTTCGTGTTCTCGATGGTCATGCTGGTGCTCGCCGGCAACTTCCTCGTCCTCTACGTGTTCTGGGAGGCGGTGGGCCTCTGCTCGTACCTGCTGATCGGCTTCTGGTACGAGAAGAAGTCGGCGTCGGACGCCGGCAAGAAGGCCTTCATCGTCACCCGGGTGGGCGACTTCGGCTTCGGCCTGGGCGTCATCCTGATCTGGGTCACGTTCGGCACGCTCGACTACGGCGAGGTCTTCGCCAAGGCCGACGCCAGCATCGGCGCCGGCGTCTACCTGGCCATCGCGCTCCTCCTGTTCATGGGCGCGTGCGGCAAGTCGGCCCAGGTCCCGCTCTTCACCTGGCTCCCCGACGCGATGGAGGGCCCCACCCCAGTCTCCGCGCTCATCCACGCCGCCACCATGGTGACCGCGGGCGTGTACATGGTGGCGCGCTGCCACAAGCTGTTCGAGATGGCGCCGATGAGCCTGGAAGTGGTCGCCTGGATCGGCGGCATCACCGCGATCTTCTCGGCCACCATCGGCCTCGTGCAGACCGACATCAAGCGCGTGCTCGCCTACTCCACGATCAGCCAGCTCGGCTACATGTTCGTGGGCGTGGGCGTCGGCGCGTACGCGGCGGGCATCTTCCACCTGGTGACCCACGCGTTCTTCAAGGCGCTGCTCTTCCTGGGCGCGGGCAGCGTCATTCACGGCCTGGGCGGCGAGCAGGACCTGCGCAAGATGGGCGGCCTCGCCCCGCGCATGATGACGACCACCGTGACGTTCCTGATCGGCGCCTTCGGCCTGGCCGGCGTCCCGCCGCTGGCCGGCTTCTTCTCCAAGGACGAGATCCTCGCCTCCACGTTCCACGAGGGCCACTACGCGTTGTGGGCCATCCTGGTGGTGGCCGCATTCCTGACCGCGTTCTACACGTTCCGGGTCGTGTTCCTCGCCTTCTTCGGCGGGCCGCGCATGTCGAAGGAAGTCGCTCACCACATCCACGAGTCGCCCGCGGTGATGACGGTCCCCCTGATCGTGCTCGCGATCCTGACCGTGGTGGCGGGGTTGGCGGTCGGGATCCCGTCCTCGCACGGCACCGCCTTCGCGCGCTTCCTCTCGCCGGTGCTGCCGCTGGATCAGGCCGAGCACAGCGCGGGCCTGGCCTTCAGCCTGCTGGTGCTCTCGGCCCTGGTGGCCATCGCGGGGGTGGCGCTGGCCTGGATGGTCTACGGGCGGTCGCCGGTGCGCGCGGCCTCCATCGGCGTCGCCCGCAACCCGATCCACAAGCTGCTGATCGAGAAGTACTACATCGACGAGATCTACGATTTCCTGTTCGTGCAGCCGATCTACCATCTCTCGCTCTGGCTGGCGCGGGTCTTCGATCCGGGCGTCATCGACGGCCTCGTGAACGGAGTGGCCACGGTGGTGGCGAGCTGGGCGCGCGGCCTGCGGCGCGTGCAGACCGGTTTCGTGATGAACTACGCGCTCGGCATCCTGCTCGGCGCGGTGGCGGTGATCGCCTACCTGCTCGCGCGTCACTGATCGGGATGGCCTACCTCCTCTCGCTCGTCACCTTCCTGCCGACGATCGGCGCGGTGCTGGTGCTGCTGCTGCCCCGGCGGCAGGAGGCGGCCACCAAGCTCGCCACCGTCGCGATCACCGTCGCCACGTTCGTGGTCTCGCTGCCGCTCTACTTCCGCTTCGACCGGGCCTCCGCGGACTACCAGTTCGTGGAGGTGAAGTCGTGGATCCCGTCGCTCGGCGTCAGCTATCACGTGGGGGTGGACGGCATCAGCGTGCTGCTGGTGCTGCTGACCACGTTCCTGATGCCGCTGGTGATCCTCTCGTCCTGGCACTCGGTGGAGTCGCGGTGGAAGGAGTTCGCGATCACGATGCTGCTCCTGGAGACGGGGATGATCGGGGTCTTCGTGGCCCTCGACCTCTTCCTCTTCTACGTCTTCTGGGAGGCGATGCTGATCCCGATGTATCTGATCATCGGGATCTGGGGCGGCCCCAACCGGGTCTACGCGGCGGTGAAGTTCATCATCTATACCCTGACCGGCTCGCTGCTGATGCTGGTGGCCATCCTGTTCGTCTACTTCCAGCACGGGACCGCCACCAACACCTACACCTTCGACCTCCCGGTGCTGGTGCGCTTCGTGATCCCGGCCGGATTCACGCAGGACCTGCTCTTCTTCGCCTTCGCGCTGGCCTTCGCGATCAAGGTGCCGATGTTCCCGTTCCACACCTGGCTGCCCGACGCCCACGTGGAGGCGCCCACCGCGGGTAGCGTGATCCTGGCCGGCGTGCTCCTGAAGATGGGCACCTACGGCTTCCTGCGCTTCTGCCTGCCCCTGTTCCCGCAGGCGAGCCTGCACTGGGCCCCGCTGCTCTTCACCCTCGCGGTGATCGGCATCATCTACGGAGCGTGGGTCTCCACCGTGCAGCCCGACATCAAGAAGCTCGTGGCGTACTCCAGCGTGAGCCATCTCGGGTTCGTGGTGCTGGGACTCTTCACCCTGACCATGCAGGGCCTGGTGGGCGGGATCATCCAGATGGTGAATCACGGGCTCAGCACCGGCGCGCTCTTCCTCATGGTGGGCATGATCTACGAGCGGCGGCACACGCGCCTGATCGCCGACTTCGGCGGGCTGTGGAAGGTGATCCCCGCGTTCAGCGTGCTGTTCCTGATCGTGTGCCTGTCCTCGCTCGGGCTGCCCGGGCTCAACGGGTTCGTGGGGGAGTTCCTGATCCTCCTCGGCACCTTCCAGGTGCACCGGCTCGCCGCGGTGTTCGCGACCACCGGCATCATCTTCGCCGCGGTCTACCTGCTCTGGATGTACCAGCGGGTGTGCTTCGGGGAGGTGACCAACGAGGCCAATCGCCGCCTCTCCGATCTCTCCGCACGGGAGTGGGCGGTGCTCCTGCCGGTGCTCCTCTTCATCGTGTGGATCGGGGTCTACCCGACCACGTTCACCACGATGACCGAGCCGAGCGTGCAGGCCCTCATCACCCAGGTGCAGAGCAAGGCCCAGGCCGCCTCCGCCATGCTGGCCCCGGACGCCAGGCCGTGAACCCGCCCCTGGTGCTGCCGTCGATCGGCCTCCGGCCGATCCTCCCGCTCCTGGTGATGGCGGCGACCGCGGCCCTCGTGCTGCTGCTCGACCTGGTGCCGCCCCGCGAGCGCAAGGACCATCTGGGCTTCGTGAGCGCGCTGGGCGTGGTGGCCACCCTGATCGTGACCTACTGGATGATCTTCTCCGCCGGCGGCGCCGATCTGCGCGGCTTCCACGGCATGGTGGTGCTCGACACCTTCGCGCTGTTCTTCAACATCATCATCGGCTACGCGACCGGGCTCGTGCTGCTGCTGTCGATGGACTACATCCGCCGGGAGGGGATGGAGTCGGGTGAGTTCTACATCCTTCTGCTGTTGTCCGCGATCGGCATGATGCTGATGGCCTCCGCGGGCGACCTGATCATCGTCTTCCTCGGGCTCGAGACGATGTCGATCGCGCTCTACGTGCTGGCCGGCTTCTTCCGCACGCGCATCGAGGCGGGCGAGGCCTCGATGAAGTACTTCCTGATCGGAGCCTTCTCGTCCGGCTTCTTCCTCTACGGCATCGCCCTGATCTTCGGGGCCACCGGCACCACCAACCTCGACCGCATCGCCAACGCGGTGACCGCCGGCGCCGGACGCGATCCGATGTTGATCATCGGGCTCGGCCTCCTGCTGGTGGGCTTCGGGTTCAAGATCTCCTCGGTGCCCTTCCACATGTGGGCGCCCGACGTGTACGAGGGTGCCCCGACGTCGGTGACCGCGTTCATCGCGACCGGCTCCAAGGCGGCGGCCTTCGCGGCGCTGCTGCGCGTGCTGCTCACCGCGGTGCGCGGGGCGCCGATCGACTCGACCATGCTGCTCTGGGTGCTCGCCGCGGTCAGCATGACCCTGGGCAACGTGGTGGCGCTGGCCCAGCAGAATCTCAAGCGCATGCTGGCCTACTCTTCGATCGCCCACGTGGGCTACATGCTGGTGGGGGTGGTGGCGGGCGGCGCGCTCGGCAACGGCAGCGTGCTGTTCTACCTGCTCGTCTACACCTTCACGACCGCGGGGGCCTTCGGCGCGATCCTGCTGCTGGAGCGCTCGGGGCAGGAGGCGGTGAAGCTGGAGGACTTCGGCGGGCTGGCCGCGCGGCATCCGCTGCTGGCGGTGGCGCTCTCGATCTTCCTCCTCTCGCTGACCGGCATCCCGCCCTTCGCGGGCTTCGTGGGCAAGTTCTACCTCTTCGGCGCCGCGGTGAAGTCGGGCTACGTGTGGCTGGCCGTGATCGGCGTGCTGAACTCCGCGGCCGCCGCGTACTACTACCTGCGCCTCATCGTCTTCATGTACATGCGGGAGCCCGAGGGCGCGCCCACCGTGCTGGCGCCGTCGCTCTCCGGCGCGCTCGCGCTGGTGGTGGCGCTCTGGGGCGTGGTGCAGCTCGGCGTCGCGCCCGGCCCGCTCTTCGACCTGGCCCAGGCCGCGGTCATCCCTCTCCTCCGTTGACCCCTCCGGATCTTCCCTTCTCCCCCGAGAGGGGGAGGGGGTAGGGAAGGGGATGCGCCCCCGCTTCCCGTATCGCGGCTGGCTCTTCGACCTCGACGGTACCGTCTATCTGGGTGAGCGCCTGATCCTCGGCGCCGACACCGCGATCGCGACCCTGCGCGCCGCGGGCCGGCGGGTCGCGTTTCTCTCCAATAAGCCGCTCCAGACCCGCGCGGAGTACGCGGCCAAGCTCACGCGCCTCGGGGTGCCCGCCGCGCCCGACGACGTGATCAACTCCTCGCTGGTGCTCGCGCGCTACCTCCGCGATCGCGACCCGGGCGCGCCGGTATTCGTGATCGGCGAGCCGCCGATGCTGGACGAGATGCGCGCGCACGGCTTCGAGGTGCGCGGCGACGAGCGCGTGCGCTGGGTGGTGATCGCCTTCGACCGCACCTTCGACTACGCGAAGCTGAACACCGCACTGCAGGCGGTGAAGCGGGGGGCGCGGCTCATCGCCACCAACCCGGACCGCACCTGCCCGGTGGAGGGCGGCGAGATCCCGGACTGTGCCGGCATGATCGCGGCGGTGGAGGCGGTGACGGACCGGAAGGTCGAGGCCATCGTCGGGAAGCCCTCGCCGATCATCCTGGAGGTCGCGCTGGCCGCGCTCGGGGTGCCCGCGCGCGAGGCCGCGATCGTGGGCGACCGGATCGAGACCGACATCGTGATGGGTCGGCGGCTCGGACTGGGCACGGTGCTGGTGCTGAGCGGCATCACGCGCGCCGACGATCCGCGAATCGCCGCGGTGGCTCCCGACCACGTGGTAGAGTCGATCCGGGACCTGGTGGAGTGATCGAGTGAGCGCGCCCGCGAATCGACTCGCGATGTTCGACGACGCCGCGCTTGACGCGGTGGTGATCGGCGGCGGCATGGCCGGAGCCGGAGTGGCGCGCGACCTGGCCCTGCGGGGCGCGTCGGTGGCGCTCTTCGAGAAGGGCGACTTCGCTTCCGGTACCTCGTCGAAGTCCTCCAAGCTGATCCACGGCGGGCTCCGCTACCTCGAGCTGGGCGATTTCAAGCTCGTCCGCGAGTCGCTGCGCGAGAAGAAGACGCTGGAGCGGGTCGCGCCGCAGCTGGTGCGCCCGCTGCCGTTCCTGGTGCCGGTCTACCGCGGGGCCGCGCGCGGGCTCATCAAGGTGCGCCTCGGCATGTGGCTCTACGACCTGCTCACGCCCGGCAAGACGACCGAGCGCTATCGGGTCTTGAAGCCGGTGGACGCGCTCACCATGGAGCCGGCGGTGCGGGCGGAGGATCTGCGCGGGGCCGGCTACTACTTCGACGACCTGCTCCTCTTCCCGGAGCGACTCTGCCTGGAGAACGTGCTCTCCGCGCAGCGCCACGGGGCGCGGGTGTTCAACTACTGCGAGGTCGAGGAGTTCGTGCCCGGCCGCCGCGGGCTCGACGGGGTGAAGGTGCGCGACCTGGCGTCCGGCCAGGTGCAGGCGGTGCGCGCCCGGGTGATCGTCAACTGCGCGGGCCCGTGGGTGGACCGGATGCGCGCGATGGCCAGCGTCGCGGATCGGAGTCCCAAGATCCTGCGCACCACCAAGGGCATCCACTGCCTCCTGCCGCGCATGACCGACCGCGCCGTCTATCTCTCCGCCCGCGATGAGCGGATGATCTTCGTCATCCCGTGGCGCGAGTTCTCCCTGGTCGGCACCACCGATACCGACTTCGATGGCGATCCGGACCGACTCTGGGCCACGCGGGAGGAAGTGACCTACCTGCTGCAGGAAGTGGCGAAGGTACTGCCCGACCAGCGGGTGGCGTTCGAGAACGTGGCCTACACCTACGCGGGGGTGCGCCCGCTCTCCTACGAGCCGGGCCGCTCGGCCTCCGCGGTCTCGCGCGAGCACCGGGTGA
>DATMMH010000080.1:0-9282 GCA_035569855.1 Candidatus Dormiibacterota bacterium
ATGGTGCTCGGCGTGATACGGCATGTTCCACGCGAGGAGGCGCACGAGCCACAGCGTGAGCGTGGTGCGCGTGTTCTCGAGGCAGTCCCGCGTGAACGCGCAGGCGGTGTGCTCGGCCAGGAGGTAGGGCCGGAGGAAGCCCTGGCCGACCAGCAGAGGACGATCCAGACGAGCAGCGCGATCGGCGAACGAGCCAGCAAGCGAGAGCACGAAGAGCGTGGAGCGGATGAGCGCGTCGTCGGTCATGGCGGCCCCTCGCGGAGCCCAAGCTTGCACCGCCCGCGCCGGCCCCCGCCCAGGTTGTTGACGAAACCGCGCCCGGGGGCTACCGTCGGCCTGCCTTGCTCGAGTCTTCGTCCGGGAGGAACGTCGAGATGGAGGACATCGCACGTCGGGACTTTCTGGCCGGCGCGGCCGGGATGCTGGCCGCGCTCGCCGCAGGAGGGTGTGCCTCGATGGCCAGCAGCGCGGCGGTACCGAGCTTCGCGTACGTGGGCTGTTACACCACGAAGGAGCGGAACGGGCGTGGGGAGGGCATCAACGTCTACCGCATCGATCCCGCCTCGGGGAGCTGGACCCACGTCCAGCTCTTGAAGGACGTGGTCAATCCCTCCTGGCTCACCTTCGACCAGCGGCGGCGCTTCCTCTACTCCGCGCACGGCGACGGCGGTGAGGCCACCGCGTACCAGATCGACGAGCCGAGCGGCCGGCTGACCGTCTTGAACCGACAGGCCACGAGCGGCAAGAACGGGGTCCGGCTGGCCGTCGATCCCGCCAACCGCTACGTGGTCCTGGCCAACTACAGCAGCGGCACGGTGGCGGTCCTGCCGATCAATGCGGATGGCTCGCTCGGGCCCCTCAGCGACCTGCCGAGCCTGCCGGGCAAGCCCGGACCCCATCGCACCGAGCAGGCCAGCTCGCATCCCCACGACGTCCTGTTCGACCCGCTGGGCCGCTACATCGTGGTCCCCGACAAGGGACTCGACGCGGTGTTCGTCTTCGCGCTCGACCCCTCTCGGGGCAAGCTGGTGCCGGCCGACCCGCCCTTCGTGGCGAGCCGGGCGGGTGCCGGGCCACGCCACGTGGCCTTCCACCCGAGCAAGGCCTGCGCGTACGTGATCAACGAGCTGGATTCGACGATCACCACGTATCGCTTCGACGCCGAGCGGGGCGGGCTCAGCCCGCTGCAGGTGATCTCGACGCTGCCCCCCGCCTTCACCGGCAACAGCACCACGTCGGAGATCGTTGTGGCCCCGTCGGGACGCTTCGTCTACGGATCCAACCGGGGGCACGACAGCCTGTCCATCTTCGCGGTGGACGACGCCTCCGGCGTGCTGAGCCCGATCGGCTGGGAGCCGACCCAGGGCAAGACGCCGCGGTTCTTCGCGATCGAGCCGTCTGGCACGTTCCTCTACGCCGCGAACCAGGACAGCGACACGATCGTGGCCTTCCGGCTCGACGGCGCGAGCGGCCGGCTCACCCCGACCGGACAGGTCGTGAAGGCCGGGAGCCCGGTGAGCATCGTCTTCCGGTGAGCATCGAGCACAAGACACTGACCGCGCTCCGGTGGACCGCCGGGACGCGGCTGGTCGGCCAGGCCGCGACTTGGGTGGTCACGCTGGCCCTCGTGCGCATTCTCGCCCCTTCCGACTACGGCCTCATGGCCATCGTATCGGTGGTGATGTCGATCACGACCAGCCTGGCCGAGCTCGGCCTGGGCGCTTCGCTCGTCCAGGCCCGGCGGGTCGAGCCGGAGCTGCTCGCGAGGGTCGCGGGCTTCGTGTGGCTCCTCCACCTCGGTCTGGGCGCCACGCTGCTCGCCGCGGCGCGGCTGGCCGGCTGGGTCTTCGCGGACGCCCGCCTCATCCCGCTGTTCCAGGTGGCCTCGCTACAGTTCGTGTTCATCGCGCTCGGCGCGGTGCCGCAGGCGCTCGCCTCGCGCGGCCTGAACTTCAAGTGGCTGTCCCGGGTGGAATTCACCACCGCGGTCACCACGAGTCTCGCCACGCTCGTCATGGCCCTCTACGGGTTCGGGGTGTGGGCGCTCGTGCTCGGCAACGTGCTCGGGAGCGCGATCCGGGCGGGCCTCCTGGTGAGCCGGGGCGAGAACGTGTGGCCGGACTTCCGGCTGCGCGGCATCGGCGCGCACCTCGACTTCGGCGCGAAATACTCGGGGGGCAATCTCGCCTGGATCCTGGTCAATCAAGCGGACGTCCTGGTGGGCAGCCGGCTCATGTCGAAGGCCGCGCTCGGCGTCTACTCGGTATCGCTCCACCTGGCGACGTTGCCCATGCAGAAGATGATGAGCGTGATCAACCAGGTCGCCTTCCCGGCGGTGGCGCGCCTGCAGGACGATCCCGTGCGGCTGAAGCGGCGCCTGCTGCAGGCCACCGGCCTGCTGACGACGGTCAGCGTGCCGGTGCTGTGGGGGCTCGCCGCGGTGGCGCCGGAGTTCGTGGCCATCGTGCTCGGCGCGAAGTGGTCCGCCGCCACCCGCACCCTGCAGATGGTCACCCTGGTGGTGCCGCTGCGCATGGTGAGCGGGCTCTTCAACACCGCGGTCGCCGGCGTGGGGCGGGCCGGGACCGCGCTCCGCAACACCATCACCACCGCGGTGGTGTGGCCGGCCTGTTTTCTGGTCGGCGCGTTCTGGGGCGCCGAGGGTCTCGCCGCGTCCTGGCTGGTGGCGATTCCCGCCACGTTCCTGATGAACTTCCCCCGCACCAGCGCGTCGCTCGGCGTGGCGTTCGGCGACGTCCTGCGCACGCTGGTGCGCCCGATGCTCGCCGGGCTCGTGATGGTGGCCGCGATCATGAGCACCCGCCTCGCGGTCGGGGAGCTGGGGCTGCCCCTCCGGACCGTCGTCCTGATCGCGGTGGGCGCGGCGACCTATCTCGTCATGATCACGCTGCTCCACCGCGACGTGTGGTGGCAGCTTCGTCAGCTCGTGTCGGCTCGCGGGGCCGACGCGTGAGCACGGAGGTCACCCGATGAGCGCGCAGAGCCTCCTCCGCCTCTCCGCCGTCCGGGGCGCTCTTCTCCTGGGGTTGACGCTCGCCGGGGGCCCGGCCCTCGCGGCCGACGCCCTGGTCGCGGTCGGCGACGAGCTGGCGGTCGGGAAGAACCGCACCGGCGAGACCTGCCGCCTCCGCCTGGTCGAGCTTCGTCAGGACCAGGCCTTCGCGGTCCAGCGCTACGCCCTCTTCTGCGAGGGATGGACGCAGCCGAGCGGGGAGATCACCCGGTTCAACATCGGGCGGGGCTACACGTTCGAGAAGCTCCTCACCGAGAGCAAGTGGTGGGAGCGGATCAACGAGAGCCGGGTCGGCGCCTGCGCCGCGATCGAGCCAACGACCCTCGGCAGCGGGGCGGCGGCGGGCCTGCGCGAGTGCCGGCGCCAGGAGGGCGACTTCCGGGCGCTGGTGATCGGCGTCATCATCGACCGCCGCGCCTACGGCATCGACACCTTCCCGACCAACCTCCCGGTGCTCGAAGCCGCGGTCGAGGTCCTCGAGGGCAAGCGCGCTCCCGCGGACGCCAGCAAGGCCTCGGGCTCGCTCTCGGTCGCCATTCGCCGCGCCGAGTCCATGGTGGACGCGAGCGGCAAGCTCACCGGCATCCAGGACGTGGGCGCACACGAGCTGCTCTTCCGTCTCGGCACCCTGCGCTTCTACGGCGCCGACTACGCGGGCTCCGAGGCCGCGTTCCGTCGGGCGCTCGAGCTGGAAGAGCGCGTCGCGGGCCCGGGTCAGCCGGGCTCGGGCCGCACGCTCTCCTGGATCGGCCTGGACGCGGGCATGCAGTCCCGCTACCAGGACGCGGACCGGATCTACGATCGGGCCGATCCCCTCGTGCGGAAGGCCTTCGTCGCCGACGATCTGCCTCGCTATCTGGCGTTCCGGAGCCACACCGAGCTGCTCCGCGGGCGCCCGGCGGTGGGACTGCCGATGGCGGAGGAGTCGGCGCGCCTGCGCGAGCGCGGGTCCCGTCCCGAGACCGCAGGGTTGTCTCACTCGCTGATCTCGGTGGGCCGGATCGAGATGGCGCTCAATCGTCTGGACGACGCCGAGCGCGACATGGCGCGGGCCCTCGCGATCGTCGAGCGCCCGGGGCCGGAGATGGAGTTCCGCGTTTGGTGGGTCGGCGAGTGCCACGAGTATCTCGGCCGGGTGCACATCGCGCAGAAGCGCTACGCCGACGCGCGCAAGGAATTCGAGGCGGCCCTCGCGCGCCGTCAGATGCTCTTCGGCGACGGGACCAAGGCCGCGGACAGCTACCACGACATGGGCGAGCTCGGACAGATCGAGGGCAATCTGCCCGCCGCGCTGCGGGACTTCCGGAAGGAGGCGGAGATCCGCGCCTCCGACACGATCGCCCGCACCCGCGTGCGCCCGGCGACGATGGCGCCGTACCTGCAGACGTTCTTCGCCGCCGCAGCCGCCGATCCCGCCCAGAGCGACGCGCTGTGGACGGAGGCGTTCGCGGCCGCCCAGCTCCCGAGCGAGGGCGACACCGCGCGCGCCATCGTCAACATGGCGGCGCGCCTCGACTCGGCCGATCCGGCCCTGCGCGCGGCCGCGCGGGACTACCAGGAGGCGGTTCGCAAGCGTGACACGCTCCGGCGGGAGCTGGCCATCCTCACCCTCGGGCCACCCGAGAAGCGCGATCCGGCCCGCGAGGGACAGTTCAGCCAGGAGCTGAAGGAAGCCGAGACCGCGGCGGCCGCGCGGGAGTCCAAGCTCCAGGCCGACTTCCCGCGCTACGCGGGCCTGGTGTCGCCGCGGGTGCTGACGGTGACCGAGGTGGCGGGCCTCCTCAAGCCGGGCGAGGCGCTGCTCACGCTGCTCACGACACGCGACGCCGTCTACGTCTTCCTGGTGCGCGACGGGAAGGTGCGCGGCCACCGGGCCACCATCTCGGCGGCCGCGCTCGACCAGGCGGTGCGCCAGCTCCGGCAGGGCCTCGACCTCGCGGACGGCCAGCTCCGCGCCTTCGACGTGGGCGCGGCCTATCGCCTCTACTCGGGCCTGGTGGGCCCGCTCGCGCCTGTGGTGGAGAGCGCCACCCACCTGATCGTGGTGCCCACCGGCCCGCTGCTGAGCCTTCCGCCCGAGGTGCTGGTGACCAGGTCGATCGCGCCTCCCGCGGGCGCGCCCGAGAGCGCGGACTATCGCCAGGTGCCGTTCCTCGGACGCCAGGTGGCGATCAGCGTGCTGCCCGCGACCACCTCGCTGCGGAGCCTTCGCGCGGTCGCGGGCCGGTCCAAGGCGCCGCAGCCCTTCATCGGCTTCGGCGACCCCGCCTTCGGCGGCGCGCCCGGCGACACGCGCAGCCTCGTGGCTCTCGCCGCGCTCTGTCGCGAGGGCGGCAACGTGGACACCGAGCTGGTCCGCGACCTGCCCCGGCTGCGTGAGTCGGCCGGCGAGCTGAGGCAGATCGCGCGCGCCCTGCAGGCGCCCGACTCCGACGTGATCCTGGGTGCGGACGCCAGCGAGAAGCGTGTCCGCCAGACCGACCTGAGCCGCTACCGCGTGGTGGCCTTCGCGACCCACGGGCTCTTGCCCGCCGAGCTCAAGTGCAAGGGCGAGCCGGCGCTGGCCCTGACCCCTCCCGCCACCGCCAGCGCGGACGAGGATGGGCTCCTCGACGCGGGCGAGGTGGCCCAGCTCAAGCTCGACGCGGACTGGGTCGTGCTCTCGGCGTGCAACACCGCCGCGCCCGACGGGCGGCTCGGCGGCCAGAGCCTCTCGGGTCTGGCGCGGGCGTTCTTCTACGCGGGCGCGCGCGCGCTCCTCGTCTCGCACTGGGCGGTGGCCTCGCGACCCACCGTGGTCCTGACCACGAGCCTCTTCGAGGCCTACGCGCGCGACGCCGGGCTCGGGCGCGCGAGCGCGCTCCGCGCCGCGCAGCTCAAGCTGCTGGCCGACGCGCCCACCTCGCATCCGGCCCTCTGGGCCCCGTTCGTGCTGGTGGGCGACGGCGGGACGCCGTAGCGATGACCCGCGCCTCGCTGGTCATCGATTGCGACGGGCACATCCTCGAGCCGCCCGACCTATGGGAGAAGTACCTCGAGCCGAGGTATCGCGCTCGCGCGATCCGCATCCGCGTCGGCGACGACGGCTACGAGTACCTGGAGATCGACGGCAAGCGCGCCACCCTGCCCCGGCCCGGCCAGCTCGGCACGCTGGGCGGCATGGGCAAGCGGGTGGACGAGGCGCGACGGCTGCGCGAGCGGGCGATGAGCGGAGAGATCCGCCCCGACGAGATGCGGGGCATCCGGCCGGGGCCCGAGCAGACCTATCTGCGCGGCGCCGCGTTCGGCACCATGGACATGGCCGAGCGCGTGCAGCTCCTCGACCGCGAGGGCATGGCCCGGGCGATCCTCTACCCGACGATCGGGCTCCTGTGGGAGGCCGAGCTGATGGACCCCGAGCTGTCGAGCGCCTACTGCCGCGCCTACAACCGCTGGATCGCCGATTTCTGCCGGGACTCCGGCGGGCGCCTGATCCCGATCGCGCATCTCTCGCTGGGCGATCCCGCCGAGGCGGCGCGGGAGCTCGAGCGCGCGGTTCGCGACGGCTGCCGCGGCGCCTTCGTGTGCCCGTTCACGATCACCCGGGTGCCCCACGGCGCCCCCGAGCACGACGCGGTCTTCGCCGCCGCGCAGGCGCTCGACGTGCCGCTGGCGATCCACCCCACCTTCGAGCCGCCCGCCTGGAACGTCCACCACCGCTACGACAAGTTCGGCTGGGCGGTGTGGTATTTTGACTTATTCGCCGGCCACGGAGTCCAGCACGCCTTCGCCACGTTCTTCCAGCTCGGGGTGTTCGACCGCTTCCCGCGGCTGCGCGTGGTCGTCCTCGAATCGCAGGCCGGCTGGATCGGCTACTTCCTCGACCGCGCCGATGCGATCTTCGGCGGCACCACCCTCGGGGCCACCGTGCGGCTCACCGAGAAGCCGTCGCACTACTTCAAGCGCCAGTGCTACATCTCGGCCGACCCGGACGAGCGCACCATTCCCGCGATGATGCAGCTCGTGGGCGAGGACAAGTTCTTCTGGGCGAGCGACTACCCGCATCCCGACCACCCGGGCAACTATCTCCAGGAGCTGCGCGAGATGGTGGCCCCGATGCCGGAAACGGGTCGCCGCGCGATCCTGGGCGAGAACGTCGCCCGCGCATATAACCTGTCGTGAGGAGCGTGTGCATGCTCGCGAAGCCCGAAGAGGTCGGTCTCTCGTCCCCGCGCCTGGCCCGGATCCGCGAGCATTTCCAGCGCTACGTCGACGCCGGCCAGCTCGCCGGCACCGTGACCCTGGTGGCGCGGCGGGGTCGGGTGGCGTATCTCGAGTCGCAGGGCCACCTGGAGATCGAGCGGCGCCGGCCGATGACGGCGGACTCGGTCTTTCGCATCTACTCGATGACGAAGCCGATCGCGAGCGTCGGGCTGATGATGCTCTACGAGGAGGGGCGCTTCCAGCTCGACGACCCGGTCCACCGCTTCATCCCGTCCTGGAAGGACCTGCGCGTCTTCGTGAGCGGCAACCATCCCACCTTCAAGACCGCGCCGGTCGAGCGCCCCATGACCATCCGCGACCTGCTCAGCCATACCTCGGGGCTGACCTACGGGTTCATGGAGCGGACCAACGTGGACGCGGCCTACCGCAAGCTCGGCATCGCGGACAGCGGCCGGCCCGGCTACACGCTCCAGCACATGGTGGAGACGCTGGCCAAGCTGCCGCTCGAGTTCTCTCCGGGGACCCTCTGGAACTACTCGGTCTCCACAGACGTGGTCGGCCACCTGATCGAGGTCATCTCCGGCCAGCGGCTCGACCGTTATCTCGCCGAGCAGGTGCTGGAGCCGCTGGGTATGCACGACACCGGCTTCGTCATCCGTGAGGATCAGGTGCCGCGCTTCGCGGCCAACTACCTGCGCGAGGCGAGCGGCGCCCTCACCCTGCTCGACGACCCCGGCCAGAGCCACTACCGCGAGTGCACCTTCTTCTCGGGCGGAGGCGGCTTCGTCTCCACCGCGCCCGACTATTTCCGCTTCACCGCGATGCTGCGCAACCACGGCGAGCTCGACGGCATCCGTTTCCTCGGCCGGAAGACGGTGGAGCTGATGACGACGAATCACCTGCCCGGCGGCCAGGACCTGACACAGCTCGCCCAGGCCGGCATGTTCACCGAGACCGCCTACGCGGGCGTGGGCTTCGGGCTCGGCTTCTCGGTCATGCAGTCCCCCGCGCGCGCCCAGGTCCTGGGCACTCCGGGGGAGTACGCCTGGGGCGGCGCGGCGAGCACCGCCTTCTGGGTGGACCCGGCCGAGGATCTGATCGTCATCTTCATGACCCAGCTGATGCCGTCGTCGACGTATCCGCTGCGGCGGGAGCTGCGGGTGCTGACCTACGGAGCGCTGATCGACTAGCCTCGAACACGCTACTTGCCAAAGGAGGCAAGCACATGAGCTCACGTCCTGCTTACCCACTTCGCGTGTCATGGCGGTGGCTCGTCGGCTTGCTGGCCGTCCTCGTCTCGACCTGGACGCCGCCGGCGCTCGCCGACGAGACCTGCAACTCTCCGTACATGGGCAACCTGATCAAGAACCAGGAAGACTACGTCTACGTGTGGACGCTGGGCGTGAAGGGTGTCGGGGACGGATGGGACAAGCTCGTGACCATCGACGCGAACCCCGCGTCGCCCCGCTACGGGAAGGTGATCCACAAGGTCTCGGTCGGCGGCCGGGGTGAGGCCCATCACATGGGCTTCACGGATGACCGGCGCTTCCTGTGGGCGGGCGGACTCGACGACAGCAAGATCTTCGTCTTCGACGTGGGCCCGGACCCGGCGAAGCCGCGGCTCGTGAAGCGGCTCACGGACATGCCGGCGAAGACGGGCTACGTGGGTCCCCACACCTTCTACGCGCTGCCCGGGCGGATGCTGGTACAGGGGCTGTCCAACGGCAAGGACAAGGGCGGGACGACCGGCATGGCGCTCTACAACAACAAGGGTGAGCTGATCACCACCTACGCCATGCCGACCACCGACGGAGGCGATGGCTACGGCTACGACATCGCGATCAATCCGCAGAAGAACGTGCTCCTGACCTCCAGCTTCACCGGATGGAACAACTACATGACGGATCTGGGCAAGGTCGTCTCGAACCCGGAGGCCATGAAGCGCTTCGGCAATACGATGGTCGTCTGGGACCTCAAGGCCATGAAACCGAGGAAGGTCCTGGCCGTCCCCGGGGCGCCGCTCGAGATCCGCTGGTCGCTGAAGG
>DATMMH010000081.1:0-3802 GCA_035569855.1 Candidatus Dormiibacterota bacterium
GCTGGCGGCGCCCAAGCCGGGGCCGCCCACGAGGACGAAGAGCGGATCGGAGGCCGGCTTTGGACCAAGTGCCGGGAGGACGATGACGTTCAGGGTGATACGGCGCCCGGCCCGGGCCGCCCGATTCTCGAAGACGCTATACTTCGCGCAGAGCACGGTCTCGCTGGACTTCGGCACCCGGCACGGGGTGAGCCGGATCGCGGTGTCGGGTCGGTTCTCACTCGGCGGTAGCGACGTCACGCAGGCGGTCCCGGCCAGCGAGAGAAGGGCGCAGAGGAGGATGCGCGTGGTCATGCCGCCACCGTGGAGTCTCGACCGAGCACGGGCTCGATCTTCCGGCGGCGGTCGAGCCTGCGCAACCCGAGTCTGCTACCATCACGCCCGGAAGTCAGGGAGGAGGCCGGTGGAGGAAGAGTTCTCGGCAGCGGATCGGGAAGTGCTCTATCGGGTGATCGAGCGGCGCCGTGATGTGCGGGCGTTCCGGTCGGATCCCGTTTCGTCCGAGACCCTCTACCGGATCCTCGGCGCCGCCCATCAGGCTCCGTCGGTTGGACTGATGCAGCCCTGGAACTTCATCGTGATCCAGGACGCCGGCACGAAGGCGCGGATCAAGGCGATCTTCCTGCGGGAGAACGAGAAGGCCGCCGCGAACTACTCGGGGGCGCGCGGGACGCTCTATCGGTCCCTGAAGCTCGAGGGAATCGAGGAGGCACCGGTCAATCTATGCGTCACCGCCGATCGGACTCGCTCGGGACCCCACGTGCTCGGGCGAAACACCATCGTGGACACGGATCTCTACTCCACCTGCTGCGCGATCGAGAACCTGTGGCTGGCCGCGCGGGTGGAGGGGATAGGGGTCGGATGGGTGAGCATTCTCAGCTCCGAGGCGTTGCGGGAGGTTCTGTCGATTCCCGAGGAGATCGTGGTGGTCGCCTATCTCTGTCTCGGGTATGCCCAGGAGTTCTTCGACGAGCCGGAGCTGCAGCGCCGGCGCTGGGCGAGTCGCGTTCCGCTCGATCAGCTGGTGTACCGGGAGCGCTGGGGACACGTAGCGTCCTGAAAGGAGACGGTCATGGAATTCCACGGCGTCGATGTCAGCACCCAGTTCAAGCGCATGCGGGAGCTCGCCCCGGAGGCGTACCGAGCGTTCCTCGAGTTCGATCAGAAGGCGTTCAAGGACGGCGCGATCCCCGGCAAGACCAAGGAGCTCATCGCGCTCGGCATCGCGCAGATCACCCAGTGCCCGTGGTGCATTCAGGCCCATACGCGCAAGGCGGCGCTGGCCGGAGCGGCCGACGCGGAGATCGCGGAGACCACCTTCGTCGCGATGGCGATGGCGGCCGGCGCGGCGTGGAGTCACGGAGGGCTCGCGCTCCAGTGCCTTCAGGAGCACAAGGGCCAGTGAGGCTTTATGACGCGCTGCTCGTGTGCTTACTGCTTGTGAGCCGAAGTCCTCGACGCTACAGTGCAGGCAGGAAACCCATCTCATCCGAGGAGTAAGCGCACAATGGCCGATACGCTCGTCAGATCGCTTGGAACGCTGGTGCGAGACCGGGAGACGCTGGTACGGACGGAGCGGAAGCTCGTGCGACGGCAAGTCGAGCTCGTGAAGGAGCTCGGCCGTCTTCTCCAGGGCATCGGGTACGAGCTCAGACCGATCCGTGGTGGCAAGGCGCGGGCGGCCGCGTCCGCTGGCGCCGGCAACAGTGAGGCGCGCAAGCCACTGATGTGCCCGAAGTGCGACCGCCGTTTTGCGCACCCCCTCCCGCTGGCACGTCACGTGAGCGCCTCTCATACGCGGAAGAAGGCGCGCCGCACTCGACGCCGTACGAAGAAAGCCAAGGGCTAGCCCGCGCGCCGGATGTCCGCCGCACGTCCCGGACCGACCCTCGGCGCTATCTCCGCGCCGGCCGTCGACCGATCAGGGCGCGCGCCTCGGGGGTCCCGAAGGCGAGCGCCAAGCCGAGGTACGTGGATCCGAACGGAGTCAGAACCAGCAAGGCTCGGGGGATCGGAGCGAAGGTCGAGGTGAAGAGGGCCGCCCCCAAGCCCAGGATCACGCCCCCCAACGCCGCGATCCACAGGCGCGCCTGATAAGGAAAGGACAGACCGGAGGGGCCGATGCGGCGATTGAGCCCCCGCCGCAGCAGCATGAATTCTACCCAGCCGGCGATCCCGGCCGACACGGTCAGGCCGGCGGCGCCCCATCGGGGGTCGAGACCGAGAGCCGGAGGCAGCGGGATCGCGAAGAGATAGCCGAGGCCGATCGTGAGCACGACGCGGACGAGGGCGTAGCGGAGCGGGGTTCGCGTGTCCCGCAATGCGTAGTAGGCGGAGTTGTACAGGCGTCCCATCGTTGCCGCCAGGAGACCCACCGCCGAGCCGGCCAGGATGGTCCAGACGTAGCGACTATCGAGAGCGGTGAACCGGCCGGTCTCGAACAGGGCCGCGGCGATCACGCCCCCGAAGGCCAGGAAGGCCGCCGCCGAGGGCACGACGAAGAACGCGATCCGCCGAAGGCCGGAGTCGAGTCGCTCCCGGAGCGCGGTCGCGACGGCGTGGTCGCCCCCCGTGGCCCGCGACATCTCCGGGAGCTCCGCCGCGGACACCGACATCCCGAAGAGACTCACCGGCAGGGTGTAGAGCACCTGGGCCATGCCGAGGGCCGCCACTGGACCGTCGCCGAGGAAGCTCGCCAGGATGGTGTCGACGAAGGCGCTGATCTGCACCACCCCGCGGCTCACGAAGACCGGTCCGAAGTTTCGGAGGACCGTGCGCACGTCGGCGGAGCCGGTGTCGAGCCGGGGCCGCAGGCCGTGCAGGAGCCCGATGACCGTCGGGAGCTGGATGGCGAACTGCAGCGCGCTGCCGATCACCGAGCCCACCGCGGCGGCGACCGCGGCCCGGGCCTCATTGTGCCGTCCGGCCGTCAGCACCACGGTGAGGATGATGGCGACGTTCCAGATCACCGGCGCGGCATAGGACAGGAAGAACCGGCGGTGGCTGTTCAGCACACCGAGACACCAGGCCGAGAGGACCAGCAGGCCGGCGCCGGGGAACAGGATCCGGACGAGACGGACGGTCAACTCGCGTTTTTCCCCGGCGAAGCCGCCCGCGATGATGCCCGTCAGGGGCCCGGCGAGCCAGACGCCGGCCAGCACGATGAGCGACGTCGCCAGGGCCAACAGCGCCAGGACCGCGCTCGCCAGCCGTTGCGCGTCCTCTCCCTTCCGCTCCGAGCGGAGACGGGCATAGACCGGAATGAACGAGGCGGAGAGCACGCCTTCGCCCAGCAGGTTCTGCAAGAAGTTGGGGATCCGAAACGCGGCGGCGAACGCGTCGCTCGCTCCCGACAGACCGAGGTAGTGCGCCAGCACCCGCTGCCGGACCAGGCCGAAGATCCGGCTGAGGAAGATACCGGCCGCGACGAGCAGGGCATGGCGGCTGCCTGAGGTGGAGCTGTCGGGCCCGGGCCCCGAAGAAGGCAGGGTCACGTGGCCGCGGCGGCTACGCGGACGATCCGGATGAGGGTTCCCGTCGAGGGGTCGTCTGCGGAAGGCCGCATCGACAGGGCCGGATCCGCCACCGGCTCGTCCTCTGCCCCCAGAGCCGGTCCACCAAGCAAGAGGCACAACACGGTGACCGTCAGAGCGCCGCCGACGGTTCTGGCCGAGATGAACAGGGCTATCCGCGCCTCCCGTGTCGACGGTATCACGGGCGCGGCGCACGATTGACCGGCGCGCGACTTCGTGAGAATACTGCCGACCACAGTCCGTGGCCCTATCTCCGATGCGAGGAGGCT
>DATMMH010000082.1:0-12452 GCA_035569855.1 Candidatus Dormiibacterota bacterium
TGGCGTTGCTCGAAGTCGACCAGGTCGCGGCGGGCTACGTCGAGGGCATCGACATCCTGGCCGACCTGAGTCTGCGGGTGGAAGCCGGGAGCGTCACCGGCATCATCGGGCCCAACGGGGCGGGGAAATCGACCCTGCTCAAGACGATCTTCGGCTTCATCCATCCCCGGAGCGGGCGCATCGCGTTCGACGGGCGGGAGATCCACCGGTCGCTCCCGCACGAGCTGAAGCGGCTCGGGCTGAGCTACGTGCCGCAGGGGGCCAACGTCTTCCCCCAGCTCACCGTCGAGGACAACCTCCTGCTCGGGGCCTGGGTCGAGCGCCACGACCGCGCGCGGGTGGCGCGCATGCTCGAGCACGCCTACGCGACCTTCCCGCGGCTGCGCGAGAAGCGGCGGCACCGGGCCACCTCCTTGAGCGGGGGCGAGGCCAAGATGCTCTCGCTCGCCAAGGAGCTGGTGACCGAGCCGAAGCTCCTCCTGGTGGACGAGCCGTCTGCGGGGCTCGCGCCCCGGGTCTCGAACGAGGTCTACGCGCGGCTCCTGGACGCGCGGACCCGCGGGGTCACGATCTTGTTGGTGGACCAGAACATCACCAAGGCGGTGGAGGTCTCGAGCTACCTCTACCTGATCGAGGGTGGGCAGGTACGGCGTCGGGGCCCGCAGGCCGACTTCGCCGATCACCTGCGCGAGCTGGTACGCGACTCGCTGATGGGCGCCTGATCGCCGATGGCGCCCTTCCTCCGGCGCGTCGGCTGGTGCGTGCTCGGCTACGCGGCGGCGGCCTGGGTGCCGCTGGTCACCTCCGAGTACCACACCCACATCCTGGTCATCAGCCTCTACTACGTCGTCCTCGCGGTGGGCTGGAACCTGCTCGCCGGCTACACCGGGCAGTTCTCCCTCGCGCACCACACCTTCGCCGGCATCGGCGCCTACACCTCGGCCCTGCTCGTGCAGCGCACCGGAGTGCCGATCCTGGTGGGCGTCGTGGCCGGCGCGCTGGTGGCCGCGATCACCGGCTACGGCCTCGGTAGCCTCTGTCTGCGCATGCGCGCGATCTACCTCGCGCTCGCCACCTGGGCCTTCGCGGAGTCGGTGCGGCTGCTCGTGACGGCGGAGTACCAGATCACCCGCGGGGACCTGGGCCTGAGCGCGCCGCTCCTCTTCGGCACGCCGCGCGCCCGGCCCTACTACTACCTCTTCCTGGGGCTGGCGCTCCTGTCTCTGCTGGCCGCCTGGCAGATCGTCCACTCGCGGATCGGCGCCTACCTGCGGGCGATCCGCGACGACGAGGAGGCGGCGGCCACGATGGGCGTCGATACCTTCCGCTGGAAGCGGTTCGCGTTCGTGATCTCGGCGGTATTCGCGGCGGTCGCGGGCGCCTTCCAGGGTCACTACATCGGACTGCTCTCGCCCACCCCGATGAAGTTCAACGAGATGGCGACCGTCATCATCATGGTCATCACCGGAGGGCTGCGCACCTTCGCGGGGCCCGCGCTGGGCGCGGTGTTCATCGAGCTCCTGTCGGAATTGCTGCGGAGCTGGGGCGAGGTCCGCATGGTGCTCTTCGCCCTGCTGGTGATCGCGGTGGTCCGCCTCTACCCGACCGGCCTGGTGGGGCTCTTCCGCGCGGTGGGCGAACGGGTGGGGACGTGGCTGCCCGCGCTGGCTCCGGTGCTGCGGGCGCGGCGGCCCGCGGACTGACGCGGGCCCGTCAGACCGTCCGCTCGCGCTCGCCGAAGAGGCCGGTCGGCCGGAAGACCAGCAGCGCGATCAGCAGCAGGAAGCCGTAGAGATCCTTGTAGGCGGGCGATATGAAGACCGAGCCGAGCGCCTCGATCACCCCGAGCAGTACCCCGCCCACCACGCTGCCGAGGATCGAGCCGAGGCCGCCGATCACGATGATCTCGAAGCCCTTGAAGGTCGAGATCGCGCCGTTTTCCGGGTAGACCAGGAAGTCGGGGGCGAGCAGCGCGCCCGCCGCGGCGGCCAGAGCCACCCCCACCCCGAAGGCCAGCATGTCCAGGCGGAGGACGTCGATGCCCGCGGTCTGGATGCCGACCCGGTTCTGCGCCGCGCCCCGGAGCGCGCGCCCGGTCCAGGTCCGGGTGATCAGCACGTAGAAGAGGGCGAGCAGCACGAGGGCCCCGATCAGGGCCACGAAGCGGTTGCCGGAGATCGGCAGGGTGAGCAGCGTGATCGGACGGGCGTAGTCGCGCGGCGAGTACTGGTTCGGCCCGCCCACCACGATCGCGAGGTTCCGGAAGAGGACCATGAGCGCGATCGTGATCACGGTCGCGTACTCGTCGCGGCGCTCGACGCCGCCCACGTACATCGGGCGCAGGAGGACGCGCTGGACGATCACGCCCAGCACGAACACCGAGCCCATCGCGAGGGGCAGGGCCAGGTACCAGCGATCCCAGCCGAGGACCGACGCGAGCAGCGCGTACTGCACGTAGCTGCCGATCATGTAGAACTCGCCCATGCTCCAGTTGATCATCTTCATGATCGAATAGATGAACGTGATGCCGAGCGCCATCAGGCTGTAGATGACGCCGATGACGACGCCCGAGAGCAGGTACTGCGAGAGGAGATGGTAGTCCATGGTCGGCGAGCCGCCGGGCCGGGTCCGGGAGCGCGCGGCACCGCTCCCGATCCGGCCCGGCGATCGATCAGCGCGGGACGATCAGCTCACCGGTCTTGAACTCGGGCGGGTAGATGATCTTCGCCTCGGTGAAGGGCATGTCGGTCTTGGTGTACTGCATCATCAGCATCGGGGGCGTCCACTGCTGCCAGTACGGGCCCTCGCCGCGGCTGAAGCTGATCGTCGCGTTCCAGCCCTGGAACTTGTTGGCGAGCAGGGAGCGGACCAGGGCGTCGCTGGTGTCGCTCTTGGCCGCCTCCAGCGCGTCGGCGATGAGGGCCACCTGGGCGTAGCCGTTCAGCGAGGCGTAGACCGGGTCCTCCTTGAACTGCTCGCGGTACTTCGCGCGGAAGGCCTCCCCACGCGGAGTGAGCTTCATGGTGGGGTGGTAATACACCATGAACGCGACGTAGTTGCCCTTCTCGCCGAGGTTCTTCCAGTACTCCGCGCGGGCCGGCATGTCGTAGGAGACCAGCATCGGGGTGCCGGGCAGGAGACCCACGTCGGCGGCCTGCTTGATGATCAGGTAGGCCGGGGTGCCCACCCCGATGTTGATCACCACGTCCGGCTTCCAGCTCTTGATCTCGAGCAGCTGGGGGGTCAGATCGACGACCGCGCGGTCGAACACGATGGTCTTCAGCTCCGCGGGAATCCCCATCGAGACGAAGAGCTTCTTGGTGTCCTCCACCAGCCCCACTCCGTAGTCGGTGTTCTCGGCGAGCAACGCGACCTTCTTGAAGCCCTTCTCCTTGATCCAGCGATTCCAGAGCTGCACGCGGTCGGTGTCGATGACGTGGGTGCGGAAGCTGTAGTTGAGGTGCTTCTCGGTGAACGCGCGCGATGAGGCCTGGGTCGCGAAGAGCGGCACCTTGAACTGCTCGGCGAGGTCCTGGACCGCCAGCGCCACCGAGCTGTGGAACTGACCCAGCACCGCCACCACGCCGTCCTGGGTGGCGAGCTTGCGGAAGCCGGCCGCGCCCTTCTCGGGCGTGCCCGCGTCGTCCTCGATGACCAGCTCGATCTTGCGCCCGCCGAGGATGCCCTTCGCGTTGATCTCCTCCGCGGCCATCTTCGCGCCACGCACGATGAGCTGCCCGGCCGCGGCATCGCCCGGAGGCGAGAGCGGCGTCAACACGCCGATCTTGACGGGCTTCTGGGCCAGGGCCGGCGTCGCGATCAGGACCAGGCTCAGCAACGCCAGGACGACACCTATCAACCGTTTGCTCATGCTCGGCTTCCTCCGGGGGCAATGGGTGAGACTACGGGAGAGCCGCATGGTATGCGCCGGGCCGGGCGGCGTCAAGCTCCGGGCCCGCCGGAAGCGCGGCGGAGGCGCTCGATCAGGACCGCGTCGGCGGGCGGGAACTCGTAGCGGCCGAGATCCGCCGGGCGCACCCAGACGATCTCCTGGCCCTCCGCGGCCCGCGGCTGCCCCTCGATCGCGCAGCGGAAGAACGAGAGGCGCACGCGCTTGCCGGGATAGGTCCAGGCGACCGTGTCGAGCAGCTCGCCGACCGTCACCGCCGCGTCCAGCTCCTCGCGAATCTCCCGCTCGAGCGCCGCCTCCGAGCTCTCGCCGGGCTTGCGCTTGCCGCCCGGGAACTCCCACATGCCGCCCAGGTGGCTCCCGGCCGGACGGCGAGCGATGAGAATGCAGCCGTCGCGCTCGATCACCGCCGCCACCACGTCGATCTCGGGCGCGCCGCTCAAGGAGCGCCCGCGCTCCGGCCCACGCTCTGACCCATGCGCTGGCCTATGCTCTGGTAGGTCGCGCAGAATCGCCGCATCGGGCAGGGCTCGCAGCGCGGGGCCCGCGCGGTGCACCACGTGGCGCCGAAGTCCATCAGGGCCTGGTT
This sequence comes from Candidatus Dormiibacterota bacterium, assembly GCA_035569855.1. Classification (GTDB taxonomy): domain Bacteria; phylum Methylomirabilota; class Methylomirabilia; order Rokubacteriales; family CSP1-6; genus CAMLFJ01. The sequence goes on from DATMMH010000082.1 coordinate 4,500, forward strand.
GTAGTCGTACGACCGCCGCCGGGGCACCAGCGCTCCCGCCAGGTCCCACATCGTCTTCTGTCCCCGCAGGCGCGCGAGCCGGCGCGGCCCCAGGAACACGCGACCGAGCACGCGGCGTACGTTCGTGTCCACGATGGGCACCGGCCGGCCGTAGGCGAAGCACAGCAGCGCGCCCGCGGTGTACCGACCGATGCCGCGCATGCCCCGGAGCGCGGTGGCGTCGTCGGGCAGCCGGCCGCCGTAGCTGGCGACCGCCTCGCGCGCGATCCCGTGGAGGTTGAGCGGCCGGACGTTGTAGCCGAGCGGGTACCAGAGCCGCTTGACGTCCTCCGGCGAGGAGCCGGCGAGCGCTTCGAGCGTCGGATAGCGGTCGAGGAACTCGTGGTACTTGGGCACGACCCGCTCCACCTGCGTCTGCTGGAGCATGATCTCGGAGACCAGGACGTGGTAGGGATCCTCGGTGCGGCGCCACGGCAGGTCGCGCCGATGCCGGCCGTACCAGGCGAGCAGGAGGCGGCGAAAGCGCGCGCGAGCGGCCGGGGCGGGAAGAGCGGGGGACGGCACGGCGGCCATTGTGGACGAGGCGCGCGCGGTCCCGCAAGTTGACAGGCGCCCGGCGCCCGTCAACAATGAGCCATGCCCGATCTCTCCGCCGAGTACCGCGCCGCCCGCGAAGCCGTCGCCCTCTTCGACCGCTCGGCGCTGGGCAAGGTCACGGTCACGGGTCGCGATCGGCTCGCGTTTCTCCAGGGCATGCTCACCAACGACGTCAAGGGGCTCCCGCCCGGTCAGGGCGCCCCGGCCGCCTTCCTGGACGCCCACGGCAAGGTGATGGCGCTGCTCGTGGTCTACTCGGCCGCGGAGCGCGTGCTGCTCGAACTGCCCGCGAGCATGACCGAGAAGACGCTCCAGACGCTCGACCGCTACCTGATCTCGGAGAAGGCCGACTTCGCGTCGGCCGACGACGCCTTCGCGATCCTCTCGCTCCAGGGCCCCGGCGCCCGTCCCCTGCTCGAGCGCCTGGCCGGCGCCCCGCTCGCGCTGCCGCCGTACGCGCACACCGAGGTCTCCGTGAGCGGCGTCCCGGTGCGCGTGATCAATCGCGCCGAGGGCCCGGCTCCCGGGTTCCACGTCTGGGCGGGGGCCGAGCACGCCGAGACCCTGAAGAGCGCCTTCGCGTCGGCGGGGGCGGTGCCCGCGGGCGACGAGACGCTCGCGGTGCTGCGGGTCGAGGCCGGGCAGCCGTGGTATCCCCAAGATGTGGACGACTCGGTGATCCTGCCTGAGACCCGCCTCGACTCGCTGGTGAGCTACACCAAGGGCTGCTACATCGGGCAGGAGACGGTGGCCCGGGTGAAGTATCGCGGGCACGTCAATCGCGCGCTCAGCGGCCTCGTCGTCGAGGGCGACCGGGTCCCCGAGGCCGGCGCGCGCGTGACCGCGCAGGGCCAGGAGGTCGGCCGCGTCACCTCCGCGGTGCGCTCGATCGCGCTCGGCCGGCCGATCGCGATGGGCTACGTGCGCCGCGAGCACTTCGAGCCCGGCAGCGCGGTCGCGGTCGTCGACGGGGTAGGCGAGCAGCCCGCGCGCGTCGTCGCGCTGCCCTTCGTGGCCCCCGTGGGATCCTGATCGGCGCTTCCGTGTCGTCGTCCCGCCCCGCCAACCGCCTCGCCGTCGAGACCAGCCCGTACCTGCTCCAGCACGCCCACAACCCGGTGGACTGGTATCCGTGGGGTGACGAGGCGTTCGACCGCGCGCGGCGGGAGGACAAGCCGGTGCTCCTCTCGGTCGGCTACTCGGCCTGCCACTGGTGCCACGTGATGGAGCGCGAGTCGTTCGAGAACGACGACATCGCCGCGCTGATGAACCGCCTGTTCGTCTCGATCAAGGTGGATCGCGAGGAGCGCCCGGACGTGGACCAGATCTACATGCAGGCGGTGCAATCGATGACCGGACGCGGCGGATGGCCCATGACGGTCTTCCTCACCCCGGACGGCGTGCCGTTCTACGGCGGCACCTACTTCCCGCCGGTGGACCGCCACGGCATGCCCGCCTTCCCGCGCCTGCTCGAATCGATCGCCGACGCCTACCACGGACGCCGCGGCGAGGTGCTCGAGGCGGGCCGACAGCTGGTGGAGTCGATGCAGCAGTCGGGGCGCCTCCGCGAGGCGGATAGCCTGCTCACTCGCGACGTGCTGATCAAGGCCTATCTGGGGCTCGCCGCCGAGTTCGACGAGCGCGACGGCGGGCTCGGCCAGGCCCCCAAGTTCCCCCAGCCCATGACCTGGGAGGCGGTGCTCCGCGTGTGGCGGCGCACCGGGGACGCGCGCGCGCTCGAGATGGCGCGCCACACCCTCACCCGCATGGCCCGCGGCGGCATCTACGACCAGCTCGGGGGCGGCTTCCACCGCTACTCGGTGGATGCTCAATGGCTCGTGCCGCACTTCGAGAAGATGCTCTACGACAACGCCCAGCTCGCCTCGCTCTACCTGCACGGCTGGCTCGCCACCGGCGATGCCGAGTACCGTCGCGTCGCCGAGGAGACGCTCGACTACGTGCTGCGCGAGATGACGCACCCGGCCGGGGGCTTCTTCTCCGCCCAGGACGCGGACTCGGAGGGCGTCGAGGGCAAGTTCTTCGTCTGGTCGCCCGAGGAGATCCGGGCCATCCTGGGCGACCCGGACCTCGCGCGGGTCGCGCTCGCCTACTGGGGCGTGGACGACGGCGCGAACTTCGAGGGCCACAGCATCCTCTGCGTGCCGCGCGAGCCCACCGCGGTGGCCGAGACGCTCGGGATGCCCCTGGACGCGATGGCCGCCGCGCTCGGTCGGGCCCGGAGCCTGCTGCACGCCGCCCGCGAGAAGCGCGTCCACCCGGCCCTCGACGACAAGGTGCTCGCCTCCTGGAACGGGCTCATGCTGGCCGCCTTCTCGGAGGCCGCCGCGATCCTGGGGCGCGCCGACTATCTCGCCGCGGCGGTTCGCAACGCGGAGTTCATCACCGGGTCGATGATTCGCGACGGCCGCCTGCTCCGCTCCTGGAAGGACGGCCAGGCCCGCATCACCGGGTATCTCGAGGACTATGCGATGGTCGGGGTCGGCTTGATCGCGCTCTACGAGGCCACGTTCGATCGCCGCTGGCTCGACGAATCGCGGCGCCTCGCCGGGGAGGCGCGGCGCCTCTTCTGGAGCGCGGAGCGGGAGACCTTCTTCGACACCGGACGCGATCAGGAGAGCCTGGTGGTGCGACCGCGGAACATCTTCGACAACGCGGTGCCGAGCGGGACCTCGGTGACCATCGACTGGCTCCTGCGGCTGGCGGTGCTCACCGGCGAGACCGCCGACGAGGCGGTCGCGCTCTCCGCGCTGCGGCCCATGGCGGACCTGATGCAGCGCTATCCGTCGGGCTTCGGGCGCTACCTCTCCGCGCTCGATTTCCATCTCGGCCCGGTGGCCGAGGTGGCGCTGGTGTGGCGGCCGGGCGAAGAGAGCGCGGCCACGCCGCTGCGGGAGACGATCTTTCGCCGCTACCAGCCCAACCGGGTCGTCGCGGGCGCGGCGGAGGGCGCTCCGGGCGCCGCCGGCCTGCCGCTCCTGGCCGATCGGGGGACGGTGGGCGGACGCCCCACCGCGTATGTCTGCCGGCACTACGTCTGCCAGCTCCCGGTGACCGAGGCAGAGGCGCTCGCACGACAGCTCGACGCCGGGGTATAATCCGACCGCGTCGCTGGGGGAGGTTTCCTGAGAACCGGGTGCGGCCCGGGACCCCTCGAACCTGCACTGGGTAATTCCAGCGAAGGGAATGCGGCGCGAGGCACCGACACGGGACCGCACCCTTTCTCGAAAGGCGTGCGGTTTTTTCATGACCGTGACCGTGAACGGCAAGCCGATGGAGCTACCCGATGGGCTCAGCATCGAGGAGCTGCTGGTCCGGCTCAAGATCCGCCGGGAGTTCACCGCGGTCGCGCTGAACCGGGAGGTCGCCCAGCGGTCGCGCTACGCCGAGACTCGCCTGAGCGAGGGCGACAAGGTCGAGATCGTCCATCCGATGGGCGGCGGATAGAGCCGACCGCCAGAGACGTCAGGGAGGTCACCATGTACGACACGTCACTGTGGCTGGGTGGAAAAGAGTTCAAGTCCCGTCTCATCGTCGGGACCGGTAAGTACCCGTCGTTCGAGAACATGCGGGAGGCCATCGAAGCCTCCGGCGCCGAGATCGTCACGGTGGCGGTGCGCCGGGTGAGCCTGCCGGGGCAGGGCGAGTCCCTGCTCGACTACGTGGATCCGAAGCGGTACACGCTCTTGCCCAACACCGCCGGCTGCTACTCGGCGGACGAGGCGGTGCGGACCTGCTATCTGGCCCGCGAGGCCGGGCTCGGCACCCTGGTGAAGCTCGAGGTGATCGGCGACTCGCGCACCCTCTTCCCGGACGTGCTGGGGCTGCTCGAGGCGACCCGTACCCTGGCCCGGGAGGGCTTCACGGTCCTGCCGTATAGCAACGACGATCCGGTCATGGCCAAGAAGCTCGAGGACGCCGGCGCCGCGGCGGTGATGCCACTCGGCGCGCCGATCGGCTCCGGGCTCGGCATCCGCAACCCGTACAACATCAAGCTGATCCTGGAAGCGGTGACGGTGCCGGTGATCGTGGACGCGGGCGTGGGCACCGCGTCGGACGCGGCCATCGCCATGGAGCTGGGCTGCGACGGCGTGCTCATGAACACCGCGATCGCCTCCGCCAAGGACCCGGTCGCGATGGCCACCGCGATGCGCCTGGCCGTCGAGGCCGGCCGGCTGGCCTTCAAGGCCGGCCGGATCGGCAAGAAGCTCTACGCCACCGCGTCCTCCCCGCTGGAGGGCGTGCCCGAGTGGACCAGCTAGGCTTCTCGCTCTGCCTGATCACCGACCGGCGGGCGGCCTCGCGCCCGGCGGTGGACGTGGTGGACGAGTGCCTCGGGGCGGGCCTCCGGGCGGTTCAGCTCCGCGAGAAGGACCTGCCGGTGCGCGAGCTGCTGACGCTGGCCGCGGAGCTGCGCGAGGCGACCCGGCGACACGGCGCGCGGCTCCTCGTCAACGACCGCGCGGACGTGGCGATGGCCGCCGGCGCCGACGGCGTGCAGCGCACCCACGCCTCGCTGCCGGTCTCGGCGCTGCGCGCCATCACTCCAGGCGGCTTCCTGATCGGCGCGTCCACGCATTCGATGGCGGAGGCCGAGCAGGCGGTGGCGCAGGGCGCGGACTTCGTGATCTTCGGTCCCGTCTACGACACGCCGTCCAAGCGTCCATTCGGTCCGCCCCAGGGGCTCGGCGCGCTCGAGACGGTGGCGCGGGCCGTCGCGCGCCCGGTGTTGGCGGTAGGCGGCCTCACCCCGGCGCGCGTCCCCGAGGTGCTGGCCGCCGGGGCGGCCGGCGTGGCGGTGATCGGCGCGATCTACGCGGCGGCCCGGCCCGCCGACGCGACCAAGGCGTTCCTCGACGCGCTCGGGAGCGCCTGATGCGGGCGACCCCGGGTCCACTCATTTCATAGGAGACCTCCGTGGCGACCAAAGAGAGCCTCAAGCAAGCCATCTGCGCAGCCATCGACCGTAACCGCGAGCGCATCATCGGGGTGGGCGAGCGCATCCGCCGCCAGCCCGAGCTGGGCTTCAAGGAGTTCAAGACCGCGCGGCTCGTGGAGGAGACGTTCGGCGAGCTGGGGCTCAAGCCGCGCAGTGGCCTGGCGGTCACCGGCGTGCGCGCGGAGGCCAACGGCGTGAAGGACGGCCCGACCTTCGCGCTGCTGGGCGAGCTGGACGGCCTGGTCGTGGTGGGCCATCCGGTGGCCGATCCCGAGACCGGCGCCGCGCACGCCTGCGGCCACAACGCGCAGGTGGCCGGGCTGCTCGGCGCGGCGATGGGGCTGCTCGAGGCGCGCGCCTTCGATCACCTGGCCGGCCGCGTGGTCTTCTTCGCGGTGCCCGCGGAGGAGTACGGCGACGTGGAGTGGCGCGTGCAGCAGGCCCGCGCGGGTCGCATCGAGTTCCTGGGCGGCAAGCCGGAGCTGCTTCGCCTGGGCCATTTCGACGACGTGGATCTCGCCATGATGATCCACACCAGCTCGGCGCCCGACATGAAGAAGGCGGGCGTGGCCGCCTCCAACAACGGGTGCATCGTGAAGACGGTGCGCTACATCGGCCGGGCCTCGCACGCGGGCGGGGCGCCGCACATGGGGATCAACGCCCTCTACGCGGCCAACATCGGGCTCTCGGCCATCAACGCGCTCCGGGAGACGTTCCGCGACGAGGACTCGATCCGGGTGCACCCGATCATCACCCACGGCGGCAGCCAGGTGAACGTGATCCCGGGCGAGGTGCGCATCGAGACCTACGTGCGGGGCAAGACGGTCGAGGCGATCCTCGAGGCGAATCGGAAGGTCGACCGCGCCCTCCGCGCCGGCGCGCTCGCGCTGGGCGCGCAGGTGGAGATCGAGACGCTCCCGGGGTACCTGCCGCTCTTCAACCACATGGGCATGGCCCAGCAGTTCAAGGCCAACGCGGCCGCGCTCCTGGGCGCCGACCAGGTCACCGAGAGCGGGCACCGCAGCGGATCCACCGACATGGGCGACATCTCTCACGTGATGCCGACGCTTCATCCCTACATGGGCGGAGCGTCGGGGAGCGGGCACGGGGCCGACTACTCGATCACGGATCCCACCGTCGCCTACGTCGAGCCGGCCAAGCAGCTCGCGCTGATGGCGGTGGACCTCCTCTGGGGTGACGCCGACGGCGCGCGCGACATCCTCAAGACCTGGAAGCCGCGCCTCACGAAGGAGGACTATCTCGCCTTCCAGCGCGGCGTCTCCCGCACCGAGCTCTTCGACGGCTCGAAGGACCTCTAGATCTCGCGGGGCATGTACGGCAAATCCCCGGTAGAGTTCCCGCGCCGCATCGTCTGTCTCACCAGCGAGCACGTGGAGATCTGCTACGCGCTCGGGGCCGGGGACCGGGTGGTGGGGGTGCCGGGCACCGCGCGGCGCCCGCCGGAGGCTCGCGAGAAGCCCCGCGTCGGCGGCTTCACCAGCTTCCGGGTCGACAAGATCCTCGCGCTCGAGCCCGACCTCGTCCTGGGCTTCTCCGACCTGCAGGCCGACGTGAGCGCGGAGCTGATCCGCTCGGGTCTGCCCGTCTTTTGCACCAACCAGCGCTCGGTGGACGAGGTGATGCAGACCATCCTCGCCGTCGGCGGCCTCCTGGGCGCCGAGGCGGCCGCGCGCGCCCTGGTCCTCGACATGCGCGACGAGATCACCCAGGTGCGGGAGTTCTCGAGCGTGTGGCCCGACCGGCCGCGCGTGTATTTCGAGGAGTGGCACGAGCCGCTGATGGCGGGCATCCGCTGGGTCTCCGAGCTGATCGAGCTCGCGGGAGGCCGGGACGTCTTCGGGGAGCTGCGCGATCAGCGCAGCGCGCGCGATCGGGTGGTGGATCCCGCGGAGGTGATCCGGCGCGATCCACAGATCATCCTGGTCTCGTGGTGCGGCAAGCCGGCCGACCTCGACGCGGTCCGCGCGCGCCCGGGCTGGGCCGAGATCAGCGCGGTGCGCGAGGGCCGCGTCCACGAGATCGACGGGGCCGACGTGCTGAGCCCCGGACCGGCCATGCTGGGCGGCCTCCGCCGCATCCACGAGCTGGTGCAGCAGACGCTCGCCGCCGGCGACTGAGCTCTCGCGTGAGCTCATGTTGACCCGGCGGGATTTCCTGCACCGCAGCGCCCTCGCGACGGCCGCCCTGGCACTGCCCGCCTGCACGAAGACCGTCGATGTCCAGTCGGTGGTGAAGGACTATCCCGTCGGGGCACTCGAGCCGGTTCCCGTCATCAGGCAACGCCCCGAGTGGACACGGTTCATCATCCTGGTCTCGTGGTGCGGCAAGCCGGCCGACCTCGACGCGGTCCGCGCGCGCCCGGGCTGGGCCGAGATCAG
>DATMMH010000083.1:0-7422 GCA_035569855.1 Candidatus Dormiibacterota bacterium
CGCGCACCGCGCGCAGCACCTCAGTCACGCGGGTGGGCCGAGGCGTCGCGATGCCCTCGGCCACCGTCGGCCGGATCTCGGTGGACACGAGATGCTCGACGCCCTCGCGGAAGGCGGCCGCGAATGGCGCGCAGCCGGCGGCCTGCACGCCGAAGAGCCGCGGCCGCCGCCCGATCTCGCCCGAGCGCACCAGCTCGGCGAAGCCGCGCTCGGCTCCCAGCACGCTGCTCCCGTAGCCGAGCGGCACCACGACGTTGTCGGGGGCGCGAAAGCCGGCCTGCTCCCACAGCTCGTAGGCGAGGGTCTTGGTGCCCTCCACGAAGAAGGGCTGCCAGTTGTGGCTCGCGTAGAAGATCTCGGCGCTCTGCCGCAGCGCCGCCTCCGCCACCTGCTGGCGCGAGCCCCGGATCGTCACCACGTCGGCGCCGCACGCGGCGATCTGCGCGATCTTCGGATACGACGCGGTCTCCGGCACCAGGATGCGGCAGGTGAGGCCGGCCGCCGCCGCGTAGGCCGAGAGCGAGGCTCCCGCGTTGCCCGACGAGTCCTCCAGGACCCGCGTCACGCCGCGGCTCTTGAGGTAGCTCACCAGGACGGTCGTGCCGCGGTCCTTGAAGGAGCCGGTCGGCATCATGAAGTCGAGCTTGTAGCGCACCGGGGCGCCGTGCCACTCGCCGTCGAGCAGCGGCGTCCCACCCTCGCCGAGGCTGACCGCGTGCTCGGCGCCGATGAGCAGCGCGCGAGCGTAGCGCCAGACCGAGTGGCGCGCCCCGTCGATGTCCCGCCGCGTGAGCCCCGGACCGGGGGCCAGGTTCAGGTAGTGCCCGTTGTCGGCGCGCCAGCGCGCCTCGGTCAGCGGATAGGTGTCGCCGGTGGAGGGGTCGACGTAGTGCACGCGGGCATTATAATCGCCGGAATGACCCCCCTCACGATCGACGCGCCGCGATTCTGGTCCACCGTGATGCGCTCGGGCGAGATCGGCCCGGGCAAAGCGGGCGGGCTCCGCCGCCTGGCCCTCACGGACGCCGACAAGGCGATGCGCGATCTCTTCATCACCTGGTGCACCGAGGCCGGCTGCACGGTGACGGTGGACCATGTCGGCAACATCTTCGCGCGCCGACCGGGCACGGACGATCACCTGCCGCCGGTGCTCATGGGCAGCCACCTCGTCGTGGGCGTGCTGGCCGGCCTCGAGGTGCTCCGCACCCTCGACGACGGGCGCGTCCGGACCAGGCGGCCGCTCGAGCTGGTGTGCTGGACCAACGAGGAGGGCGCGCGATTCACGCCCCCGATGGTGGCCTCGGGCGCCTACGCGGGCGTCTTCGACGTGGACTGGGTGCTGGCCCTGCGCGACGACGATGGCAAGCAGTTCGGCGCCGAGCTCGAGCGCATCGGCTACAACGGCAAGACCGCGGTGGGCGGCCGGTCCATCGACGCCTACTTCGAGCTGCACATCGAGCAGGGACCCATCCTCGACCGCGAGGCGGTGCCGGTGGGCATCGTGGTGGGCGGCTACGCGGCCCGGGGCATGCACGTGGACGTGCACGGTGAGACCGCCCACGCGGGGCCCACGCCGATGGACCGTCGCCGCAACGCGCTCGTGGGCGCCGCGATGCTGGCGGTCGCGGTCAACGACGTGGGCTGGAAGTACCACGCGACCGAGGGCAAGGCGACGGTCGCGCGCCTCGTCGCGTGGCCCAACAAGGCGGGTATCCTCTCCGAGTACGCCCAGCTCACCTGCGATGTGCGGCACGCCGACCGGGAGGTGGCCGACCGGATGTGGGCCGAGGTGAAGGCGGCGCTGCCGGACTGCGCGCGCCGCGCCAACGTGGAGCTGACCATCGCGAGCGAGTGGCAGTTCGGCAGCGAGCGCTTCGATCCCGGCTGCATCCGCCTGATCCGCGAGGCGGCCATGGAGCTGGGCGTCAGCCACCGTGACATCCTGAGCCAGGCCGGGCACGACGCGTACTACATCTCGCGCGTCGCCCCCACCGCGATGATCTTCACCCCGTGCCGCGACGGGATCTCGCACAACGAGGCCGAGCACGCCGAGCTCGACGAGACCTCGCCCGGGGTCAACGTGCTGCTCCACGCGGTGCTGGCCCGCGCCAACCGGTAGCCGCCCCGGCCCGTTGGGCGAATCGACTCCGGAGTCGGCGCGGCGGCTGCTGCGGCACCCGCCGTTCGCCTTCCTGCTCGCCTCCCGCGTGCTGGCGAGCGTGGGCTTCCAGATGCTCGGCGTGGCGGTGGGGTGGCAGCTCTATGCCCTGACCGGCAGCGCGCTCGATCTGGGGCTGGTCGGCCTCGCCCAGTTCGTGCCGATGGTCCTGCTCACGCTGGTGGTGGGATCGGTCGCGGACCGTTGCGACCGGCGCCTGATCGCGGTCACGTGCGAGACGATCAAGGCGGCCGCCGCGGCCGCCCTCGCGCTTGGCACCATCGGAGGCTGGCAGAGCAAGACCAGCATCCTGGCCCTGGTCGCGCTCCTCGGCGGCGCCCAGGCCTTCGAGAACCCCGCCATGACCGCGCTGGTGCCGGACGTGGTGGATCGCTCGCTGATCTCGCGGGCGGTCGCGTGGGTCATCTCGGCCGGGCAGACCGCGCAGATCGTGGGCCCCGCGCTCGGCGGGTTTCTCTACCTGCTCGGGCCAGGCGTGACCTACTTCACCGCCGCCGCGCTCTTCGGGCTCGCCGGCGCTCTCGCGGTGGCGATCCGCGTCCAGCGCACCCTGCGCGCCCGCGAGCCGCTGAGCATCGCGACGGTGTTCTCGGGCGTGGCGTTCATCTGGAGCCGGCGGGTGCTCCTCGGCACGATGTCGCTCGATCTCTTCGCGGTGCTCCTGGGCGGCGCGGTCGCCCTGCTGCCGGTCTACGCCCGCGACATCCTGGGCACGGGCCCGGGTGGGCTCGGCCTGCTTCGCTCGGCTCCCGCGGTGGGCGCGCTCGCCACCTCGGTGTTCCTGGCGCGCCACCCGCTCGATCTGAGAATCGGCCCGACCCTGTTCCGCTCGGTGGTGCTCTTCGGCGCGGCCACCGTGGTGTTCGGGATCTCCACCAGCTTCGCCCTGTCGCTGCTGGCGCTCACCGTGCTCGGCGCCGCGGACGTGGTCAGCATGGTGATCCGCTCCTCGCTCGCCCAGATCCGCACCCCGCCCGCGATGCGCGGCCGGGTCAGCGCGGTGCACTCACTCTTCACCGGTACGTCCAACCAGCTCGGGGCCTTCGAGTCGGGCGTGGCCGCCACCCTGGTGGGCACGGTGCCGTCCGTCCTGATCGGCGGGCTCGGCACGATCGTGGTGGCCGCGCTGTGGATGGTGTTCTTTCCCGAGCTGCGCAAGCTGCGCCGCCTGGAAGAGGATCGGACGGGCTGAGGCGCCGCGGTCACGTCTCGAACTGGTGTATAGTCCCGCCATGATCCGGAAGATCCGACGCGTGGTGACCGGCCATGATGCGCGCGGCCGCTCGATCTTCGTGAGCGACGGTCCGTCGCCGCACGTGCTCACGATCCCGGGCCGTCCCGACTTTGGACTGACCAATCTGTGGGTGACCGACAAGGCACCCGCGTCCAATGTGGGCAATGCCGACGCGGCCGCACGGCCGGTGGTGCTCGAGCCGCCCCGGAGCGGGGCGATCTTCCGGGTCGTCGAGTTCCCGCCCGACGGGGCGCCGGGCGGATTCGATCGCAAGGCCGCCTTCACGGCCATGGGCGCGCATCACGCGATGGATCCGGACGCCTCGCGACATCCCGGCATGCACAAGACCGACACGGTGGACTTCGCGCTGGTGCTCTCGGGGGAGATCTACGCGCTGATGGACGACGGCGAGACGCTGCTCCACGCGGGCGACACCCTCGTGCAGCGCGGGACCAATCACGCCTGGAGCAACCGCAGCGATCAGCCCTGCCTGGTGGCCTTCATCCTGGTCAGCGCGGCCGCGCTCGGCGCCAAGTCGGCCGCGAAGCCGGTCAAGCGCGCAGCAGCCCGCGCCGGGCGAGGTTCGCCATCAAGGCGCCCGTCCCGAAGGACCACGGCTCGGCCTCGTCGCAAGCCACGACCTCGTTGACCAAACGCCCGATCTGAGGCGAGTAAATGCTGACGTTGTCGCCCGACTTGTGGGTGAAGCCGCTGCCGGGCGCCCCCCGGTCGGCCACCGGCGCGAACATGGTGCCGATGAAGAGCACGAGCCCGTCCGGATAGCGGTGGTACTTCCCGATGGCCTGGCCGGCCAGCTCGGTCAGGTCGCGGCTGATCTCGCTCACCTGGGTCGCGTGCGAGATCCGGAAGCCGTCGGCTCCCTCGACCACCGTCTCGAAGGTGACCCGCCGCGCGGCGTCGAGCGTGAAGCCCTCGTCGAGCAGCCGGAAGAACGGGCCCATCGCGCACGAGGCGTTGTTGTCCTTGGCGCGGCCCAGCAGCAGCGCGCTGCGGCCTTCCACGTCGCGCAGGTTCACGTCGTTGCCCAGGGTGACCGCCACGATGGCCCCGGCGCGGTCGATCACCAGCACCAGCTCCGGCTCGGGATTGCTCCACACCGAGGCCGGATGCACGCCGACCCGCGCGCCCAGGCCGACCGCGGCCATCGGCGGGCACTTGCTGAACAGCTCCGCGTCCGGCCCGATGCCCACTTCCAGGTACTGCGACCACATGCCCTTGGCCACGAGGACGTCCTTCACGCGCGCGGCCTCCGGCGAGCCGGGCTTGATGCCGCGCAGGTCGGGACCCACGATCGCGGCGATCTCGCGCCGGGCGCCGTCGGCCAGCGCGGGATTACCCTTGGCTCGCTCCTCGATCACGCGCTCGAGCAGGCTCGCCACGAAGGTGACGCCGCTGGCCTTCACCGCGTGCAGGTCGGCGGGAGCGAGTAGCCACGGCTTCGAGGCGTCGCGGGCGCCTTCCACGCTGTTGGCGGCCAGGGCTTCCAACGTCGCGAGCCTCGGCGCGGCCTTGATCGCGGCGCGTACCTCGGCGGGCGTGGCGACGTTCAAGAGGTGGCTCGTCGTCGGGTAGCGCCGGGTGAGATCCACGACCTCGTCGCCCCGAACCGCCACGACGCAGGGGCCGTCCTCGGCCGGCGACCATGCCCGCCCGACCAGGAGCGCGTCGGCCGCGCCGCGGGGCAGGCAGTCACGGGCCGAGAGCGCGGGAACCGGGGTCATCGCAGCGCCGCGTAGAGCGCATCCACCAGGCTCAGCACGCGACGGTCGGGATGCTGCGCGGTGCCGGTCACGTACTGGTTGGTGACGTAGCCGAAGCCGACGCGCGCGTCCGGGTCGGCGAAGCCGATGGAGCCGCCGCGGCCCGGGTGCCCGAAGGTGCGCCGGCCGGGCCCGCACTCGAAGAGTCCGCCCGGCAGCCCGAGCATGAAGCCGGTGGCGAAGCGCGTCGGCAGCCCGAGCACGGCGTCGCGGCCGCGGGACTGCTCCTCGATGGCGCGGTCGAGGGTGGCCGGCGCGAGCAGGCGGATCGAGTCGAGCTCGCCGCCGCGGGCCAGCGCCGCGTAGACGCGTGCCACCCCTCGGGCGCTGGTGTGACCGTTGGCCGCCGGGATCTCGGCCGCGCGCCACGCGCGGGTGTTGACCAGGTCCGGCGTGCGCGGCGGATTCAGGAACGTGCGGCCGGCGACGGACTCGGGATCCGCCAGGATCGTGTCCCAGATCGTCGGCTCGCCGGCGGCGGGCGGCGGGGGCGCCAGGACCTCCGCGACGCGCGCGTCGACCTCCTCCGGCACGCCGAGGAAGAAGTCGGCGCGCAGCGGGCCCGTGACCTCGTCGCGGAGGAACGCGCCCACCGTGCGGCCGTCTATTCGACGGATGATCTCGCCCACCAGATGTCCGTAGGTGATCGCGTGGTAGCCGTGGCGCGTACCCGGCGTCCACCAGGGCGCGGTCTCGGCGAGCGCTCCGGTCATCGTCTCCCAGTCGAAGAGCGCCTCCGGAGGCAGGGTCCGTCGGATCGCGGGCAGTCCCGCGCGGTGACTCAGCAGCCACCGCACCGGGATCTCCTGCTTGCCGGCCTGGGCGAACTCCGGCCAGTAGCGCGCCACCGGCGCGTCCAGGTGGAGCTTGCCGCGCTCGGCCAGCATGTGGGCGCAGAGGGCCACCATGCCCTTGGTCGTGGAGGCGACGCTGACGATCGTGTCTGACCCGAACGGCCGGGTGCGAGCGGCGTCGGCGTGACCGCCCCAGCAGTCCACCATCGGGACCCCGTCCAGGTAGACGCAGACGGACGCCCCCACGTCGCCGCGCTCCGTGAAGTTCCGGAAGAACTGCTCGCAGACCGCGGTGAAGCGCGGGTCGCAGTGCCCGTCGATCGTCAGCACCGGATCACGCCTAGGCGCCGTCGTAACCGGACGGTTTCCGGAAGCCGCCGATCTCGCGGGCCAGCAGCGCGGTGAAGCGGATCGGGGTCAGGTCCTCCAGATAGGGCCCGATCGCCTGGAGGCCGATCGGCAGCCCCTCGCGGGAGAGACCCACCGGGAACGCGGTGGCGGGCTGGCCCGGCACGGTGGAGAGCGCCGGGTAGCCGAGCCCGTGTAGATAGGGCACCGGCTTGCCGTCGACCGTGAAGGTCAGGGAGAGGTCGCTGTCGTCGGCGGGCCACGCGCGCTCGATGTGCGGATAGGCGAGCACGTTGATCGCGGGGGCCAGCAGCACGTCCCACTCGCGGAAGAAGGCCCGCCACGCCGCGCGGTACTGCTCGCGGCGGCCGTTCCACAGGATGTAGTCGCCCGCGGTGCCCTCGAGCCCGCGCGCGGCACCCAGCGAGAAGTCGTCGCCCGCGGCGCGGAAGGCCGCGACGCGCTGGCGCCGGGTCTCTCCGTCCACTCGCGCGCCGGTCACCGCCGCGAGCAGGGTGCGGTAGAAGGCGTGGTACTCGCGGTGATCGCCGAGCCCGTCGGGCTGGACCTCCTTGACCACCGCGCCCATCTTGGCGAGGCGGCCGGCCAGGTCCTGCAACGCCGCGGTGATCTGCTCGTCCACCGGAAGCCACGGGATCGGAGGCAGCACCGCCACCCGGAAGTCGGCCAGGCGCTCGCGCCGGGCCGCGGGCAGCGTGACCTTCCACGCCACGTCCTCGCCCACGTCGGGGCCGGCCAGGACCGAGAGGGCCAGCTCCAGGTCTTCCGCGCTCCGGGCGAGGGGGCCCTGCACACCCATGACGACCGCGGTGTTGGGCAGGGGCGGCATCGGGAACTGCCCGCTACGCGGCAGCAGGGTCTCGCTCGGCCGGTGCCCGTAGGTGCCGCAGAAGACCGCCGGCACGCGGATGGAGCCGCCGATGTCCGAGCCGACCTCGAGCGCGCTCAGCCCGGCCGCGATGACGGCCGCGCTGCCGCCGCTGCTGCCGCCCGGGGTGCGCCCGAGGTCCCACGGATTGTTGGTCCGTCCGAAGATGGGATTCGCCGACTGCCAGTCCGCGAGCA
>DATMMH010000084.1:0-10746 GCA_035569855.1 Candidatus Dormiibacterota bacterium
GGAGCCTCCGATCAGCGGGTGAAGTGATCCCACAGCCGCGCCGCCGCGGACACCGAGAGCGGAACGTCGTCTTCGAGGAGGTAGCCGTCCCGGGCCAGCGCGCGGGCCGCCTCACGGACGCGGTCGAGATACGCCTCGCGCGAGCCGTAGCGCTCCGCGATCGACGGGCGCGGATCGCCGGCCGCCCCACGCTCGGCGCGCGTGCGCGCGAACGGAATCGTCGCGCCCGCGAAGACCAGGAGCTGCTCGGCGCCCCCGATGTCGGCGTGCCGCAGGTTCCAGCCGGTGTGGGCGGCGAGCGGCACCGCCAGCTCGGGCAGGACGATGCCGCCGGTCTCGTTGCCGTCCCCGTCCACCGCAGACACGAGCGAGCCGAACGCGCGCCCGGGCGCGGGCGGCACCGTGGTCCAGTCGAGCCGCCGCGGCTTCGGGTTGTGGCGCGGATAGCGCGCGGCGGGAATGCCGGCGAAGGCGGCGGCCAGCCGCTCGGGCGGCACCGCGGTCCCGTCGGCCAGGCGCGGGTGACGGCTCGGCGGCGGCTCGATGCCCTCGACCACCCACCGGTCCAGGCTCACGAGGCACGCCCGAAGCAGCGGCGAGTAGTCCACGACGCCGCGGAGGTTCTGGGCGCGCTCCACCGGGCCGGTGGGATCGGCGGGCGCGAGCTGGGTGTCGGTCGGAGGCCAGATGCCGAGGCCGTGCTCGGTGCCCGCGAAGTGGTAGACGCGGGTGTACGGGCCGTGCGGCGCGTCGCGCGTGCCGTCGGGATCGGTGTGGATCAGCGAGGCGTCGCCGCGGTGATACTCGGCGGAGGTGTTCGTGTAGACGACGCGCAGGCGGCTGCCGCGCGCGTCGAGCCGCGCGTGGAGCGCGTCCTTGGCGCCGGTGTCCGGATCCTCCGACGGCTGATCCGTGAACGGGAAGAGATGCGCCATCATGTTGTTGCGGTCCTTCGAGTGCTGCCCGAACCGCTGGTTGAACTCTCCGCGCATGCCCCCCGCCACGTTGGCGATGACGCCGTCCAGTGCCTCGCGGCCCTGCTCGTCGAGGTTCAGGTCCTCGTAGATCAGCGTGCGGAGGAGCCGGCCGGTCTGGGAGCGTCCGTACGCGTACGCCCAGCGCAGGCGGCCCGGCGCGGGGTTGCCCTGCGCGGCGTCGCCGTACTTGAGCCACGCGACCGCGTCCCGCAGGGCCGCCATCGAGAGCCCCTGCACCGGCGCGCCCTGGGCGGTGTAGGTGATCTGGTAGAGCCGGCCCTTCTCGAAGCCGCCATCGAGATGGATGTGCCCGGCGTCCGGCACCACCCGGTCTCCCTCGCGGCGGGCGAAGCGCCAGCGCGCACGCGGGATCACGGTGGCGGGTCCGTCCGGCTGGTCGCGCACCGTGAGCTGCGCGTCCTGCTCCTCGAGGTCCGCGGCGGGATAGGGCACGTGCCCGCGGTCGGACAGGAGGAAGTCGGCCACCGGACCGGTGGACTGCACCTGGGTATACACGCGCCCGCGCAGTGGACGGCCCTCCGCGTCACGGGCCTCCGGCGTGCGCATGCCGATCAGACCGGGCACGCGCGGCAGGTCGCCCTGCCAGCCGCAGGAGATCACCACGAACCCGCGCTTCATCAGAAAGCCGTCGCCCAGGTCCACCGGCGGATTCGGGTCGGAGCCCGGCCCGAAGGCGGGGCGCGTGGCGCGGTTGAAATTCGGCACCGCCACCGTGTTGCCACGATTGACCACGTCGAGCAGCACCCGCCCGCTGCACCGCGCGCGATCCACCGGCAGCAGGATCGACACGTCCGAGCTCCACGCGACGAGCCCCTGCGCGTTGCGCGGCGCCAGCTCCACGTCGGTGATGCGGCGATTGGCCGCGTGGAGCGGATCGAGGGCGAAGTGGAGGCGGCCTTTCAGCTCCTCGTAGGCCGGCTCGCCGGCCAGGGGGCGCCGCAGCGTGATCTCGAATCGGGCAACGGGCATGGATGACCTCGCGTGAGGGCTAGACGCCGAGCGCGGCCAGGCGGCCGGGGGTCGGTACGCCGTCTCCGTCCCAGCCGCGCAGCGCGTAGTAGCGATCGAGCATCAGGCCGAGCTCGTCGGGTGGACAGTACGCGCCGGCCGAGGGGCCGTCCGGGATGGGCTCGTGCATCACGCGCCAGGGCAACGCGTCGTCCCGTCGGCGCACGCCCTCGCGCACGTTGAAGAGCCGCTCCAGGTTGATCACGCGCTCCCCCACCCGCTCCAGCTCCTCCACCGTCATGTCCCAGCCGGTGACCGCGGAGACCATCCGCGCATACGGCTCCTCGACGTAGAGGCCGAAGCCGCGCTCGGAGGTGAAGCGGCAGAGCACGAGCGAGTCGTCCACCGCGGTGAAGTGCTGGCTGCGCACCGCGAACTCGGGCTTGCCGTCGGGGCTGCGCCGATCGAAGTTCTGCGCGTACTGCGGCGTGGGCCGCGTGTCGTGATGGCTGCCGCCGCGGGTCGCGGTGGCGTAGCCGATCGACATGCCCTTGAGCGCCCGGGCCGAGTGGGCGGGCAGCTCGAGCCGCTTGACCGCGTAGACCAGGCGCGTGCCCTCGGCGTGCACGGACTCGGCGAGGCGCCAGCCGCCCTCGGCGAGCCGGTCGCCGAAGCCCTCGCGCGCCGCCGTCATCTCGATGAGACGCAGCATGCCGCGCCAGTCGCCCCAGCCGAAGGGCAGGCCCAGGTCGCCCTCGGTGAGCCAGCCGCGCTCGAGCGCCTCGCAGACGAAGGCGAGCGTCACTCCCATGCTGATGGTGTCCAGCCCGAGCAGGTCGCAGAGATCGTTGGCCCGCGCGAGCGAGGCCGCGTGGCCGTTGCCGAGCATGGAGCCGAAGGCGAAGATGGTCTCGTACTCCGGCATCTTGGCCTTGAGACCCGCCAGCTCGCCCTCGCGGATTTCATATTGTTTGCCACAGGCCACCGGGCACTTGAGGCAGGTGGTGTCCCGGTCGTGGAAGTGCGCGTGCATCTCCTCGCCGGAGATGGCGGCCGCGTCCGTGAAGACCTCCTGGCGCAGGTTGTAGGAACCGAGCGCCCCCAGGGTGTTGATCGGCTTGACGAGGAACGGCGTGCCGTAGGTGGAGAGCGCCTTCGTCCCGGTCTTGAGTGGCTCGCGCTGCTGCTCGAGCAGGGCCTTGAGCTGGGCCGGGTCGGCCAGCTCGGTCTTGCGCGCGCCCGCCACCACCAGCGCCTTGACCCGCTTGCTCCCCAGCACCGCCGCGATGCCACCGCGCCCCGCGAAGGCCTCGCGATTCTTCCAGTAGGTGCCCATCGCGGCGAACCGGACCAAGTTCTCGCCGCCCGGACCGATGGCCATCACGTCCGAATCTCCTCCCTCTACCTCATGGATGGCCTGTACGGTGTCGCGCGTGGTCTGACCCCAGAGGCCGCGGGCGGGCTTGAGCTCCGCCCCCGCCTCCGTGACCTTCACGTAGACCGGCTCGGCGGCGCGGCCGGTGATCACGATGGCGTCGAAGCCGGTGCGCTTCATGGTGGCGGGGAAGCGGCCGCCGAAGGTGGAGTCGAAGAAGAGGCCGGTGAGCGGGGACTTGGCGGCCACGCAGGCGCGGCTGTTCCCGGGCACGGTGGTGTCGGTGATCGGGCCCACCGCGAAGACCACCGCGTTGGCCTCGTCGTACGCGTCCACCCCCGCGGGCACGTGATCGAGCAGCAGGCGCGCCGCGAATCCGTTGCCGCCGACGAGGCTCCGCGCCATGTCGGCGGAGACCGGCTCGACGCGGCTCCGCCCGCTGCCCGCGTCCACGAAGAGAATCCGCCCACCGTAGCCCCGCATGGTCATGTCGCCTTCACGCGCGGCCATTCTAGTGAGAATGGAGCCCGGTTACAATGCGGGGATGGACGATCTCCTGGCCGCCGCGCTGGCCCAGCTCACCGTGCTCGACGAGAAGAGTCAGGCGGTCCGCCTCGGGGACTTCTGGGCCACGCGGCCCGTGGTGCTCGCGTTCGTCCGCCACTTCGGCTGAATGTTCTGCCGCCAGCAGGTTGCTGGACTGGCCGCGCGTCTGCCCGAGATCGCGCGGCGCGGCGGCACGCTCGTCGTGGTGGGCCCCGCGAAGCCGGAGCACATCGCGTCCTTTCGCCAGGCTACCGGCTTCGCCGGCGCGGTCTTCGTGGATCCGTCGCTGCGTACCTTCAGGACCGCGGGCCTCGCTCACGGCTGGGCCGAGACGTTCGATCCGCGCGCGCTGCTCAAGGGCGTGCAGGCCCTCGCGCAGGGCTTCCGTCAGGGCCCCCGGCAGGGCGACGTCGCGCAGCAGGGCGGCGCCTTCGTGCTGGGACCGGGCAACCGCGTGCGCTACGAGTGGCGGGATCGCTTCGCGGGAGACAGCGCCGATCTGGACGCGGCGGTGACGGCGCTACCGCCGGCCGCCTCGCCCTGAGGGGCGAGCGCTAGGACGAGACGCCGAGAGCCCGCAGGCCCTTGCGCGCGGCGTCGACCAGCTCCGGCTCCACGCCGTTCATCGCGAGAACCTTCCGGTACACGATGACCGCGGCGTCGTTCTGCTTGAGCGCGGCAAACGCCTGGCCCGCGCCCACCAGCGCGCGGCGCGTCCACGGCGAGTCGCCGGTCAGATACGCGGCGGTCATGTACATCTCCGCCGCATCCTGCGGCTTGCCGGTCGCGCGTAGCCCCTCGGCCAGCCGGAAGGCGGCCTCGGAGGCGACCGCGCCCTCCCCGGCGTCGAGCGCCTGCTCCAGCCGACCACGGCCTTCGTCCCATTTGCCCTCGGCCACCAGCAGCCGTCCCTGGCCGAGCAGGCCGAGCGCCTTCTCCTTCGCAGTGCCGGTCGCGGCGACGCGCTGATAGGTGTCGAGCGCCGCCGCGCGATCGCCGGTGGCCTCCTGCGCTTCCGCGAGCAGCATCGCGGCGCGCGGAGAACCGGGCTGAGCGGTGGCGGCGCCCGCGGCGGGCTCCAGCGCGCGCCGCGCGTCGGCGGCGGCGCCGGTGCGCAGCAGCGCCTCGGCGTAGTCGACCTGCTGGCTGCCGCCGCTCGTCGTGCTCCCCGGGAAGCGCTCGTTGAGCTTGGCGTACATGTCGCGCGAGAGCGTCCACTCCTGGCCCTGCCCCGCCGCGGCGGCGAGGCCGGCGAGCGCGGCCTGGTCCCCGTCGTACTTCGGGTACTGATCGACGAGCCTGAGAGTCAGCGCGCGGGCATCGCTCCAGCGCTTCTCCTCGGCCGCGACCGCGGCCAGGCCGTGGAGCAGGCGCGGCGTCGCGATCGGATCCGGCGGCCCCGCGACGAGCGGGGCGGCGAGCTGCTTGAACTCGGCGGCCTTGCGCTGGTTGAACAGCGCCGCGGCGACCCCGTAGCTGGCCGCGGCCACCACCGGGCCGGTCCCGCTGTCGCGTGCCTCCGCGAACTCGCGCGTCGCAGGGTCCCACTGCTGCCGCGCGAAGGCCGCGCTGCCGAGCCCCAGGTGCGCGAGGCCGGTCTCGCCGAGCCCGAGGGCGGCCTGGAAGTCGGACTCGGCCTCCGCGGGCCGGCCCGTGGTCAGGAGCGCCGCGCCGCGTGTGGTGCGCGCGCGGCCCACGTAAGGCGACAGCGCGCCACGTGACACGAGCCGCGTCAGCTCCGGCAGGGCGTCGGCGGCACGGCCGCCGCGCACCGACAGGATCGCGCGGTTGAGCACCGCGATCTCGGAGTACTCGCTGTTGGGATAGCGATCCACCACTTGATCGAGCAGGCTCTGGGCGCCCGCGACATCGCCCGCGCGGCCGGCCAGCTCGGCGGCGAGCACCAGCGCCTCCGGCGCGCGGGCGTCGGTCTGCAACCGCTGGGCGAGGCCCGTCCAGCGCTGACGCGCAGCCTCGGCCTTGCCGGAGCGCAGCTCGGCCCAGCCGAGCGCCATGGTGGCCACCGGCACCTGCGGCGCGGTCGGATAGCTCGTCAGGAAGCTGCCGTACGCGAGGGCGGCCTGCCCGTAGTCACGCGCCCAGTAGGCCGCCTCGCCGCCCAGCACCAGCGCCGCCGCGCGGATCTCGGCGGGCGCCGCCGCATCGGCCTGGAGCTTGCGCGCCCCGTCACGGGCCTGGGCGAACTCGCGGGCGTCGAAGTCCATCTGGGCGAGCCGGAGCGCCGCGTAGGCGCCGAAGACGGGGGAGCCGGGGGAGGCGCGCACCACCTCGAAGCGGTCGCGCGCTTCGGGAAGCTGGCCGGCCTGCCGGCTCGCTTCCGCGCTGAGCAGCAGCACGTACGAGCGCGTGGCCGGATCCAACGTGCGGGCCAGCAGGTCGTCGTTGATCTCGCGCGCCTGGTCGGGCCGGTTCTTCTCGGTGGCCCAGCGGCTCATCAAGAGGCGCGCGGGCACGGCCAGCGTGCCGGTGCGGTCGGCCTGCTCGAGCTTCTTGGCCTCGTCGCGCGCGGCGGCGTAGTCGTCGAGATCGAGCAGCGCCTGCACGAGCCCGGCGCGCGCCCAGACGATCTCGCGCGATTGCGGGTAGGCGGAGAGGAGCCCGCGATAGTCCTTCACCGCCTCGAGCGGCTGCCCGGCCGCGCGGCTCCACCAGCCGAGGCGGAGGAGACCACTGTCGATCAGCACCTGCGGCCCGCCGGAGACGAAGGTCTGCAGCCGCTGGGCCGCGCCCGGGTAGTCGCCGAGCCGGCCCAGGGTGTCACCCAGCCAGAACGTGCCTTCCCACGCGACCGCGCGCGGCGAGGACTGATTGAGCAGGGCGGCCCACGTGTCGCGCGCCTCCGGATAGCGCTTGAGCCCGTACAGCGCGAGCGCGCGCCCGTGCCGCGCGTAGGGGATCAGCGCGGGCGGCGCGCCGGTCTTGAGCAGCCCGTCGAAATAGACGAGCGCTCGATCGGGCCGGTTGAGCTCCAGCGCCACCCAGCCGAGCTCGTGGGCCGCGTAGAGGCCCAGCTCGGAGCGCGGGTCGTCCTGGTACACCTGCAGCATCACCCGCTCCACCTCGGCGGTCTTGTTCTGGCGCAGGAGCGTCTCACCGAGCCAGTAGCGCGCCTCCTGGATCTGCGCGCGCTCGGTGGAGAACTGCGCCGCCTTCTGGAGCGCCTCGCGCGCCTCGTCCAGCTCGCCCCGCTGGAAGCGCGCGCGCCCGCACTCGATCAGCTCGGATGGCACTCCGAGGACGCTCCCCACCGGATTGCAGGCGAGGAAGCGCGGCGGGGCCAGCGGGGCCAGCGGCCGGTCCCCCAGGTTGCCGACCATCGGAGCGGGAGGCGGATCCGGCAGGGCCTGGGGAGAGGCGGGTAGCGGCACGGTGGGCAGCGGCACCGGCGGCTTGTCGAGCGCGGGAGTGGCCAGCGGCACGAGCACGCCCGGATCGGGAGGCGGCAGCATGAGCGTGATGTCGGCGCGCGCGGAGGCCGGCAAGACCAGCGCGAGCACCGCGGCCGCGAAGAGCGCGCGCCGGCGGCTCACGGGGCGGTGCCCTTCGAGCCGCCCTTGGGGCTCTTGCCCGGGGCGGGCTTGGCGGGGGCCTTGGGCTCGGGCGGATCGGCGCCCGGTTGCTGGCTGGCGTTGACCGCGGCGAGCCGCTCCTTGGCCCACGCGGCCAGCGTCTTGTCGGGACTCTTGGCCGCCACCTCGTCGTAGTACTTCGCGGCCTGCGGCCACTGGCGCTGCTCCTCGTACGCGAGTCCGGTGCCGGCCAGCGCGCGATAGCGCATGGCGGGCTCGATGGCCGCGCTGTCGGAAGCGGCCTTGAACGCGGTGATCGCCGCGGCGTGCCGCCGCTGCTTCAGCTCGCTCTCGCCCAGCAGCACGAACGCCTCGCCCCGGATCGCGTCCTCCGGGCTACGCGAGGCCGCCCGCGCGAGCGTGGACGCGTCCTTGAAGCTGTTGCGGGCGAAGGCGGCCTGGGCCATCTCGAGCGAGACGCGCCCGCTGAGCGGATGATCCGGGAACTCCCGGCGCAGCCGCGCCCACGCCGAGTCGGCGTCCTTGGGCCGCCCGAGCTTGCCGGCGAGCACGCCCGCGTCGTAGAGCCCCTCCGCGGTCGCGGGCGACTGCGTGACCAGCGCCTTGTACTCGTCGGCCAGATCGCCCTTCTTGCCCTGGCGCACGAGGGTGTCCACCACGTTGCGCCGCGCGGTGGGCGCGAGGTCGTTGCTCGGGTACGCCTTGGCGAAGGCGCGCAGCTCGGCCACGCCCTCGTCGGTTTGCCCGCCCGCGAGCAGCGCCTGGCCCAACGTGTAGCGCGCCTCGGGCAGGAGCCGGTTGTCGGCGTACTTGGCCACGAAGCTCCGGAGCAGGCCGACCGACTCGTCGGGCTTCTTCAGCTCCAGCAGCGTGCGGGCCAGATAGAAGGTCGCCGACGGCACGTTGGCGCTCTCCGGATAGTTGGAGAGCAGGCGCCGGAACTCGGTGACCGCCTGGTCGCGCCGCTTCAGCTCCAGATTGACCCACGCGAGCCCGTAGACCGCGTCGGGCGTGCTGGGCGAAGCCGGGTTATCCGTGAGGATCCGATCGTAGATCGCCCGCGCCTCCGGATAGCGCTTCATCCGGAAGAGCGTCTCGCCCTCCCAGAAGCGCGCCTCGTCCGGCCGGCCGGGCGGAGGCGAGAACGTCTGCGCCTGCCGGAACGCCTGGAGCGCCGCCTCGGGCTGCCCCTGCGAGAGGCGCACCTTGCCCAGCAGCAGCGTGGCCTCGGGGACCCGCGTGTCGCTCGGATAGCGCTCCACCAACCGCTCGAGCACGCGGCGAGACAGCGGATAGAGCCCGTCCTGGAACGCCCGGTCTCCGACCGTCCACAGCCGCTCGGACTCGGTGACCGCGCCCGCCGGGGCCGCCGCCCCCAGGATCACGAGGAGCAATCCGAGGATCGGGCCGATACCCGAATAGACTCGTATTGACGCGAGCCGCATAGCTATAAACCCACGCTACCACGAAAGTCCGGCCCTTACCTCATCCCGAGGCCGAGAATCGAGGCCGCGATCGCCAGGGTACGGCTCTCGTCGGGCCCGAACCCCGCGTCGTCGCCCTCCCACAGGTCGAGCGAGATCGGACCGCGTCCCGTTTGAAGCGTGAGACGGCCGCCGCCGTCCGGCAGCCGGAGACCCTTGGCGCCGAAGCGCACCGTGTCGTCGCCCGGCGCAAAGAGCGTGTCGGGGGTGAGGGCGATCCGGGGCGCCGGGCGCGAACGGGCATCGTCGGGCGCCGCGCCCAGCACCCGGCCGCCGGCGTCGCGCAGGACGAGACCGCCCAGCCCGAAGTTGGATTGCAGATCCTGGAGCAGGCCGTCGAGGGCCCGCCCGCCCCGCGCGCGCTCCACGAAATGGCTCAGGATCGCCAGCTCCCGGTCGGCGCGGCCCGCCGCCTCCGAGAAGCGCTCGCGCCGCCGGCCGAACGCGGCCGCGATCAGCCCGCAGCCGGCCATCGCGAAGAAGGCGACGACGTCGTCCGGCTTGGTGATGGCCAGTGTGAGATATGGCTCGGTGAGGAAGAAGTTGAGGCTCATCGCCGAGACCACCGCGGTGACGAGCGCGGATCCCCGCCCACCCAGCTCGGCCACGATGATCGTGAACGCCACGAACACGAAGGCCAGATTGGACGCCGCCACCACCGTCCGCAGGGGGATGAGAACGATGCCGAGCGCCATGGAGCCGAGCGCTCCCGTGACGATCCACACCCAGACGTCGTCGCTTCGATTCATGGCGGCCTCCTTCGGCAGGTCATCCTCGGGCGTCGATCGTGCTCTGTCAATCGGAACCCGCGCGCGCCGGCTTCCGCCGGGCCGGCCGGAACAGCAGCGCGTCGCGGCTCAGGGTCACGTCGAGCGTTCCTACCGCGGCCAGCCGGGCGTGGCGGCTCGTGCGGCCGGCCCGGTAGGAGCCCGCCATGACGTCGGCGACCCCGGTTGAATCCAGGCGCGCCACGTGACGGATGCGCTCGTGGCGCTCCAGCACGAAGAGCGGGGCGAAGGCGGCCACCGCTTTCGCGACCCGGTCGCGGGCGACCGCCTCCCCGAGGACGAGCTGCCGCACCTCGATCAAGTCGTCCGGCGCCGGCACGACCAGGAGCAGCGTGCCGTCGGGGCGGAGCACGCGGCGGAATTCCTCCGGGTTCCGGCGGGCGGTGATCGAGGTCACCGCCCGGAACGAGCCGTCGGCATAGGGAAGGAACCGATCGGCGTTCGCCACCACCCAGTGCAGGGCCGGATAGCGCCTCGCCGCGTCGTCGATCGCCGCCGTGGAGATGTCGAGGCCGTGGCCCTCGCAACCGAACCGCGAGGCGATGGCCGCGAGGTGGTGGCCGTCACCGCAGCCGGCATCGAGAGCCGCGTCGGCCGGCGCCAGGCGGAGCAGGCCGGCCAGCGTCTCGGTGATCGGCGTCTCCAGGCCTCGCTCGATCAGTCGGCTGCGGGCCTGCCGCACCGCGGGCTGATCGCCGGCCCGCGGCGACCGCCGGTCCTGGGGCTGCAGGAGGTTGACGTACCCGCTCCGGGCGACGTCGAATGCGTGCGCGCGCGGGCACGTCAGGCGGCGCTCATGCTCCGCGAGCGGCCGGTGGCAGCCCCGTACCGGGCAGAGCAACACGACCGTCCGGCTCACGTGGTCCATGCGCGGTTAGTCGAAGGTCTTGAAGAAGATGGCCGCGAGGAACCCGAGCAGCGTCGAGGCCCCGGTGATCGCCCCACCCGAGCGCTCGGCTTCGGGCAGCATCGTCTCCGAGATCATGGTCAGCATCGCGCCCGCGGCGACGCCCTCCATCAGAGCGAACCACGAGTGCGACATCCCCTGGAAGAGGA
>DATMMH010000085.1:0-18667 GCA_035569855.1 Candidatus Dormiibacterota bacterium
GAGGGCGAGCCGCACCTGTTCAACCCGGAGACCGTGTTCAAGCTGCAGCACGCGACCCGGAGCGGGCAGTACAAGGTCTTCAAGGAGTACACCACGCTCGTCGACGACCAGAATCAGACGCGGGCGACGCTGCGGGGCCTCTTCCGGCTGCGCGACGCCGGGACCCCGGTCCCGATCGAGGAGGTCGAGCCGGTCGAGGCGATCCTGCCCCGCTTCGCCACCGGGGCGATGTCCTACGGCTCCATCAGCCTCGAGGCCCACCAGACCCTCGCGATCGCGATGAACCGGATGGGCGGCAAGTCCAACACGGGTGAGGGGGGCGAGGATCCCACACGCTACCGGCGCGAGGCCAACGGCGACTGGCGCCGGAGCGCGATCAAGCAGATCGCCTCCGGCCGCTTCGGAGTGACCAGCGAATACCTGGTCAATGCGGAGGATCTCCAGATCAAGATGGCCCAGGGGGCCAAGCCCGGCGAGGGCGGTCAGCTCCCCGGCCACAAGGTCTACCCGTGGATCGCCAAGGTCCGGCATTCCACGCCGGGCGTGGGGCTCATCTCCCCGCCCCCGCATCACGACATCTACTCGATCGAGGATCTGGCCCAGCTCATCCACGATCTCAAGAACAGCAACCCGAAAGCCCGGATCAGCGTGAAGCTCGTCTCCGAGGTCGGCGTGGGCACGGTGGCGGCGGGGGTGGCCAAGGCGCACTCGGACGTGGTGCTGATCTCCGGCCACGACGGCGGCACCGGCGCGGCGCCGCTGACCTCGATCAAGCACGGCGGCACCCCGTGGGAGCTGGGGCTGGCCGAGACGCAGCAGGTGCTGGTCATGAACAAGCTACGCGATCGGATCATCGTGCAGGTGGACGGGCAGATCAAGACCGGCCGCGACGTGGTCATCGGAGCGCTCATGGGAGCCGAGGAGTTCGGCTTCTCCACCGCGCCCCTCGTGGTGCTGGGCTGCATCATGATGCGGGTCTGCCATCTCAACACCTGCCCGGTGGGCATCGCGACCCAGGACCCGCGGCTGCGGGAGAAGTTCAGCGGGCGGCCGGAGTTCGTCGAGAACTTCTTCCGCTACGTCGCGGAGGAGGTGCGGGAGTACATGGCCCAGCTCGGCTTCCGCACCATGGACGAGATGATCGGGCGCATCGACCGGCTCGACGTCGCCCCCGCGGTGGACCACTGGAAGGCGCGCGGCCTCGACTTCTCCGCGATCCTCCATCGTCCGGTGGCGGGTCCTGAAGTGGCGATTCGCCGGGTGGTCGAGCAGGACCACGGGCTCGACCGGTCGCTCGACGCGACCACGCTCGTGCCGATGTGCGCCCCCGCGCTCGAGCGCCGCGAGCCGGTGGACATCCGGCTGCCGATCCAGAACGTCAACCGCACGGTTGGCACGATCCTGGGCTCGGAGATCACCTCGCGCTACGGCGTCGACGGCCTGCCCGACGACACCATCCGTATCCACTTCACCGGCTCCGCGGGCCAGAGCTTCGGGGCGTTCCTGCCCCGCGGTGTGGCCCTGACCCTGGAGGGCGACGCGAACGACTACATCGGCAAGGGCCTCTCCGGCGGCAAGCTGATCGTCTACCCGCCCCGCGAGGCCACCTTCGTGGCCGAAGAGAACATCCTGGTCGGCAACGTGGTGCTCTACGGCGCCACCTCCGGCGAGGCCTACTTCCGCGGCGTCGCCGGCGAGCGATTCGCGGTGCGAAACAGCGGCGCGCTCACCGTGGTGGAGGGCGTGGGCGACCACGGCTGCGAGTACATGACGGGCGGCCGGGTGGTGGTGATCGGCGGTACCGGCCGGAACTTCGCGGCCGGCATGTCGGGCGGCCTCGCCTACGTGCTGGACGAGGCGGGCGACTTCAAGCGGCGCTGCAACCTGGGCATGGTGGACCTCGAGCCGCTCGTCGACACCGAGGACGTCGAGCTGGTCAAGGACCTGCTCGCGCAGCACATCCGCTACACCCAGAGCCCGGTGGCCGCGCGCCTGCTGGTCGACTGGGAGCGCAGCCAGCCGAAGTTCGTGAAGGTGATCCCGCAGGACTTCAAGCGGGTGATGGCCGCCATCAAGAAAGCGCAGGAGACCGGCGTGTCGGTGGACGAAGCGGTCATGGCGAGCGCTCACAACTAGCCGGCTCGGACGCGGGGCATGGGCAAGGTCACCGGGTTCATCGAGTTCAAGCGCGACAAGCAGCCGTACCGGCCGGTCGAGGAGCGGACGCACGACTGGAGGCAGGTCATGCTGCCGTGGCCGAGCGACGTGCTGCGCAAGCAGGGCGCGCGCTGCATGGACTGCGGCATCCCCTTCTGCCACCAGGGCTGCCCGCTCGGCAACCTCATCCCGGACTGGAACGACCTCGTCTACCGGGACAAGTGGCGCGACGCGATCGACCGTCTGCACGCGACCAACAACTTCCCGGAGTTCACCGGCACGCTCTGTCCCGCTCCCTGCGAGGGCTCCTGCGTCCTCGGCATCAACGACGACGCGGTCACGATCAAGGCCATCGAGCTCTCGATCGTCGACCACGCGTTCGCGGAAGGATGGATCGTCCCCGAGCCGCCGGCGGGGCGAACCGGCAAGACGGTTGCGGTGGTGGGCTCCGGTCCCGCCGGCCTCGCCACCGCCCAGCAGCTCGCCCGGGCCGGTCACCAGGTGACGGTCTTCGAGCGCGCCGACCGGATCGGGGGGCTGCTGCGCTACGGGATCCCCGAGTTCAAGATGGAGAAGCGGGTGCTGGATCGGCGGCTCGCCCAGATGGAGGCCGAAGGGGTGCGCTTCGTGGTCAACGCGCACGTGGGCATCGATCGGCCCGCCGCGTCGCTGCCTCGTGAGTTCGACGCGGTCGTGCTCACCGGCGGCGCCTGCGCCCCCCGTGACCTGCCGATTCCCGGACGCCAGCTCGGCGGCATCCACTTCGCGATGGACTACCTCACGATGCAGAACCGGCGCTGCGAGGGCGACGCGGTGCCCGACGACGGGTTCATCAGCGCCCAAGGCAAGCGGGTGGTGATCATCGGCGGCGGCGACACGGGGGCGGACTGCCTGGGTACGGTCCACCGACAGGGCGCGCTGGCGGTGCACCAGCTCGAGATCCTGCCTCGCCCCCCCGACCAGCGCGCGCCCGAGAACCCCTGGCCGCAGTGGCCGAACATCTACCGGGTGTCCTCGGCGCACGCCGAGGGCGGCGAGCGCCTGTACTCGGTGTCCACCGCCCGCTTCCTCGGTGACGAGCGCGGCCGCGTGAAGGCGCTGGAGGTCACGCGGGTGGAACCGGTGCGCGAGGGCGGTCGGCTGATCTTCCGCGAGATCCCGGACTTGGGCTTCGTGCTCCCCTGCGAGCTCGTGCTGCTCGCGATGGGCTTCGTGGGACCCGAGCGGCCCGGGCTGCTCGAGCAGCTCGGCGTGAAGCTGACCGAGCGCGGCAACGTGTGGCGCGACGCGAACTGGATGACGAGCGTGCCGGGCGTGTTCACCGCGGGCGACATGCAGCGGGGGCAATCGCTCATCGTGTGGG
Source organism: Candidatus Dormiibacterota bacterium (assembly GCA_035569855.1). GTDB lineage: Bacteria > Methylomirabilota > Methylomirabilia > Rokubacteriales > CSP1-6 > CAMLFJ01. The sequence continues at coordinate 3,521 of DATMMH010000085.1, forward strand.
CGATCGCGGAAGGCCGTAGCGCCGCCGCGGGGGTCGACCGCTACCTGATGGGGCGCTCCGACCTGCCGGCGCCGCCGCTGGCCTGAGACGGGCGCTTCACCGCCAGCGATCCACGTCCCAGATCGGCTCCGTCCTCACGATGGTAGAGACGAGGTGGTCGATCTCGCCCCGGAGCTTCTCGGGAGTCAGGTCCAGGTTCACCACCGGCTTGTTCAGGAAGAACCACCGCCGGCCCTCGTTATAGGAGAAATGCATCGGGCCGAGGGTGTCGTTCTGGACCAGCATGTCGAGCACGGCGTTACCGTTGATGACGCGGCCGGGCGGGACCTTCTGCAGCCAGGCCACGAGCCAGACGAGCGAGGCGTCCTTGGACAGGGCCACCCGAGTGGTGATGGCCCGGCCGTCGGGCGGGTGCAGGACGATCTCGTACTCGATCGCACCTTCGTTTCGCGCCTCGCGCGGCTGGTAGCCGACGGCCACGATCAGCGCGCGGAGTCCCGCCTGGTCCACGCGCGCCGGCGGCCGGGTGGTCTGGGCCGCCGCGGGAGCGACCAGCAGGGCGAGTCCCACCACGGCCAGCGCGATGCGGCGCGGCCAGGAGGAGATCACCGATGAGCCTCACCCGGAGCGAACGCGAGCGATTGATCCAGCAGTACGCCGACGGCCCCACGCGCCTCGAGGGCGCCTGGGCCGCGGTGCCCGCGGCGGCGCGGCAGTGGCGGCCGGCGCCCGGCGAGTGGTCGGCGCACGAGGTGGTCTGCCACTGCGCGGACTCCGAGACCAACGGGGCGGCGCGCATCCGGTACCTCGTGTGCGAGCCCGAGCCAATCATCCTCGGCTACGCGGAGAGCGTCTGGGCGGTCGAGCTCGACTACCACGGTCATCCCTCCGAGCCGGCGCTCGCGACGGTCCGGGCGGTCCGGGCCCACACCACCGCGCTGATCCGCCGGCTCCCGGAGACGGCCTGGCAGCGCGAGGGGCGCCATACCGATTCGGGGCGCTACACCGCGCAGGACTGGCTGACCATCTACGCGGAACACCTGGAGGTTCATGCGCGACAGATCGAGGCCAACGTGACCGCGTGGCGGGCGACGCCCGCCCCTAGCTGAGCGGACGGACGATGGCGTCCCAGCTGCCGAAGTCCTCCCTCAGGAGGATCACCCGCTCGCCGTTGCCCTCGAGATAGTCGAGGGAGCCGCTCCAGATGTAGAAGCCGAAGCGGGTCCGCGGCCCTTCGAGGGTCACCTTCCCGTACCGGGTTATCCCGTTCCAGTACGCGACCAGGCTCCCGTCCGGGTTGATCGTGAGATAGAACAGCTGGTAGGAACCCCCGCCGAACTTGATCTGTCCCTGCCACCGGCCGGCGATCAGGCCGACGTCGGTGACCGGACGGGCCGGGGGCAGCGACTCGCAACCCGCAATCGACCATAGCGCGACGGCCAGGAGCGTGGAGCGGGCCCCGAGCGGCGCGGGACGGCGGCTCATCGGAGCGCGCTCTGCCAGAGCACGTGGCCCACGAAGAAGGGCCCGAGGCTCTGCAGGTACTGGGACGTCTGCGCGGTCTTCCGCATGGTCTGGACCAGATGCGAGAGCGGGTGGAGCTCCCGGCCGACGAGCCCGATCACGAAGTCGTTGTCGTTGGTGTCGAGCCCGTGGCAGGCCAGCCGGACGTCGTGGGCCAGGTCGGCGTCGCCGTAGGCGCGGCCCTGGGTGCCGTGCTCCTTCAGAATCGCTCCCTGCTCCTGCGGGCTGAGCCGGGCGAACGCCCCGGACCGGCGCAGCGGATACCAGATCCCCCACGGCCAGGCCGGGTTCAGCACCGTGCGCCGCGGGCGTCCGAGCAGCCAGTCGGCCAGGTCCGGCTCGAATCCGGACGAATAGGTGCGACCCAGCATGGTGAGCTCGGGACGGTGCCGGAGCCCCGCGAACGACTCCGCATGGAGCAGCTCGCGAAGATCGGTGGCGAAGAAGGCGGGGTTCTCGTGCACGGCCAGCAGCGCCACCCCGGCCGGATCGTTGACGTCGTGATAGAGCACGGCCTCGATTCGGCTCCGCTCGACCGCGGCCACCAGCGGCTTGCTGTCCGCACACCCGGTCCAGACTTGCAGCTGCATGAACAGCCGCCGGTCGGACACCTGCTGGCCGGCGCCCCGCTCCCTCACGTCGACGCCCTGAGCTTCCACCACCTATCCTCCCCGCGTGTGCATCTCGAGGTGGGGATCGCGCTTCAGCTCGCCGATCTGGATCAGCGGGCTGCGCTGAGGCGTCGCCAGACGCTCCTCCGCCCCCCGGTCGTCGCGGGCCTGCCACGTGGAGCGGATGAGCGCCTGCAGCTCAGCGTCCGTCGCCCCGGCGCGCAGCGGCTTCCGCAGATCGGTCCCTCGCCCCGCGTATAGGCAGAGGTACCACAGCCCGTCCGCGGTGAGCCGGCTCCGGTCACAGGCGCGACAGAAGGGCTGCGTCGTGGACGAAATGATTCCGAACACGCGTCCGTCGGGCAAGCGGAAGCGGTCGGCGGGCGCGGAGGTCTCCTCGACGATCGGGGCGATCCGGCCGTAGCGCTCCTCCAGACGGGCCAGGATCTCGTCACGGCCGACCACGCGCTCCATGCTCCAGTGGGTGGCCCCGCCAACGTCCATGTACTCGATGAAGCGCACCTCCGCGGAGGTACGGCCACCGTACTCGATCAGGTCCGCGAGCTCGTCGTCGTTGACCCCGCGCATCACTACCGTGTCGAGCTTGAGCCCCGGCCAGGCGGCGCGGCTCACCGCCTCGATGCCCTCGAGCACGCGGGCGTGGGTGTCTCGTCGGGTGAGCGTCCGGAAGCGGTCCTCCCGCAGCGTGTCGAGGCTCACCGTGACCCGGTGCAGGCCCGCCGTCCGGAGCCCGGCCGCCTGCTCGGCCAGCAACACCCCGTTGGTGGTCATGGCCAGATCGCGGATGCGACGGTTGCCCGCGAGCAGGCGCACCAGCCCGTCGAGGTCGCGGCGGAGCAGCGGCTCGCCCCCGGTGAGCCGGACCTTGTCCACACCCAGGTCGGCGAAGACGTCGACCACGCGCGCCATCTCCTCGAAGGTCAGCACGTCCTCCCGAGGCAGCCACACGTACTCCTCTTCGGGCATGCAGTACTGGCAGCGCAGATTGCAGCGGTCGGTGACCGACAGGCGCAGGTTGCGCAGCGGCCGCTCGAGGCGATCCCGGATCACGGCAGCTCCACGTAGACGTCGCCGTCCACCACCGAGGTCTCGAAGCAGGCGATCTTGACCGCGGGGTTGTTGGCATTGGCGCCGGTGGTGACGTCCCACCGCCAGCCGTGCCACGGGCAGACGGCCAGCCGGCCCTCGAGGTCGCCGTCGCCCATCGGCCCACCCCGGTGCGGACACGTGTTGTCGATGACGTGGTACGCGCCGTCCACGTTGAAGAGCGCGAGGCTCTTGTCCCCCGCCTGGACCACGCGGCCCTCGCCGGGCGGGACGTCGGCGGCGCGGGCGACCTTCATCGAGGCCATGGCGGACGCGGCTCGGCTAACCGGTCGTCGCGACCGGACCGGCCGGCTCGAAGGCTCGATCCCATTCCCGCAGCAGCCCGGCCTTCTTCACCCCGACGTCCAGGTGATCCCACGGCAGGATCTCGGCGGTATCGCGGGAGCGACGCGTGTAGAACGCGGGGTCACCGCTCCACTCGCGCACAGCCCGCCGCCAGTCCCCCTGAAGCCCCGCCGCGAGCTCGATGAAATCGGCCACCCGCCGGTCCCCGCGCGCGAGCAGCGCCTGCAGCGCGGCCTCGCGCGGGTTCTCGTGCACCACCCGGATCGTGTCGAGTCGTCGCGCCGCCCGCTTGATGAGGCCGAGCTTTTCCTCGAGGACGCGCGGGTCGTCGAACGCCGCCCACTGGAACGGCGTCCACGGCTTCGGCACGAAGGAAGAAATCGACAGGGTGAGCTTGCCGAACGAGTGACCGTCGGGTCCCAGCACGTTCAGGCGACCGAGCAGCCGCGCGGCCAGGTCGGCGATGGCCTCCACGTCCTCGCGCGTCTCGGTCGGCAGCCCGATCATGAAGTAGCACTTGAGGTTCGGGATGCCGTACCGGCGCAGAAGGTCGCACGCCTCGTAGAGCTGCTCGTCGGTGATCACCTTGCGGATCACCCGGCGCAGCCGCTCGGTGCCCGCTTCCGGCGCCATCGTAAGGGTGCGGTGGCCGCCCCGCTGAAGCGACGCCACCAGGTCCTCGGTGAGGCTGTCGGCTCGCAGCGAGGAGATCGAGACCTCGACCCCGTGCTCCTCGAGCATGGTCATGAGCTCGCCGATCCACGGATAGTCCGAGACGCACGCGCCCACCAGCCCGACCCGCTTGGACTCCTTCGCGATGCGCGCGACCGACTCGCGCAGTGAGTCGAGACTACGATGCCGCACCGGGCGGTAGACCTGGCCCTCGAGACAGAACCGGCAGCCGCGGCCGCAGCCCTTGCCGACCTCCAGCAACTGCATGTGGCCGTACTCCGCCTTGGGCGTCTTGAGCGCGGAGCGCGTCTCGAACAGGTTGACGTCCTTCAGGCGGCGCTTGACCACGATCGCCGGCACGTCGGCGGTCAACGCGGCTATCCCGTCGATCGCGCCGTCAGGCCGGTAGGCGACCCGGTAGGCGTCGGGCACGTAGACGCCCACCAGCGGCTTGACACGATCGATGAAGCGCCGCCGGCGATCACCGGGCTCGGTAGCCGCGGTCTCGGCCCAGGCGGCCGCGATCTCGCGGACCACCTCCTCGCCCTCGCCCACCACGATGAAGTCCATGAACGCGGCCACCGGCTCCGGGTTGGAGAAGGCGCACACGCCGCCCATCATGATCACCGGATCGCCCGGGCCGCGGTCGGCCGCGCGCGCCGGGATGCCCGCCATCGTGAGCAGGCGCACCGTGTTGATGTAGTCGCCCTCGTAGGTGATCGAGAAGCCGATCAGGTCGAAGTCGGTCAGCGGGCGCTGCGACTCGAGCGAGAACGGCGGGGTCCCGGTCCGCCCGTGCTCATCCACGTCCTCGGGATCCGGGAAGAACGCGCGCTCGCAAACGACGTTCGGCAGCGCGTTGAGATGATCGTAGATCGTCTGGAAGCCCAGATTGGACATCGCCACCGCGTAGGTGTTCGGATACACGAGCGCGATGGTCAGGCGTCCACCCCAGTCCTTGCGAACGCCACCCTCTTCCGAGGCGAGCAGCGCCTGCGCCTTCTTCTTGAGTTTCCAGGACATACGCCGCTCAGTCTAACACGGCAAGAGAGCCGAGGCCGGAGTCAGGAGACCGCTCACGAGCGTCCGCAACTGGGCACGAGCGTCCGCGACTGGGGGAGTGCGGGGGCCATTTCTGGGCCCCCGCATTGAACAGAGCCTAAAGACTTAGACTCCTAGGTTCGGGCGTACGGTGAATCGGGCGTCGATAGACCAGGGCCCGTCAGCTCCCCGCCGTCGGCCCGACCCCCATGATCTGGATGTCGATGCTCCGCGGCCGCGGGCCGTCCAGCTCGGCGAACAGGATGGACTGGAAGCGGCCCAGCGAGAGCTCCCCGCCGCTGATTCCCACCGCCACGCTGCGCCCGAGCAGCGCCGCACGCAGATGCGACGACGCGTTGCCGCGCTCGCAATCCGAGAAGCGCGGATCGTCATGCTTGTAGCCCACCCCGTCGGCGACCAGACGCTCCATCATCGCCTTGAGGTCCTCCACGAGCGCGCCCTGGAACTCGTTGACGAACAGCGCGCACGTGGTGTGGAGGGAGTTGACCAGAATGATTCCCTCCTTGATGTCGGCGCCCAAAACGATGTCCCGGATCTGCTTGGTGATGTCCAGGACCTGTGTCCGTTTCTCGCTCAACATCGTGAAGGTCTTCCGGACTACCTTCAAGGTTTCCACCTTGATTGCCTCCCTGAATGAGTTCGCTTCTGGTGCCGAGGGAGGGAATCGAACCCCCACGGCCCTTACGGACCAGCGGATTTTAAGTCCGCTGCGTCTCCCAGTTCCGCCACCCCGGCCCACCCGATCGCTGGACCGCCCCCATATTTTGGAGGCGGCGAGCGGATTCGAACCGCTGAATAGAGGTTTTGCAGACCTCCGCCTTAGCCACTTGGCTACGCCGCCCTTACATTCATACCGTACCTGACGCCACGTATTTATATGGAGCGGGAAACGGGATTCGAACCCGCGACCCCAACCTTGGCAAGGTTGTGCTCTACCACTGAGCTATTCCCGCGTGAGCTATTCCCACGCCTGCTCACCTGTCACAGAACCGCGACGGAGTGTAACAAAAGCCTTGAGTAGTGTCAACTTACGGGCGGTTCGGTGCCTCGCCCCGCAGATATTTCGCGGCCTCCTCCGGGGGAATTGGATTGATGAAAAAGCCGGTTCCCCACTCGAATCCGGCCACCCGAGTGAGCTTCGGGATGATCTCCAGGTGCCAGTGAAAGTGGTCGAGGGCGGGGGCCCGGAGCGGGGCGCTATGGAGCATGAAGTTGTACGGGGGATCGTCCAGGGCCTCGCTCATGCGCCCGAGCACCTGCCCGACCACCCCGGCCAGCGCGGTGAACTCCTCTGGCGGCGTCTCCTCGTAGCGCGACCGGTGGGTGGCGGGCAGGACCCAGGTCTCGAAGGGGAAGCGCGGAGCGAACGGGGCGAGGGCGAGGTAGCCTCCCTGGTCGAGAATGACCCGCCCGCCGCCCTGCCGCTCCTGGCGGATCACGTCGCACCAGATGCAGCGTTTCTTGATCCGGAAGTGCTGAATCGCTCCCGCCAGCTCCTCCTCCACCATCAGCGGCACCACCGGCGTGGCGATGAGCTGGGAGTGGGTGTGCTCGAGCGAGGCCCCGGCGGGGTCGCCGTGGTTCTTGAAGACCATCACGTATTCGAGCCGCGGATCCTTGGCCAGGTCCACGCTCCGGTCGCGGTAGGCGCGAAACACCTCGGCCAGATGCGCGACCGGCAGGCGCTCGATCACCGCGTCGTGATCCGGTGACTCGATCACGACCTCGTGCGCGCCCACGCCGTTCATCCGATCGTAGAGCCCCTCGCCCGACGGCTCGAGATCGCCCTCGATGCGCAGGGCGGGAAACTTGTTGGGCACCACGCGCAGGAGCCAGCCCGGGCTGTTGGGCTGGCCTCGACCGGGCCGGAGCGCCCACACCTCGTCCGGCGTGCGGTGCTCCTGTCCTCCGCAGAACACGCAGGGGCCGCCCTTGCGCCGGCGCGGCGGCGGAGGAAAGTCGGAGGGCCGGCGCGCCCGCTCGGTGGCGATGATCACCCACCGTCCGACCACCGGATCGCGCCGCAGCTCAGGCACGTGGCACCCGCTCCTCCTCGGGTCGCGGCTCGCGCGCGAGCAGCGAGACCAGGGCTTCGGCCACCGGCTTGCCCTCGAAGAGCACCGAGGCCACCTCCTCGCAGATCGGCATCGCCACCCCCATCTCGTGTGCCATCCGCAGCGCGGAGGAGACGGTGCGCACGCCCTCCGCGACCATCGGCGTGCCCGCCTCCACCTGGGCGAGCGGGCGGCCGTGCGCGATCTCGCGGCCCAGCGCGCGATTGCGGCTCAGCGAGCCGGTACAGGTCAGGACCAGGTCGCCGAGCCCGGCCAGCCCCGCGAAGGTCGCGGGCTGCGCGCCCGCCGCGGTGCCGAGCCGCACGATCTCGGCGAGGCCGCGGGTGATCAGGGCCGCGCGCGCGTTCTCGCCCAGCCCGAGGCCGTCCACGAGCCCGGTCGCGATCGCCATCACGTTCTTGAGCGCGCCACCCATCTCCACGCCGATCACGTCCCGGTTGGTGTAGAGCCGCAACGCGGGCCCGGCGAGGCGACGCTGGAGATCGGTGGCCAGCGATGGGTCGGTGGAGGCGACGACCAGCGCGGTCGGCCGGCCCTGCGCAACCTCGCGCGCGAACGAGGGCCCCGACAGCACCGCGATCGGCCGCCCGGGCAGGCATCGCGCCAGCAGATCGGAGATGCGCCGCCCGTGTCGCGGCTCGAGTCCCTTGGTCGCGGAGACCAGCACCGCGGACGAGCCGATCCGCGAGCCGACCCCATCCAGCACCGGCTCGACGAAATGCGACGGCACCGCCACCAGCACCACCGCGGCGCCACCGAGCGCCTCGCTCGCGTCCGCGGTCACACGCAGGCCGTCGGGCAGCGCAACGCCCGGCAGGTAGCGCGGGTTCTCCCCCGCCGCGCGGATGGACGCGGCCAGTCCGGCATCGCGAGCCCACATCCGCACCGGAACGCGCAACCGCCCCAGGTGCATCGCCAGAGCGGTGCCCCAGCTCCCGGCGCCAAGCACGGCCACCGGAGCGCTCGCCGCGTCGAACGTCGCGGCCGGACTCACGCGGTGGTGGCGCGCTCGCCGAGGCGCCGCTCGGTGCCGCTCACGAGCCGCAGAAGATTCTCCCGGTGGCGCCACACGATGATCGCGGCCGCCACCGCCGTGGCGATCGCGGCGTGACGGGGGTAGCCGATCAGCAGCGCGGCCGGCGGCAGGCTCACACAGGCAAGGATGGAGGCCAAGGAGATGTAGCGAGACAGCGCGGTCACCGCGACCCACAGCAGCGCCGCCGGCGCCACCGCCCAGGGGCAGAGCGCGAGGAAGGCGCCGAGCCCGGTGGCGACCCCCTTGCCGCCGCGGAAGCGGAGGAACACCGGCCAGCAGTTGCCCGCGATGGCCGCGACCGCGCCGCCCGCCGCGGCCCACGGCTCGAGTCCGATCGTGCGTGCGGCGGTGACCGCGAGATAGCCCTTCACGATGTCGCCGAGCAGGGTCAGGATCGCGGGCCCGGCCCCGAGCGTGCGCAGCACGTTGGTGGCGCCGATGTTGCCGCTCCCTGCGCGGCGAATGTCGGTGCCGCCGGCGGCCCGCGCGACCAGAAACCCGATCGGGATCGACCCGATCAGGTAGGCGGCGAGCAAGCCCAGGACGGTCAGGGCCACCGCTCGCGGCTCCGGACCAGGTCCTTCGGGTTCGTGTGCAGGAAGAAGCGGTAGAAGTAGTCGGCGCCCGAGAGCACGGTCAGCGCGAGCGCGCTCCACAGCGCGGCCCGCGACACCAGGTGGAAGACCGCGACCTGGGTGGAGACGCCGCGCTCCAGGATCAGGAGCGTGATCGCCACGTACTGCGACACGGTCTTGGCCTTGCCGAACGAGGAGGCCGGGACCACGGTACCCATCGAGAGGGCCACCGCGCGCAGGCCGGTCACCGCCAGCTCGCGCCCGATGATCACGACCGCCATCCACGCCGAGATCATGTCCACGTGCACCAGGGAGACGAGCGCCGCCGCCACCAGCAGCTTGTCCGCCACCGGGTCGAGCAGCGTGCCGAGCCGGGTCACCTGGTTCCAGCGTCGCGCCATCCGGCCGTCCAGCCAGTCGGTGATCGACGCGGCGATGAAGATCACCGCGGCGATCAGCACGTTGACACGCGAGGAGGAGATCAGGAACACCATGATCGGCGGCACCAGGACGATGCGGAACAGGGTGAGCGCGATCGGCAGGTTCACGCGCCGGCCCCCGGGTGCGCGCCGGCCCGGCCGGTCGCCGCGAGCCCCGCGACGCCCTCGCGCGCGGCCACGAAGCCGCCCGCCGAGAAGACCGGCACCACCGTGCTCACGTCCGCGCGCAGGCAGAAGGCCAGATCGGCCTCGCGCCCGATCCCCCGCAGCTTGAGCGCCCACCGCGAATCCCGGCCGATCCGGTCCAGCTTCGTCTCGTAGTGCCGCCCGAGGGCCAGCGCCGCGGCGGCGCCGTCGGAGAGCGTGGCGCCCGGCGCGCCGGCCGCGAGCCGGGCCACCAGCAGCCCCGCGCACACGACGTCCTCGAGGGCGAGCGCGCCGCTGTCCCCCGCGCACAGGATCGTGACGTCGCGCTCCTGGCGCAGCGCCCAGCGCGCGGCCGCGCTGACGTTGGTCAGCGCGGCCAGCCCGGCCGCCGCCGCCCGCGCGGCGGTGAGCATCGCGGCGGTGCCGTTGGTGGTGGTGAGCACGACCATCCGGCCGCCAACGCGGGCTAGGGTGAACTCCGCCGGCGAGTTGCCCAGGTCGAAGCCGGCGATCGCCTCTCCGCCGCGCTCGCCCGCGAGCACGATGTCGGCTCCGTCACGCGCGGCGATGGCCTCGGCCGCCGCCTCGTCGGGCACCGGGACCAGCCGGCGGCAACCCGCCTCGCAGGCGGCCACCGCGGCGGTGGTGGCCCGGAGCACGTCGACCGCGAACGCGGTGCGATCGGCGAGCGGGGCGTCGGAGAACTCCCCCGGCGTCAGCGCCACGTGAACCCGCATGCGGAGGGCCGGCCGCCGTCCTACCGCGCTCGGTCCCGGAGGGCGCGGATCTTGAGCCGGAGCGCGTTGAGGTTGATGAACCCCTCCGCGTCCCGCTGGCGGTACACCTGGTCGGCCTCGAAGGTGACGAAGTCGGTGCGGTAGAGCGACCGCGGTGATTTGCGGCCCGCCACCGTGACGGTGCCCTTGTAGAGCTTGAGCCGCACCGTCCCGGTCACGTCGCGCTGCACGGTATCGATGAGGCCCTGCACCGCCTCGCGCTCCGGGCTGAACCAGAAGCCGTAGTAGATCATCTCCGCGTAGCGCGGCACCAGCGAGTCCCGCAGGTGGAGCACCTCCCGGTCGAGCGTGATCGACTCGAGCGCTCGGTGGGCGGCGTGCAGGATGGTGCCGCCGGGCGTCTCGTAGACGCCGCGCGACTTCATGCCCACGAAGCGGTTCTCGACCAGGTCCACCCGGCCGATGCCGTGCTCGCCCCCCAGCCGGTTGGCGGCCTCCAGGAGGGCCGCGGGCGAGAGGCGCCGGCCGTCGACCGCCACCGGGTTGCCCGCCTCGTACTCGATCTCCACGTACACCGGCACGTCGGGGGCCGACTCCGGGGAGTTGGTGAGCAGAAACATCTTGGGCGGCGGCTCGTTCCAGGGATCCTCGAGGATGCCGCCCTCGAAGGAGATGTGGAACAGATTGCGGTCGGTGGAGTAGGGCCGGTCCGCGGTGACCGGCACCGGGATGTCGTGCCGCCGCGCGAATTCCATGAGCGCGGTGCGCGAATTGAGGTCCCACTCCCGCCACGGGGCGATCACGGTGAGGTCGGGGGCGAGCGCGGCGTAGGTCAGCTCGAAGCGCACCTGGTCGTTGCCCTTGCCGGTGGCCCCGTGGCTCACCGCGTCCGCCGCCTCTTTTCGCGCCACGTCCACCTGAGCCTTGGCGATGAGGGGCCGGGCGATCGAGGTGCCCATGAGATACGACCCCTCGTAGACCGCGTTGGCCCGCAGCATCGGGAACACGAAGTCGCGGATGAACTCTTCTCGAAGGTCGACGATGTGAACCGCGGAGGCGCCGGTGCGGAGGGCCTTCTCCTTGACCGGGATCAGCTCTTCTCCCTGGCCCAGGTCCGCGCAGTACGCGACCACCTCGCAGCGGTAGGTCTCGATGAGCCAGCGGAGGATGACCGAGGTGTCGAGCCCGCCGGAGTACGCCAGGACGACCCGCTTGACCGATCTCGTCACGGTTCAGTCCCCGCCCACGAGATTCGACCCGCCCAGGAGGTTGAGAATGATCGCCTTCTGCGCGTGCAGGCGGTTCTCGGCCTGGTCCAGGATCAGACTCCGGGGCCCGTCGAGCACCGCGTCGGTGATCTCCTCGCCTCGATGGGCTGGCAGGCAGTGCATGATCAGCGCGTGGCCCGGCGCGAAGTCGAGCAGCCGATCGTTGACCTGGTAGCGCTGGAAGGCCTCGAGCCGCTGCTCGCGGTCGCTCTCCTGGCCCATGCTGATCCAGGTGTCGGTGTAGACCACGTCAGCGTCCTCCACCGCGTCGCGCGCCTCGGTCGTGACCTGCACCCGTCCGCCCAGCGCGCGGCAGGCCTCCAGCACCGCGGCGTCCGGCTCGTATCCCGGCGGGCACGCCACCACCGAGGTGGTCCCGAGCATGGCGCCCACCAGCAGGAGCGAGTTGCAAACGTTGTTACCGTCCCCGACCCAGCCGAGCCGTAGCTTGGCCGGATCGAGGCCGCGCTCCCACAGTGTGAAGAAGTCGGCCATGGCCTGGCAGGGATGCTCAAGATCCGACAACCCGTTGATCACCGGGACCGACGCGTTCGCGGCGAGCTGCTCGAGCGTGCGGTGCGAGTACACCCGCGCCGCCACGACGTCCACCCAGCGCGAGAGATTGCGCGCCACGTCGGGGACCGACTCGCGCTTGCCCATCCCGATCTCCTGCGCGGCCAGGTAGACCGCGGCGCCGCCCAGCTGCACCATCGCCACCTCGAACGTCACGCGCGTGCGCAGCGAGGGCTTCTCGAAGATCAGGGCCATGGTGCGCCCCGGGAGCGGAGTCCAGCGATCGCGCGCCTTCTGGCGGCTCTTGAGATCGGCCATCAGAGCGAAGAGACGCGGGAGATCCTCCCGGGCCAGATCGCGGATCGAGAGGAAGTGGTTCACTTGACGAGACCAGAGAGAGCCTGCTCGATGATCTCCACCGCCCGGCGCACCGAGGCCTCGTCGACCACGAGGGGCGGCGCCAGTCGGAGCGTGTTGTCACCCGCTGTCAGCACGAGCAGGCCGCGCTCGCGGCAGGCCGTGACCACGTCGCCCACCGGCGGGACCATGTCCATGCCGACCAGCAGCCCCCGCCCCCGCACCGCGGTGGCCGCCTTCGGATGGCGGCCGCGGAGCGCCTCGAGCTGCTCGCGGAGCAGGCGTCCGGTGGCGGTCGCGCGCTCGGGCAGCCGCTCCTCCATCAGGGTGGTGAAGACGGTCAACCCGACCGCGGTGGCGAACGGATTGCCGCCGAAGGTCGACCCGTGGGTGCCGGGGGTGAAGGCGGCCGCCACGCTCTCGGTAGCCAGGGTGGCCCCGATCGGCACGCCGTTGGCCAGCGCCTTGGCCAGGGTCATAATGTCGGGCTCGACGCCGGAGTGCTCGTACGCCCAGAGCCGGCCGGTGCGGCCCATGCCGGTCTGGATCTCGTCCAGCACGAGCAGGACCCCCGCCTCGTCGCAGAGCTTGCGGAGCCCCGGGAGATAGCCGTCGTCCGGGATATTGATGCCGCCCTCACCCTGGATCGGCTCGACCATGACCGCGGCGGTGTGGCTGTCGATGGCCCGCTCCACCGCGCGCAGGTCGTTGAACGGCACGTACTTGAATCCGCCCGGCAGCGGCTCGAAGCCGTGGTGGTACTTCTCCTGGGCGGTGGCGGTGACGGTGGCCAGGGTCCGGCCGTGGAACCCGCCCCGCATCGTGATGATGTCGCCGCGATCGCTGGCACCGTGCTCCTTGGCCCACTTGCGCGCGAGCTTGATCGCGGTCTCGTTGGCCTCCGCGCCCGAGTTGGAGAAGAACACGCGGTCCGCGAAGGAGTGATCGCACAGGAGCTTGGCGAGCTGGGTCTGCTGCGGGATGTAGAAGAGATTCGACACGTGGAGCAGGGTGGCCGCCTGCTCCCGCATGGTCCCGACGACCTTGGGGTGACAGTGGCCGAGCGCGGTCACCGCGATGCCGCCGGTGAAGTCGAGATACTCCTTGCCGTCGCTGTCCCACACCCGCACCCCGTCGCCGCGCACCAGCGCCACCGGGTTGCGCTTGGCGGTGGTCATCAGGTGCTTGTCCGCCCACTCGATCAGGGTCTTCGTATCGGTCATGTCGTATCGCCTCTCATTGCCACCGGAACCCCTCGGCTCACCACCGAGACCGCTCTTTCAAATGCGTTCGCCTCGCCTTCGGCTGCGGCTCTGCCACCGGAACCCCTCCCACAAATGCGTTCGCCTCGCCTTCGGCTGCGGCTCACAAAACTATCTCAGTCCCGATGCCTTCCTTGGTCAGCACTTCGAGCACGATCGCGTGGGGGACCCGGCCGTCGATGATGTGGGCCTTCTGGGCCCCGCCCGTCAGCGCCCGTAGGGAGGACTCCACCTTCGGCAGCATACCCCCATCGATGACGCCCGCCTTGATCAGCCGCTCCGCCTCGCGCTTGGTCAGGGTCGAGACCAGCCGGCCGTCCTCCCCGTTGATCCCGGTCACGTCGGTGAGGTGGATCAGCTTCTCCGCGAAGAGGGCGGCGGCCACGTCGCCCGCCACCAGGTCCGCGTTGATGTTGTAGGTCTCGCCCGCGGCTCCGACGCCGACCGGCGCAATGACCGGGATGAACCCGTTCTCCTCCAGCAGCTTGATGGGCTCGGGATTGACCGACTCGACCTCGCCCACCAGGCCGATGTCCACCGAGGTGCCGTCGGGCATCTTGTGCAGACGGCGGTGGGCCCGGAGCAAGGAGGCGTCCTTGCCGGAGAGTCCGACCGCCCGGCCCCCGTGGAGGTTGATCAGACCCACGATCTCTTTGTTGATCTTGCCGACCAGGACCATCTCGACGATCTGCACCGTCTCCTCGTCGGTGACCCGCATCCCGCCCACGAACTTGGGCTCCTTGCCGAGCCGCTTCATGAGCGCCCCGATCTGCGGGCCGCCCCCGTGGACGATCACCGGCCGCATCCCGACCAGCCGGAGCAGGAGGACGTCCTTGGCGAACTGCTCCTTGAGGTCCGCCTGCTCCATGGCGGCGCCGCCGTACTTGATGACGAGAGTCTTGCCCTGGAACGCGCGGATGTAGGGCAGCGCCTCGATCAGCACCTCGGCGCGCTGGACCAGCTGCTGGATCTCCATGACGGGCTCCGACACTCTTATAAGATGTAGCGGGAGAGGTCCTCGTCCTTGACCACGTCGGCCAGGTGGGCCTGGACGTACTCGGCGTCGATCACCAGCTCGGTCCCCTTCATGTCCGGCGCGTCGAAGGACACATCCTCCAAGAGTCGCTCCATCACCGTGTACAGGCGCCGGGCCCCGATGTTCTCGGCCCGCTGATTCACCGTGAACGCGATCTCGGCGATGGCCTCCACCGCGTCCGTGGTGAACCGCAGCGTCACCCCTTCCGTCCTCAGGAGCTCCACGTACTGGCGGATCAGGGCGTTCTGAGGTTCGCTCAGGATGCGGACAAAATCCTGCCGCGTCAAGGGCTCCAGCTCGACCCGGATCGGAAAGCGCCCCTGCAGCTCCGGGATCAGGTCGGCCGGCTTGGCCACGTGGAACGCCCCCGCCGCGATGAACAGGATGTGGTCCGTTCTCACCATCCCGTACTTGGTGGT
>DATMMH010000086.1:0-9660 GCA_035569855.1 Candidatus Dormiibacterota bacterium
CGCTGGCTCACCGATCCGCGCTTCAAGGACGACATTTCGCGCGGCGACAACGGCGCGGTGGTGAGCGAGCGCATGGCGCGCTGGTGCGCGCAATATTCGACTGCGCAGGCGCTGGAGATTCTCGGCAAGGCGAAGCTCCCCGCCGGCCCCGTGCTCAAGCCGCAGCAGACCTTGGACGACCCGCACATTCAGGCGATGAAATTTTTCCAGCCCTTGGATTTCCCCGGCATGGCGCGGCCGGCGCCGGTCGCCAAGGCGCCGGTGTGGCTCACGCAGACGCCCGGCTCGATCCGCCACCGCGCCCCGACGCTCGGCGAGCACACCGCGGCGGTCCGGTCGGGGATCGAGCGGATCGAGGCCCGGACCAGAGTCGACGCGCCGGACGACCCGGCCCCGACGGGCGCGAGCCCATCCTGGGGCCCGCTGCGCGGGGTCCGCGTGCTCGATCTGTCGCAGTGGCTGGCCGGCCCGGCGGCGGCCGCCCTGCTCGGCGACTTCGGCGCCGACGTCATCATGGTCGAGCTGCCGAGCGTGGCCGCGGACGCCCAGGGCCGCCGGAGCCCGGGCTTCGTCGTCACCAACCGCAACAAGCGCAGCGTCACGCTCGACGTGCGCGCGCCCCGCGGCCGCGAGGCCTTCCTGGAGCTGGTGCGGGTGAGCGATGTCATCGTGGAGAACTTCCGGCCCGGCACCCTCGAGCGCTGGGACCTGGCGCCCGCCACGCTGCTCGCGGCCAACCCGCGGCTCGTGCTCCTGCGCTCGTCCGGCTTCGGGCAGAGCGGGCCCTACACGGGTCGCGCCGCGTTCAACCCGGTCGGACTCGCCTTCGGCGGCATCACGTATCTCAACGGCTGGCCGGACCGGCCGCCGCTCCGCGACGGCGTCATGGGCGGCGACTACTCGACCGCGCTCTTCAACGTGCTGGGCATGATGGCCGCGCTGCTGCGGCGTGACGTCGACGGCCAGGGCCAGGTGGTGGACACCGCCATGTTCCAGGCCGCGCTTCGGCTGACCGGCGACCTGCTCGCGGTGCGCAGCGCGCTCGGCATCCGCCGCGAGCGCGCCGGCGGCGAGTCGCCGCTCTATCCGGCCAGCCTCACCGTCGAGGCCGCCGACGGATGCTTCGTCGCGACGTCGGCCCCGTCCTGGCACGACGTCTCGGTCGCGCTCGCGCAGCTGGGCCGGCGGCCGCCGGATGATCCCGCCAGCGTGCGAGAAGACGTGGCCAAGCTGGTCGGCGCGCTGCCCGCCGCGGAGGCCGTCACCACGCTGCGCGGAGCCGGCCTCGCCGCGAGCGCGGTCAACTCGGTGGCCGACCTGGTCCGCGAGCCGCATTGCTGGAGCCGCGGCGATCTGGTGCGGCTCGCCCATCCCGAGATGGGCGAGATCGTCACGCAGGGGATCGTGCCGTCGCTCTCGCGCACCCCGGGCCGGGTGGCCGGCTGGTCCCCCCGTCCCGGATCCGACAACGAGGCGGTCTTCGGAGGTCTCCTCGGCTACCCGGCCGAGCGGATTCAGGAGATCGGTTGATCCGTCTCGCCGAGTGCACGTATCGCGAAGCCGCCCGCCTGGCCCGCGATGAGCGGGCGCTCGTCATCCTCCCGCTGGGCGCCATCGAGCAGCACGGCCCGCACTTGCCCCTGCTCGTCGATTGGCTGGGCGCCGAGGAGCTGGCGCGCCAGGTCGCGCCGCATCTCGGGCGCGCGGGCTATCGCGTGATCCTGGCCCCGGCGATCCCGTACGGCGCGAGCCCGCTGGCCGAGACGTGGCCGGGCACCGTCTCGCTCTCGCGCGTGACCCTCCGGCGCGTCATCGTGGAAGTGGTCGGCAGCCTGGCCCGGCATGGGTTCCGGCGCTTCGTGCTCGCGAACTATCAGGCCGACCCGGGGCACCTGCGGGCGATGGCCGACGCGAAGCGCGCGCTCACGCGGCCGGGCTCGCGCGCGGGCGGCTCCCGCGCCGGGCGCCGCCTGCAGGTGTTGTTCGCCGGCTTCAGTCCGGACACGCGAGGCCCGTCGCCCATGACCAACCCGCGCATCCTGCGCCTGGCGCGGAGCCCGCGGCCGGAGCTCGAGTGGCACTCGGGCGAGCTCGAGACCGCGCTGGTCCTGGCGCGGCGGCCCGAGCTGGTCCGTCGCGCGCTCGCGCGGCGTCTGCCCCCGGCGTGGGTCGATTTCCGGGGCGCCCTCGCGCGCGGGGCGCGCCGCTTCGAGCAGATCGCGCCGGGCGGCCTCGGCTACTTCGGCTGGCCGGCGGCGGCGCGGGCCGTCACCGCGAAGCGCGCGATGAGGCTGCGGGGCCGCCTGATCGCGCGGGAGATCGTCGGCGCGCTGGCCCGCGCGGAGCGCCCGAGGATGGCAGGAGGACGAAGATGATGAGATGGCGGCGAGTGACGCTGCCGAGCCTGGTCCTGATCGCGGTCGGTGTGGCGCTCGCCCACCACGGCGCGACGCCGGACGCGCGCGCCGCGGGGACGAAGCGGCCGAATATCGTGTTCGTCCTCACCGACGACCTGAGCTGGAACCTGGTGCAGTACATGCCGAACGTGCAGGCGATGCAGCGGGAGGGCACGACCTTCTCGCGCTACTTCGTCACCGACTCGCTCTGCTGCCCGTCGCGCTCGTCGATCTTCACCGGTCGGTTCCCACACACCACGGGCGTCTACACCAACAACGCGCGCGACGGCGGCTACGCCGGGTTCCTCTCGCACGGCAACGAGCCGCTCACCTTCGCGGCGGCGCTCCAGCGCGGCGGCTACCGGACCGCGATGCTCGGCAAGTACCTCAACGGGTACCTCCCGAGACGACACGGCGTGCCGCCGGGCTGGAGCGAGTGGGACGTCGCCGGCGCCGCGTACAAGGAGTTCGACTACGTCCTGAATCAGAACGGCCGCATCGCGCACTACGGCGACACGCCGCAGGACTACCTGACCGACGTGGTCGCCGGCCTGGCCGACGCCTTCGTGCGCAGGTCGGCGCACGGACCCTTCCTGATCGAGGTGGCGACCTTCGCGCCGCACGCCCCGTACACCCCGGCTCCTCGCGACGCGGAGAAGTTCCCGGGGCTCGCGGCGCCGCGCACCGCCGCGTTCGGCGCGCGCCCGGACACGCAGGCGCCCAGGTGGCTGAAAGAGATCCCGCCGCTGTCGCCGGTCGACCTCGCGAGCATCGACAAGCACTTCCGGATGCGCGCCCAGTCCGTGCTCGCGGTCGACAAGATGATCGGCCAGCTCCGGGCGGCCCTGACCGCGCTCGGCCTCGATCGTGACACCTACGTGGTCTTCAGCTCCGACAACGGCCTGCACATGGGCGAATACTCGATGCGGCCGGGAAAGATGACCCCGTTCGACATCGACGTCCGCGTGCCCCTCGTCATCGTGGGGCCCGGTGTCGCCCGAGGCCGGGTGGTCGAGGAGATCGTGGAGAACGTGGACCTGGCGCCGACCTTCACCGAGCTGGCCGGGGCCGGTGCGCCGCTCTCCCCGGACGGGCGTAGCCTCGTCCCGCTCTTCCAGAGCGGCGCGCCGGAGTGGCGCCGGATGGCGCTGATCGAGCACCGCCGCCCGTTCCCCGACGCGACGGATCCCGACGCGCCGATGCTGCACGCCGAGAACCCGACCTCGTACGAGGCCCTGCGCACCGCGAAGGCCATGTACGTCGAGTACGAGACCGGCGAGGTCGGCTACTACGAGCTGGGGACGGATCCCGAAGAGCTCCGGAACGTGGCCGCGACGCTGCCCGACGCCGCGCGGCAGCGGTGGCACGACGTCCTCCTGGCCAACCGCGAGTGTCGGGGCACCGAGGCGTGCTGGAGCGCGCAGCGGCTGGCCACCGAGTGACGCGCTCGCGGCGATCGACCCCGCTTAGGCGCTAGGCCGACGCGTCCGCCAGCGCGTAGGCCTGGTCGATCAGGCGCACCGCGCGCAGGCAGTCGTGCACGCTGATCGGCGGGGGCGCGCCGCGTCGCCAGGCCTCCAGCGCGCCGCGCACCGCGGTGAAGTAGGGGGTCTCGATCTCGGTGCCTCGGGTCACCTCGTCGCCGTCCGCGGTGGCGAGCTTCATGACGCCGTCCTTCACGGTGAGGATCGCGTCGCGCCCGGCGATCTTCCACTCGCCGTCGGTGCCCACCCGCGGAAAGGTGTTGCCGACCTCGATGGTGCCCAGGATGCCGCCGGCCGAGCGCAGCAGGACGGAGGCGTAGTCCTCCACGCGCTGGTCGTGCGCGCGCCGGCTCAGCTGGGCGCCGACGACGCGGGCCTCCTCGCCGGTCAGGTGGAGGAAGATGTCGAAGCCGTGCGGGCCGAGGTTCCGGAGGCAGCCGCCGCCCGCCTCGGCCGGATCCAGCATCCACGCGCAGTCCCATCCCGGATAGCGCGCCGGGCCCGGCCGGTTGATGCGGACATAGATGTGGGAGACCGGGCCGAAGCGGCCGGCGGCCATCAGCTCGCGGGCGCGGAGGGCGAAGGGCTGGTAGCGCTGCGAGAGCGGGACCGCGGCGAATCCCTTCAGGCGGGCCGCCTTGTCCGCGACCGACTGCACCTCGTCGGCGCTGACGCCCATCGGCTTCTCCATCAGGAACGGATACCCCGCGTCGAGGAGGTCGTGGGCGATGCGGGCCATCTGCCGGTGGCGCCCCAGCGCCATCACGAAGTCCGGGCGCGTCTCCTTCAACATCTGGTGGTAGTCGGTGAAGGTCGGCGGGCTCCCGACCTCCGCGGCGCGCTTCCGGACCAGGGCCGCGTCGGAATCCTGCAGCGCCACCAGAGCGACGTCCGGCATCGCGATCAGGTGACGGAGATACGCGGCGTCGTGGAGCGAATGCCAGTGGCTGACCTCGATGGCGGCGACGCGAATCGGCACGGGGTCCTCGTCTAGAACTGCGCCGTGATCTTCGCCCCGCGGGACGTCTGGCACTCGCCGCCGCCGCCGCCGCGCATCCCCGCCCCGCCCGCGGTCAGGTTGAAGCGGCAGAGCATGGTGGTGCCGCGGTCGCCCTTGAGCGTGGCGATGGCCCGGTTGAGGTACGTGCGCGTGAAGCTGGCCTGGTCCCGTGCCGCGCCCCAGAAGGTATTGTCGATCGTTCCCGGACGGTCGCCCGGCTCGTCGCCCGTCCACGCCGGTTCGAGATCGCTCCGCGACATGCCGGTCCGCACGACCTGGTACTTCCCGGAGAACCGCTCGCCGTCGGGCAGAACCGCGGCCATCTGGCCGCTCTCGCCGAAGAGCCCCGAGCGCCACGTCATGCTGAGCGGCGCGGCCCCGGTCTCGCCGGGCATGGCGACGCGGCCGGTCACCGGGCCCGAGGCGCATCCGAGAGTGGCCCCGGCGAGCAGAGCGAGGCGAAGCGCGCGCGCGGCGGTCCAGGGCGTCATGCGGTTGCGGAGTTTAGCATATTCGCCTCGCAAGATATGGGGCCTCGCGCGGTGCCGCCGCGGATGTATGGGAGTCGCCGCCGCGCGGACGCCATACATGGTGGTGCCGGGCGCCGCCGCATAGATGTATGGGGAATTGACGGGACCGCGGCGGCGGCCCGATCCTCGCGCTCATGATGACCAACAGCGGGCTGGACACGTTCTTCGACAAGGGATGGAACGAACACGACGTCGACGTCCTGATGGCCTTCATGGCGGACGACTGCGTGTTCGAGAGCACCGCGGGGCCCGAGGCGTGCGGCACGCGTCACGCCGGTCGCGAGCGGGTGCGCCGGGCGTTCGCGCGGGTGTTCGAGGCGTTCCCGGACGCGCGGTTCGTCGACGCGCGCCATTTCGTGATCGGCGATCGCGGGGTCTCGGAGTGGCTGTTCACCGGAACCACCGCGGAGGGCGTGCGGGTCGAGGTCAACGGCTGCGACGTCTTCACGTTCGCGGGAGACAAGATCGCGCGGAAGAGCTCGTACTTCAAGACGCGCACCGGGTGAAGGCGGCGGCCCACGGTGCTATGATCCGTCGCGGCTCGCACCCACCCGGAGGGAGGCAATGGCAGAGACGGCGGACGCGATCATCATCGGCGCCGGCATCATGGGCACCGCCACCGCCTATCACCTGATGCGGCGCCGATACGGGCGCGTGGTCGTGCTCGAGCGGGACGGGATCTGCTCCGGCTCGACCGCGCTGGCCAGCGGCGGCGTGCGCCACCAGTACGCCAACCGGGTCGGGATCGAGCTCACCCAGCAGAGCATCGTGGTCTACGAGAACTTCGAGGCCGAGTTCGGGGTCGACCCGCAGTTCCGCCAGAACGGCTACCTGATCCTCCAGCAGACCGAGGAGGAGCGCGACGTCTACGTGAGGAGCGCCGCGGTCCAGCGCGCCATGGGCGTCGACACGCGGGTGCTGCGCGCCGATGAGGTGCGCGCGCTGTGTTCCTATCTGCGCACCGAGGACCTGATCTCCGCGACCTACTCGCCCCGCGACGGCTTCGCCGATCCGTACCTGGTCACCACCGCGATCGCGGCGCGGGCCCGCGACCTGGGCGCGTCGATCAGGCAGCAGCATCCGGTGACCGGCATCCTCCGCCGCGGCCCGCGGGCGATCGCGGTCCAGACGCCCCACGGCGACTTCGAGGCGCCGGTGGTGATCATCGCGGCGGGGTGCTGGTCCGGGCTGGTCGGCAAGCTGGCCGGCGTCGAGATTCCGGTGTTCCCGCGGCGGCGCTGCAAGTTCATCACCGCGGCGCTGCCCGCCGAGCAGATCCCGATGGAGACTCCGTTCATCATCGATCACCACGACGGGTTCTCGATCCGCCGCGAGGGGCCGGGGATCATGGTGGGCTACGGGCGCAAGGGCGAGGCGAGCACCTTCGACACCACGCCGGACTGGGAGCTGGTGCCGTCGGTGGCCGAGCGCGCCACGCGACGGGTGCCGGCGCTGGAGGACGCGCGGGTCATGCGCGCCTGGGCCGGGCTCTACGAGATGACGCCCGACCAGATGGGCATCATCAGCGCGCTGCCCGGAGAGGCCGGCCTCTACGTCCTGGCCGGGTTCAGCGGCCACGGCTTCATGCACGGGCCCATCGCCGGCCAGCTCATGGCGGAGCTCGTCGCGGACGGGCGGGCCCACACGGTCGACGTCGGCGCGCTCGACATCGAGCGCTTCAGCCGGGGGCCGACCGCGGTCGAGGTGATGACGTTCGTCTAGCGGATAGGGGGAGGCTCGATCATGACGGACTCGCTGTCGGCGCTTCTGGAGACGCGTGAGGCGGAGCGCCTCGCGACGGGCTTCGTCTTCACCGAGGGGCCGCTGTGGCACCCCGACGGCTTCTACTACTTCGTCGACGTGCGATCCAGCGTCCTCTATCGGATCGTCCCCGGCGGCGCGCCGGAGGTGGTGCGGGAGAAGACCGGCGGCGGCAACGGCACCACGTTCGACCTCGAAGGGCGACTGGTGCTCTGCGAGGGCGACAACCGGCGCGTCACGCGCCGCGCCGCCGACGGCCGCTTCGAGGTCCTCATGGACCGGTTCGAGGGCAAGCGCCTCAACCGGCCCAACGACGTGGTCTGCCGGTCCGACGGGAGCGTCTACTTCACCGATCCGGGCCTGCGCGTGCCTCTGGGCGAGCGCGAGGTGCCTCACGCTGGCGTCTATCGCGTGGCGCCGGACGGGACGCCGAGCCTCGTCGCGGACTTCGAGTACCCGAACGGGCTCGCGTTCTCGCCCGACGAGCGCCGCCTCTACGTGGCCAACACGCGCTGGGCTCAGTACATCCACCTGCTCGAGCTGGACGGGCACGGCCGGATGGTGCGGCGGCGGATCTTCGCCGACATGTCGTCCGACGAGACCGACGGCGTGCCCGACGGGATGAAGGTCGACGTGGAGGGCCGCGTCTACTGCACCGGCCCCGGCGGAACCTGGGTCTTCGCGCCCGACGGCACCCGGCTCGGGATCATCCGCACCCCGGAGGTGCCCGCCAACCTGGCCTTCGGCGGCGCGGATCTCCAAACCCTGTTCTTCACCGCGCGCACCTCGGTGTACACGCTGCGCGTGAAGGTGCCGGGGCAGCCGCACCCCTGGTATCGGCGCATCCCACGCCCGGCGGGCTGACCGGGGGCGCGCCGCCTCGCTCAGGTGCCCAGCGCGGCGATCTCCGCCTCGGAGAATCCCAGCTCGGCGAGCACCTCGCGCGTGTGCTCGCCGAGACGCGGCGGCGCCCGGCGCACCGCGCCCGGCGTGCCCTCGAGCTTCACCGGGATGCCGACGGCCCGGATGGGGCCGATGGTCGGGTGGCGCATCTCGACGATCATCTCGTTGCTGGCGACCTGCGGATCGGCCAGCGCGGTCTCGATGGTGTTCACGGGGGCGCACAGGATGTCCACCGCCTCGAGCGCGTCGATCGCCTGCTTCGTGGTGCGCTTGCCGAACTCCTCGCGCCAGCGCGCCTGCAGGTCCTCCCGGTGCGCGACCTGCGCCTCGTGGGTCGCGTAGCGCGGATCGGCGGAGAGATCCTCGATGCCGAGTCCGCGGCAGATCTCCTGGAGCGGATTCGGCTTGAACGCGCCCACCATGACCACGTGGCCGTCGAGGGTGGCGAAGGTACCCGAGAGCGGGAACGCACCCCAGTTCAGGCGCTCGCCCAGGTTGAGCCACGCGGCCGCTTCCTGCAGCTGCATGGCGAGCATGCCGTCCAGCAGCGAGACGTGGACGACCTGGCCCAGGCCGGTGCGCGCCCGCGCGAGCAGCGCCAGGAGGATCGCCTGCACGAGCAGCATCCCGGCGGTGAAGTCCGCGATCGGCGTGGCATTCGGCTCGGGCGGTGCGTCGGGTTCCGCGCGTCGCGAGGCGATGCCGCTCATCGCCTGGGCCAGGACGTCCTGCCCGCCCTTGTCCCGGTAGGGACCGGTCGGCCCGTAGCCGCTGCCGAAGGCGTAGATCAGCCGAGGGTTGATCACCCGCAGCTCGGCCGCGCCGAAGCCCAGGCGCTCCATGACCCCGGGCCGGAAGTTGTGCACGAGCACGTCGGCCTTCCGGGCCAGACGGAGGATGACCTCGCGCCCGAGGGGCGCGCGCATGTCGATCGCGACGCTGCGCTTGTTGCGATTCAGGCTCCAGAAGATGGCGCTCTCGCCGCTCGCGTGTTTCATGTGCACGCGCGAGAGGTCCCCGGCGCCGGGGCGCTCGATCTTGATCACGTCGGCGCCGAAGTCGCCCAGCACCTGGGTGGCGCAGGGTCCCAGCTCGACCTGCGTGAAGTCGAGCACGGTGACGCCCGCGAGCGGGAGCGCGTTCGCCGGCTCGCTCGTCATCGCCCCGACCAGCGCGGCGGCCGCTTCTCGCGGAACGCGTCGACACCCTCCGCCTGGTCGTCGGAGACCAGGGCCCGCGCCATGGTCCGCGGGATCAGGGCGACCGCGGCGGGCAGGGGCAGGCCGAGGCCCGCCATCACCGCCTCCTTGGTGGCCTGCACCGACAGCGGCGCGCACTCCAGCATCAGGGCGGCCCACCGCCGCGCCGCCGGCATCAGCTCGGCCGGCGCGACCACCTCGTTGACGAGGCCCAGCCGGTGCGCCTCCGGCGCGCCGATGCGCCGTCCGGTCAGCAGCATGCCCATGGCCATCTTCAGCGGGATGTGGCGGGCGAGGCGGTGCATGCCGCCTTCCAGCGCCATGCGCCCGACCCGCGGCTCGGGGAAGCCGAACTCGGCGTGCTCGGCGGCCACGATGACGTCGCAG
>DATMMH010000087.1:0-8273 GCA_035569855.1 Candidatus Dormiibacterota bacterium
GTCGGCCATGGATTCCGGTCTGATCCTGATGACGCTCGCCTCCGGGCGCTACGACGCCACGTGCCGGAAGATGGGGGCGCGGGTCGCCTCCGAGGGCTTCGCCGACCGCGCCTACAACGTGGACGGTACGCTCGTCTCACGCAAGATCGCGGGCTCGCTCATCACCGACCCCGCTCGCGCGGCGGCCCAGGCCGTCCAGATGGCCACGCAGGGCAAGGTCCGCACGATGGACGGCGTGGACATCGACATCTCGGTCCAGACCATCTGCTGCCACGGCGACACCCCGGGCGCCGAGCGCATCGTGCGCACGGTTCGTGAAGCGCTGGAGAAGGCGGGCTGCCAGGTCACGCCGCTACGCGACTGGCTGCCCGCCCACTGATGGCCGGACGCGCGGCCGGACTCGTGCTGGCGGCCGCCCTCACCGCGGCGGGCTGCGGAGCGACGAAGCTCCCCCCGACGACCGCCCTGCGCGATCAGACCTCGACCCAGCAGCGGCTGGACACGATCGACTGCAAGGCCGAGGTGGGCTATCGCCTGAACTACAACGGCGACGACTCCGAGGCGGTCAACGTGCTGCGCCACGTCTTCGTCCTGGGCACCGCCGGGGCCGCGGTCGCCGGGGTGGCGACCGCGACGGCGACGGCCAGCTCGACCGCGGTCAGCGACGCGCTCATCGCGGGAGGTAGCGCCGGCAGCGTCGCGGGGACCGCCCTCGGTATCGGCGGCCGGTCGCGCTTCGAGCGCGAGTGGATCGCCTGCATGGAGAGCCGCGGCTACGCGATCGTTGCCCCCTCCTCCGCCATCCATTAAGATGAGGGCGCCGATCTGATGACAGACGCCACCCCGTCGACTGCGCTCAAGCGCACCCCGCTCCGCGACGTGCACGTCAAGGCGGGCGCCAAGATGGTCCCCTTCGGCGGCTGGGACATGCCGGTGCAGTACACCGGCATCATCGACGAGCATCGAGCGGTACGCCGGGCCGCCGGCCTCTTCGACATCAGCCACATGGGCGAGTTCGAGGTGCGCGGGGCCGACGCCCTTGCGGCGGTCCAGCGCCTCTGCACCAACGACGCCTCGACGCTCGCGGTGGGCCAGGTGCAGTACTCGATCCTGTGCTACCCCGAGGGCGGCATCGTGGACGACCTCACGATCTACCGCCTGGCCGACGACCACTTCATGCTGGTGGTCAACGCCTCCAACATCGACAAGGACTGGGCCTGGGCCACTTCGCAGAGCGTGGGGCGCGCCGTCTGGAAGAACGTGAGCGACGCGACCGCGCTGCTCGCGGTCCAGGGGCCGAAGGCCGAGGCCCTCGTCGGCCGCCTGGCCGATCGCGACGTGACCTCGATCGGCTATTACCACTTCGCCCACGGCAAGGTGGCCGGGGTGCCCGCGATCATCTCGCGCACCGGGTATACCGGCGAGGACGGCTTCGAGCTGTACGCCGACGCCGGCTCCGCCGAGCGCCTCTGGTCCGCACTCATGGAGGCGGGCCGGGCGGACGGGCTCCAGCCCATCGGCCTGGGCGCGCGCGACACCCTGCGGCTCGAGATGAAGTACGCGCTCTACGGCAACGACATCGACCAGACCACCAATCCTCTCGAGGCCGGCCTCGGCTGGGTCGTCAAGCCGGCCAAGGGCGAGTTCCTCGGGCGTGACGCGATCGAGGCCCTCCGCACGCGCGGCGTGAGCCGCAAGCTGATCGGCTTCGAGATGGTGGAGCGCGCGGTGCCCCGGCACGGCTATCGGCTGATGGCGGGCGGCGCGCCGGTCGGCGTCGTCACCTCGGGCTCGTTCGGGCCCTCGGTGGAGCGCTCCATCGGCATGGGCTACGCTCCGTCGGCGCAGTCCACGGTGGGCGGCGAGCTGGCGGTGGAGATTCGCGGCGTCACGCATCCGGCCCGGGTCGTCAAGACCCCCTTCCATCCCTCGCACACCAAGAAAGCCTAGGAGAGAAGTCGATGGCGAACGTTCCGGCTGAGCTCAAGTACACCCGCGAGCACGAGTGGGCCAAGGTGGAGGGTGATCGCGCCCGCATCGGCATCACCGCGTTCGCCCAGGAGCAGCTCGGCGACGTGGTCTTCGTCGAGCTGCCGAAGGTAGGCGCCAGGGTCACCGCCATGAAGACCTTCGGGGTCGTGGAGTCGGTGAAGGCGGTTTCCGACCTCTTCGCGCCGGTCAGCGGCGAGGTGGTCGAGGCCAACGCCGATCTGCCCAAGAGCCCGGAGCTGGTGAACACCGACCCCTACGGGAAGGGATGGATGCTCGTCATCCGGATGAGCAATCCCAAGGAAATGGATGGGCTCATGAGCGCCGCCGACTACGAGAAGCTGGTCGCGGACGGCGGTCACTAGGGCGGAAAGGCGAGCGCCATGCGCTACATCTCCAACACCCCCGCCCAGCAGAAGGAGATGCTGGCGACCATCGGCGCCTCCTCGATCGAGGACCTGCTGGTCCGCATTCCCCCGAAGGCGCGGCTCTCCCGGCCGCTCAACCTGCCGCGCGCGATGGCGGAGACCGATCTGGTGCGGCACCTCCAGCGCCTGGCCGGGCTCAACGCGGCCGCCGACGACTATGCCTGTTTCCTCGGCGCCGGCTCCTACGATCACGCCATCCCGAGCCCCATCAACCACCTGATCTCCCGCGGCGAGTTCTTCACCGCCTACACGCCCTATCAGCCCGAGGCGAGCCAGGGCACGCTCCGGTCGATCTTCGAGTACCAGACCATGATGGCGGAGCTGACCGGCATGGACGTGGCGAACGCGTCCATCTACGACGGGGCCTCCTCGCTGGCGGAGGCCGCCCTGATGGCGCACTCGGTGACCGGGCGCGATTCGCTCGTGATCTCGCGCGGGGTGAACCCGCTCTATCGCCAGGTAGTCGAGACCTACGTGGAGGGCCCGGGACTCAAGCTCAAGTCGGCGCCGCTCGGCGACGGCCTCACCGACGTGGACGCGCTCCGGAAGGTCCTGTCCAAGCACGTGGCCGCGGTGGTCATCCAGTACCCCAACTTCTTCGGCTGCCTGGAGGACGTCCGCGGCGTCGCCGACATCGCCCACGAGGCCGGCGCGCTGCTGGTCGTGGTCGCGGACCCGATCAACCTGGGACTGCTCACCCCGCCGGGCGCCTCCGGCGCCGATATCGTGGTGGGCGAGGGACAGGGGCTCGGCGTGCCGATGAGCTTCGGCGGACCGAACCTGGGCGTATTCGCGGCCAAGCAGGAGCTGGTGCGGCGCATGCCGGGGCGCCTGGTCGGCGCCACCGTGGACGTGGACGGTCAGCGCGGCTTCGTGCTCACGCTGCAGACGCGCGAGCAGCACATCCGCCGCGAGAAGGCCACGTCCAACATCTGCACCAACGTGGCGCTCTGCGCGCTGATGGCCACGATCTACGTCTCGATCCTGGGCAAGCGCGGGCTCCGCAAGGTGGGCGAGCTGACGACAGCCAAGGCCCACTACGCGGCGCGCGAGCTCGGCAAGATCCCGGGCGTCCGCCTGCGGTTCAGCGCGCCGTTCTTCAAGGAGTTCACGCTCCAGCTCCCGAAGTCGCCGGAGCGGGTGATCAAGCGGCTGATGAAGGACCGGGTGCTGGCCGGCGTGCCGCTCAAGGGCTTCGATCGGACCTACAAGGACTGCCTGCTAGTGGCGGTGACCGAGAAGCGCACCAAGGAAGAGATCGACGCCTACGCGGCCGCGCTGGCCACGGCGGTCGCCTGAGGCCGCCATGCACGCCGCCAAGCCCGCCTACGACAAGCTGATCTTCGAGCTCTCCGCGCCCGGACGCTTCGCCTACTCGCTGCCGGACAGCGACGTGCCGGACAGCGATCCGGCCGCGCTGCTCCCGAAGGAGCACCTGCGCGCGAGCGCGGCCGAGCTGCCCGAGGTCTCGGAAGTGGACGTGATCCGCCACTACTCGCGGCTCTCCCAGATGAACTACGGGGTCGACACCCACTTCTACCCGCTCGGCTCGTGCACCATGAAGTACAACCCCAAGATCAACGAGGACATGGCGCGCCTGGCCGGCTTCGCGCGGCTGCACCCGATGGCGCCGGAGGCGGCGAGCCAGGGCGCGCTCCAGCTCATGCACGAGCTGGCGCGGGACCTGGCGGAGATCTCGGGGATGGACGAGGTGTCACTGCAGCCCGCGGCGGGCGCCCAGGGCGAGCTGGCCGGCGTGCTGATGATCCGGGCCTATCACCTGGCGCGGGGCGAGCGCCGCCACAAGGTGCTGATCCCCGACTCCGCCCACGGGACGAACCCGGCCTCCACCGCGCTGGCCGGCTTCTCGGTGGTGGAGCTCAAGTCGGAGGCGAACGGCGACGTCGATCTGGTGGACCTCGAGCGGCACCTGGACGAGGACGTGGCCGCGTTCATGATCACCCAGCCCAACACGCTGGGGCTCTTCGAGTCGCGCATCCACCAGATCACCGAGATGTGCCACGCCAAGGGCGTGCAGGTCTACATGGACGGCGCCAACTTCAACGCCATCCTCGGCATCACGCGGCCCGGAGACCTCGGCTTCGACGTCTGCCACTTCAACCTGCACAAGACCTTCACCACGCCGCACGGCGGGGGCGGGCCGGGCTCGGGCCCGGTGGGCATCAAGGCGCACCTCGCCCCGTTCCTGCCGACGCCGGTGGTGGTGAAGGGCCCCGATTCGAACGCGGGGGGCTACGCGCTCGACTGGAACCGGCCGCAGTCCATCGGCAAGCTGCAGGCGTTCTGGGGCAACTTCGGCATGCTGGTGCGGGCCTATACCTACATCCGCACGATGGGCCCGGACGGACTCCGGTCGGTCTCGGAGAACGCGGTGCTCAACGCCAACTACATCCTGAAGCGCCTCGAGGGCGACTACGACCGCTCCGCGCCGGGGCCCTGCATGCACGAGTGCGTGCTCTCGGCGCGGCGGCAGAAGAGGCTCGGGGTGACCGCGATGGACATCGCCAAGCGGCTGCTCGATCTCGGCTTCTACGCCCCGTCGACGTACTTTCCGCTGATCGTCGAAGAGGCGCTGATGATCGAGCCCACCGAGACCGAGTCGAAGGAGACGCTCGACCAGTTCTGCGACGCGATGATCCAGATCGCCCGCGAGACCGAGTCGAGCCCGCAGGTGATCCACGACGCGCCGCTGACGACCCCGGTCCGCCGGCTCGACCAGACGCTGGCCGCCCGCCAGCCCGTGCTGAGGTGGCGCCCCTCCCTCTAACCCTCTCCCCGCCGGGGAGAGGGCGCGAAGGTGAGGGGTGGTGACGACCCCCTTCCGCCTGCTGGTCACCGAGCCGCTCGACGGCGCGCTGAACATGGCGCTCGACGAGGCGCTCCTGCGGGGCCGTCTCGCGGGCACCGCGCCCCCCACGCTCCGCTTCTTCGCCTGGCAGCCGGCGACCATCTCGCTCGGCTACGGCCAGCCGCTCGACGACCGCATCGACGTGACCGCCGCGGCCGCGCTCGGCATCGGGCTCGTGCGCCGCCCGACCGGCGGGAGCGCCATTCTCCACGAGGGGCCGGAGCTCGAGCTGACCTACAGCGTGACCGCGACGACGGGCGACTTCCCGGGCGCCGCGGATCTGCTCGCGACCTACCGGTGGATCGGTGAGGCGCTGGCCGCGGGCCTGCAGAAGCTCCACGCGCCGGTGGCGATGGTACCGGTGCAGCCCTCGGACCCGACCGCGATGCCCACCTTCTGCTTCGCCCGCACCGGCTCCTACGAGCTGGAGGTGGACGGCCTCAAGGTGGTGGGCAGCGCCCAGCGTCGCCAGGGAGCGGGCTTCCTGCAGCACGGCGCGGTCATGCTCGGCGCCGCCCCCGACCGCCTGCGGGCGGTCTTCCCGACCGAGCCGGATCCGCTGGCCGGCATGACCACGCTGGAGGCGGTGCTGCGTCGACGGCCCGGCTTCGCGGAGACCATGACCGCGCTGGGCGACGGCTTCCGCGAGGCGCACGGGCTCGAGCTGGCCCCGGGCGGGCTCGACGCGGACGAGCTGGAGCTGGCCGAGACGCTCGTGCGCGAGAAGTACGGCACCGATCGCTGGACCCGCGAGGGCCGCTCGATCACGGTCTCGCTCCCGCTCCCGTCCGGGCCGCGGGCGCGGTGATGGCCGACCCGGTGCCGCCCTTCGCGCGCGAATTTCCGGACGCCCCGCGCGTCGGGGTGGGGGCGGTCATCCTCGACGGCGACCGCGTGCTGCTCGTCAAGCGGGGCCAGCCGCCTTCTCAGGGCAAGTGGAGCATTCCCGGCGGGCTCGTTCACCTGGGCGAGCGCATCGAGGCCGCGGTGCGCCGCGAGGTGGAGGAGGAGTGCGGCGTGCAGGTTCGCCTGCTCGGCCTCTGCGGAGTGATCGATCGGGTGCGCCTGGCTCCGGACAACGGGTCACACGTCGGGGGCGCCGAGCCGCCCCGCGTGCATTATCACTACGTGATCATCGACTACGTCGCGGCCATCGAAGCCGGAACACCGCGGGCCGGGAGCGACGCGGCCGACGTGCGCTGGGTGCCGGTGTCCGAGCTGGCCGCGTACGACACGACCGACGGTCTCGCGGACATGGTGCACCGGGCGCTGAGCCTCGGTCAGGGGCAGATGCTCTCACAAGGAGGATGACGGGAATGGATCTGGCGCTGGAGACCCGGAAGCCGTCGGAAGCGCGCGCGGACGTCTTGGTGCTGGGGCGGTACGCGGACGAGGGGCGCGTCCCGGCCGAGGTCGTCGCGGTCGACCGCGCGCTCGGCGGCCTGCTCACGAAGGTGCTCCAGAGCGAGAAGTTCGAGAGCAAGCCCGGGCAGATCTCGTACGTCCACACCGGGGGCAAGATCCCGGCGGAGCGGGTCCTGGTGGTGGGGCTCGGGCCGCACCGGCGCGAGAAGACGCGGGGTGACGCCGAGCCGCTGCGCCGAGCTGCCGCGGCGGCGGTACGGCGGGCGCGCGATCTCAACGCGGGGTCGGTCGCGGTGTTCATGCCGCCCGACGGGCTCTCCTCCCGCGAGCGGGCGCAGGCGGTGGTGGAGGGCGCGCTGCTCGGGACCTACCGCTTCGACAAGTACCTGAAGGAGAAGAACCCGAGGGCGGTGCGCGCGCTGACCGTGCTCGAGCCGGACCGGCGCGGCGCCGCGGGCGCCCGCGAGGGCGTGCGGCTCGGCCGGATCTGGGCCGAGGCCACGTGCCTCACGCGCGACCTCGTGAACGAGCCCGCCAACGTGGTCACGCCGACGTTCCTGGCGCGCCGGGCCACCGAGATCGCGCGCGAGGGCGGGCTCAAGCTGCGCGTGCTCGAGCGCGCCGAGTGCGCCCGCATGGGCATGGGCGCCTACGTCGGGGTCGCGCAGGGCAGCGAGGAGCCGCCCAAGTTCATCCACCTGAGCTATGTACCGGCCGGCCGTGCTCGACGGCGAGTGGTCATCATCGGCAAGGGCATCACCTTCGACTCGGGCGGGCTCGATCTCAAGACCGCCGACGGCATGCTGCGGATGAAGGACGACATGGCGGGCGCGGCCGCGGTGCTCGGCCTGTTCCACGCGCTCCCGAAGCTGAAGCCCCGGGTGGAAGTCCACGGGCTGATCGCGGCGACGGAGAACATGCCGTCCGGGACCGCCCAGCGCCCGGGCGACGTGGTGCGGGCCATGAACGGGCTCACCGTGGAGATCGGCAACACCGACGCGGAGGGCCGGCTCACCCTGGCCGACGCGCTCTCCTACGCGGTCCGCCACGTCAAGCCCGACGAGATGATCGACATGGCCACCCTGACCGGCGCGGTGGTGATCGCCCTGGGCCAGGGGGTCTCGGGCATGATGGCGAGCAACGACGCGCTGGCCGCCCGGGTGCTGGCCGCCGCCGACGGGGCGGGGGAGCGCATGTGGCGCCTGCCGCTGCACGACGAGTACAAGGAAGGCCTCAAGAGCGACGTGGCGGATCTCAACAACATCTCGAGCCAGCGCGGCGCCGGCGCGATCGTGGCTGCGCTGTTCATGCGCGAGTTCACCGCGGGTGTTCCGTGGGCGCATCTCGACATCGCGGGGACCGCCTTCACCGAGCGCGAGCTGCCGCTCGGGCCCAAGGGCGGCACCGGGGTGACCGTGCGCACCCTGCTGGGCTACCTCGCGTCGACGAACGGCCGGCGCTAGGACGGCCGGAGCGCTCCAATGGCGGGCGGCGTCGATCTCCACACCCACACCATCGCCTCCGACGGCACCCTGCGCCCCCGCGAGCTGGTGGCGGAGGCCGCGAAGCGCGGCGTCCGCGTGCTCGCGGTCACCGACCACGACTCGACCGAGGGGCTCGCC
>DATMMH010000088.1:0-4875 GCA_035569855.1 Candidatus Dormiibacterota bacterium
CGCTCTCCACGCGGTGGGCGCAGTAGTGGCACTTGGCCGCGGTCTTGGTCTCGGGGTCGATGTAGAGCGCGTCGTAGGGGCACGCCTGCATGCACGACTTGCAGCCGATGCAGCGGTCCCCGTCGAAGTCCACGATGCCGTCGGGCCGGCGATAGAGCGCCACCGTCGGGCAGATCGTCACGCAGGGCGCGTTGTCGCAGTGGTTGCAGCGCATGACGCTGAAGTAGCGCCGGGTGTCCGGGAACACCCCCTTCTCGATGTACTTCACCCAGGTGCGGTTGACCCCGAGCGGAACCTGGTTCTCCTCCTTGCAGGCCACCGTGCAGGCGTGACAGCCAATGCACTTCCGCTGGTCGATCACGAAGCCGTAGCGCATGGAGTCGTCGCCTAGTGGGAGGGGACCGATCGCGTGTCCACGAGCGCCGGCGTCACGCGGACGTCCTGGCAGGGGGGCGCATGAGGGCCCCATGATAGCGCGAGTCTCCGCCGGCGACGTTCGGTTAGCGGGAGGACGACTGGGCGGCGAGCGCGCGCTTCATCCGCTCGAGCTTGTCCTGCGGGCTGCCATCGAGATGGAGGGGCGCCGGCAGCGGCGGCGCCGGGTACTTGATGCCAGCTCCGGTGAGGATGAGCACGACGCGGGTCTCCGGGGTGACGCGCCCCTCATCCTTCATCTGAAGCAGCGCCGCGAAGGTGGCCGCCGCCTCGGGAGACGTCCAGATCCCCTCGACACGCGCCATGAGCCGCTGCGCGTCGACGATCGAGGCCTCGCTCACCGTCCAGGGGAAGCCTCCGGTCTCGCGGAGGATCCGGAGCATCTGGCGGCCCGCGAAGGGGCCGGGCACGCGCAGCCCGGGCGCGTTCGTGAACGGGTTCTCCACCGTCCGGGTGGTCTCGGCCTTGTCCTCCCACGCGCGGGCGAGCGGCGCGCAGCCCTCGGCCTGCACCGCCACGAAGCGCGGCGGCTCGGCGGTGACCCAGCCCATGGCCGCGAGCTCCTCGTAGGCCTTCGCGATGCCGACGAGCCCTGTCCCGCCTCCGGTGGGATAGAGCAGCACGTCGGGGGCGTCCCAGCCGAGCTGCTCGGCCAGCTCGAGGCCCATCGTCTTCTTCCCCTCGAGACGGTAGGGCTCCTTGAGCGTCGCGAGGTCGAACCAGCCCAGCTCGGGGGCCACCGCGGCGATCACCCGGCCCGCGTCGGCGATGGTGCCATCGACGGTGAAGACGTGGGCTCCGGCCAGGGCGGCCTCGGCCACCGCGGCCTCGGGCGTGTCGCGCGGCACCACCACCGCGACCGGGATGCCCGCGCGCGCCCCGTACACCGCGGCGGCGCCACCCGCGTTGCCCGCCGAGGGAATCATCAGGCCGCGGAGCCCGAGGGTGCGGGCCCGGGTGATCGCCATGCCGAGGCCGCGCGCCTTGAACGTGCCGGTCGGGTTCTGGCCCTCGTCCTTGCCCCAGAGCCGCCGCAGCCCCACGTGCGCGGCGAGGCGCGGCAGCTCGAGCAAAGGCGTGCCTCCCTCCCCCAGCGTGATCGGCGTCTCGTCCGCGTCCAGCGGCAGCAGCTCGCGGAAGCGGTACATGCCGGGCGGGCGCGTCCGGAGCGCCTCCTTGGTCACGGCGGCGGCGACGCGCGGGAGGTCGTAGCGGACCGCGAGCATCTGGCCGCACTCCGCGCAGACGGTTAGGACGCGGCCTGCCTCGTGACGGCGGCCGCACACGGTGCATTCGATGTGGCTCACGAACATGGAAGGGCCTCGGTCATCCGGTTGGGTGAGCGGCGCGAGCGGGGCTAGTGCTTGTCCTTCTCGGCGCGGTGGGCCGCGACCACCTTCTCGGCGAGCTGGCTCGGGACTTCTTCGTAGTGCGAGAACTCCATCGAGTAGCCGCCGCGCCCCCCGGTCATCGAGCGGAGGGCGGACTCGTATGTGAGCATCTCCGACATCGGCACCTGCGCGCGGACCGCCACCACGTCGCCGTCGGGCTCCATGCCCACGATGCGGCCGCGACGGCCGTTGAGGTCGCCGATGACGTCGCCCGCGCCCTCCGACGGCGCGGTGACCTCGACGTTCATCACCGGCTCGAGCAGGCAGGGCTTGGCGTCCATGAAGCCCTTCTGCAGCCCCATCGAGGCGGCGATCTGGAAGGCCATGTCCGAGGAGTCCACGTCGTGATAGGAGCCGTCGTAGAGCGTGACCTTCAGGTCGACGACCGGGTAGCCGGCGAGGATGCCGCGCTTCATGCAGTCGCGCACCCCCTTCTCCACCGACGGGATGAAGTTGCGCGGGATCGCCCCGCCGAAGATGTCGTCCACGAACTCGAAGCCGCCCCCGCGGGTCAGCGGCTCGACGCGCAGCCAGGTGTCGCCGTACTGGCCGCGCCCGCCGGTCTGCTTCTTGTACTTGCCCTGGACCTCGGAGCGTCCCTTGACCGTCTCCTTGTAGGGGATGCGCGGCGGGAGCAGCGAGACCTCGACGTTGTACTTTCGCTTCATCCGCTCCACCACGACCTCGACGTGGAGCTGCCCCATGCCGGAGACCAGGAGCTGCTTGGTCTCCGGATCGTAGTGGTGATGGAGCGTCGGGTCCTCCTCGGCCATGCGGTGGAGCGCGGTCGAGATCTTGTCCTCGTCGCCGCGCGTCTTGGGCTGGATCGCGAACGAGATGGCCGGCTCCGGAAAGGAGATCCCGGGCAGCACGATCGGGTGCCCCTCGTCCGAGAGAGTGTCGCCGGTGAGGGTGTCCTTGAGCTTGGCCACCACCCCGATCTCGCCCGGCCCGAGCGACTCCACCGCCTTCTGGGTCTTGCCGGAGAGCCAGCCCAGGTGGCCGATGCGCTCGCGGCTGTCGCGGCTCGCGTTGTAGACCTGGCTGTCGGCCCGCAGGGTGCCCGAGTAGATGCGGAAGAGCGAGAGCTTGCCCACGTGCGGATCCGAGATCGTCTTGAACACGAGCGCGCAGAGCGGAGCCTTCAGGTCGGGCGCGCGCTTGACGGTGGCCTTCGTGCGCGGGTCGAGCCCCTCGATCTCGCCGGAGTCGGCGGGCGACGGGAACTCCTTCACGATCAGGTCGAGCAGGGGCCCTACGCCGATACCGCGGGTCGCGGAGGTGGCGAGCACCGGCACCACCGAGCCGGACATCACCGCGCGGCGCAGCGCCGCGAGCATCTCCTCCTCACCGATCGCCCCTTCCTCGAGGTACTTCGCGAGCAGGTCGTCGTCGGTCTCCGCGGTGGCCTCGGTGAGCCGCTCGCGGTAGGACTTGGCGCTCTCGACGAGATCGCCGGGGATCTCGCCCTCTTTCACCTTGCCGTCGACCCAGGTGAGCGCCCGCATCGCGATCAGATCCACCACCCCGCTGAAGCCGGTCTCGCTCCCGATCGGCAGGTGGAGCGGCACCAGGCGCCCCTTTAGCCGCTTCTGCAGCGACTCGAGGGTACGGAAGAAGTCGGCCCGCTCGCGGTCGAGGCGGTTGATCACGATGACCCGCGGCAGGCCGTAGTCGTTGGCGAACTTCCAGACCTTCTCGGTCTGCACCTGCACGCCCGCGACCGCGTCCACCACCACCGCGGCGGCTCCCGCGACGCGCAGCCCGCCGCGCGCGTCGGCGACGAAGTCGCCGTATCCGGGAGTGTCGATCAGGTTGAGCCGGTGGCCCTTGTGGTCACAGAAGGCGGCCGCGGTGTTGA
Organism: Candidatus Dormiibacterota bacterium; assembly: GCA_035569855.1. Taxonomy (GTDB): domain Bacteria; phylum Methylomirabilota; class Methylomirabilia; order Rokubacteriales; family CSP1-6; genus CAMLFJ01. The sequence continues at coordinate 3,688 of DATMMH010000088.1, forward strand.
GCGAGATCTTGCGCTTGATCTCGTCGGCGTCGAAGTCGGTCGTGGTCGTGCCGTCGTCGACTCGGCCGAGCCGGGTGGTGGCCCCGCAGGCGAAGAGGATGGACTCGACCAGGGAGGTCTTGCCCACGCCCCCGTGGCCAACGAACGCGACGTTGCGAATCTTGGCGATGTCCATGCCTACCTCCTGGGGAGGGAGAAGGACGCTGTGTGCCGGCGATGCTACCACAGCGCCCGAGGCGCCTCCAGCCCCCTAGAACGCGCTGCGCCGCACCGCGGCGCCGACCGCGTGGAGAAGCCGCTCCGGCGTGTCCGGGTTGATCGAGCAGTCCGGGCCCACGAGCAGCCACCGTCCCTGCATCTCGTCCATCGCGCCACGCGCCCGCGCCTCGAGCACCGACTCGCTCAGGCCGGCGATCTCGGGCTTGGCGGGCAGCCCGCCCACCACCGCGCGGCCGGTGAGCCGATGCGCCGCCGCGAGCGAGGGGTTGTCGGGGACCGTCGCGAAGCTGAACGCGGTGACCGGATAGTCCGCGAACTCGCCGAATCGGATCCCGGCGCCACAGACGTGCAGCAGGTTGAACGGGGCGGCCTCCACCGCGCCGAGGATTCGCAGGTCCCACGGCCGCTGCCACCGGCGGCACTCCTCAGCGCTCATGAGCGCTTCGGTCGCGACGTTGGTCGCATAGAACAGGCCGTCCGCCCCGGCGGCCAGGCTGAGCCGGGCGTACTCGGCGAGCGTCTCCGCCATCGCGTCGAAGGCGCGCGCGGTCTCCCGGGGCGCGCCGCGCAGCAAGTCGAAGGCCTGCTCCCGGCCGCCGCGCGCGAGCATCGGCAGGATCATCGGCGGGGCGAACACGGTCCAGATGATCGGCACGTCCGGACCCACCGCGCCGCGGATCAGGCGGAGGGCCTCGAGCTGCTCGCCGAGCGCGCCGGTCCGCGGATCGGCCGGCGCGAGGCGGCCCAGGTCGGCCGCGTCCGCCACCGGCGCGTGGGTGACCGCGTACTGGCGCGCCTTTTCTCCGGAGGGCGCATAGGTCAGCCCCCACATCTCGGCGAAGCACTGGGCGCGCGACTGCGGCTTGAGGAAGTCCCAATCGAACTCGCGCGCGAGCCGCAGGGTCTCGGCGGCGAGACCGCGCGCCGAGTTCTCGGTGGCGAAGTTGTGGAGCCAGAACGCGAGGGGCA
>DATMMH010000089.1:0-7361 GCA_035569855.1 Candidatus Dormiibacterota bacterium
CTCGAGGACGAGGCGGCCATGACCCGGGTGCGCGAGAGCCTCGAAGACGCGCTGCTCAAGCCGGTCTAGATGCTGAGCCACTACAAGGAGCCGTTCCAGCGGCTCGGCGATCCGGTCGCCCGGGTGTTGCTCCGCGCGCACGTGCGTCCGAACCATCTCACCGTGGTGGGGCTCGGGGTGAGCATCCTGGCCGCCTGCGCGCTGGCCGGCGGGCGGCTCCGGGTGTGCGCGGTGCTGCTGGCCCTGGCCGGGCTCTTCGATTTTTTCGACGGGTCGCTCGCCCGGCTGGCCAACCGGGTGTCCGCCTTCGGCGCCTTTCTCGACTCGGTGGTCGACCGCTACTCCGACCTGGTGGTGCTCGTGGGGGCGGTCCTCTACTACGAGCGCCAGGCCGATGCCACCGGGGTCCTCCTCACGCTGATCACGTTGGTCGGCACCGTCATGGTCAGCTACACCAAGGCGCGCGCCCAGTCGGTGGGCCTGCCCTGCGAGATCGGGCTGATGGAGCGTCCGGAGCGGCTCATCGTGCAGATCGCGGGCGCCGCCTTCAACCTGCTGACTCCGGCGATGGTGGTCCTGGCCGTGCTGACCAACCTGACCGCGGTCCAGCGCATCCTCCATACCCGCCGCACCTCGCGGGAGGACGCGCTCCGGTAGCGTCGTCCGCCCTCGGCCCGCTGGTACACTGTTCGTCATGAAACGCCTGACCGGCGCCGTCTTCCTGCTCTCGATCCTGCTGCTGGGCGCGGCGCCCGCCGGCCTGCCGCCGGATCTGCGCGAGCGCTTCGCCGCCGGGCTCGCCGCCCACAAGGCGGGCGACTGGGCCGCGGCCGCGCGCGAGTTCGGCGACCCGGCGTGGGCGACCACGCCGCTGCAGGACTACGCGCGGCTCTACCAGGCCGAGAGCGTGCTGCGCCAGGGCGACGCGCCCGCCGCGCGCGCGCTGGCCGCGCGCGCGGCCGATCGGACGCCCGACGGCCTCACCCCGTCGGCCCTGCTGCGGGCCGCCTCCGTGCTCACCGAGGCCGGCGATCCCGCGAGCGCGGTGGTGCTCCTGCAGCGACTGTTGACCCGCTACCCGGATCAAGCCGACGGCATTCGTGCGCGCTACGCGCTCGGCGAGACGCTGGTGGCCGCGGGCGATCAGAAGGAGGCCGCGGTGGTCTTCGGCGCGCTGTGGGTGCAGGCGCCGGCCGCCTACGGCGACGTGGCCGATCGACAGCTCAAGGCGCTGGCTACCGCGGGCGTGCCGGTGCCGGCCCCGACCCCGGCCGAGCGCGTCGGGCGCGCCGAGCGGCTCCTGACCGCGGGCCTGCTCGAGCGCGCGCGACTCGAAGCGGAGGCGCTGCTGGCGGAGCAGCCCGCCGCGGAGGTGCGGGAGCGCGCGCTCCGCGTGATGATGAACGCCTCGCGCCGCCTCGGCCGCGACGACGCCGCGCTGGCCGCCGCCAACGACGGGCTCTCGGTGGCGCCCGCGGAGCGGCGCGCGGCCTGGCTGCTCGATCTGGGGAAGCTCCGCCAGCGGCGCGATCGCGACGCCGCGCTGGCCACGCTGGATCGGCTGGTGCGCGATCATCCCCGGAGCGAGCAGGCGTCGGACGCGCTCTTCCTCAAAGCGGAGGTGCTGGAGGCGGCGGGCCGCCCCGCCGAGGCGGAGAAGGTGTACGTGAAGCTCGCCACCGACTATCCGGACGAGGAGGAGGCCGCGACCGCCCTCTGGCGCCTCGGCTGGTCGGCATGGTTTCGCGGCAACCTGGTCGAGACCACCGTGCGCTGGAGCCGGCTCCTCGTCGCGCGGGCCGGACAGGGCCAGCGCGACGCGACCACCTACTGGCTCGGGCGCGCGTGGGAGCGCCGGGGCGACCGCGACCAGGCCTCGCGGCTCTTCGCCCAGATCGTGAAGGACGCGCCGCGAAGCTACTATGGCCTGCTCGCGGCCAAACGGCTGCCCGGCGGGGCGGCCGGGCCGGGCGCCTCCACCTTCGCGTTTCCCGCCGATCCGCTCGAGGCGCTGCAGGGTGATGAGCGGTTCGCGCGGGCCGAGGCGCTGCGCGGGGTCGGGCTGCGCGAGTTCGCCGACGAGGAGCTCGACGATCTCACCCGTCGGTCGGTGGGCGAGCCGCGCCGGCTCTACGCGCTGTCCGCCGCCTACGTGGCCGACGCGCGCTACCACATGGCGCTGCGCATCCTGCGCCGCAGCTTCCTCGGCCAGGCCCGCGCCGGCGGCGCGTCGCCCCGCGAGTTCTGGGAGATGTTCTACCCGCTCGGCTGGCGCGACGCCCTCACCGCGGCGGCGGGCCGCGCGGCGCTCGACCCGTTCCTGGTGGCCGCGGTGGTGCGCGAGGAGTCGTCGTTCTACCCGGGCGCGCGCTCGCGGGTGGGCGCGCGCGGGCTCATGCAGCTCATGCCCGACACCGGGCGCGCGGTGGCCCAGTCGCGTCAGATTCCGTTCCCGGACGTCGACGTGCTCGATCAGCCGGTCACCAACCTCGAGCTGGGCACCACCTTCTTCGCCGGCCTCTTCCGCGAGTTCGGCGACGCGCGGCTCGCGGTGGCGGCCTACAACGCCGGGCCCACTCGTGTGCGCGAGTGGTGGAACGGGCGACGCTCCGACGATCTGGAGGTCTGGGTGGAGCAGATCCCGTACCACGAGACGCGCGGCTTCGTGAAGCGCGTGATGCTCTCCTGGGAAGAGTATCGTCGCGTGTACGGCGAGGGGCCGGGCGTCAAGCCCAGCGAGCCCGCGGGGACCGGGAGCCAATCCTGATGAGCCCGCGTCCCGCCGCGCTCTGGCGGCTGGCCGGCGCGGCCCTGGCCGATACGCTGGTGGGGATCATCGTCTGGAGCCTGGGCGCCATGTGGCTGCTGGTGGCGGTGCTGCTGCTCCGCCGCGCGCCGCTCGACTTCTTCGACGGGCTCCTCGTGGCCCTGGCGGTGCTGCTGCTGGGCGTGGTGCTCCATGTGGTCTACCACACGGTGCTGGTGGGCGGGTGCGGACAGACCTTCGGCAAGATGCTGCTCGGGATCGCCGTGGTGCGGCGGGACGGGGCGCCTCCGGGCTACGGTCGGGCGCTGCTGCGCTGCCTGGGGGGTGGGCTCTGCGTGCTCACGCTGGGGCTCGGCCGGCTGACGGTGCTGTTTTCGCGCGAGCGTCGCAGCCTCTCCGACCTCATCGCCGGCACCCGTCCGGTCCTGTCCAAGAGTCTCTCCGCCACTCCCAAATCCTTCTCCGGCAACCCGCTGCCGTCCATCTAGAAACCCTCTCCCTCGGGGTGAGGGCCGCTTACTTTGCCGCCTTCGCCCGCGCCACCGGCGCCGGCCCTTCCAGCGGCTCCAGCGCGGCGAGCCGATCGTCGAGATCGGGGTGCGTGGCGAGCAGGCCCTCGAGCCCCTCCTTCTCCTTCGGCGCGTACTCGGCGAGCGCCCGGAGCGCGGTGGCCAGCGCGCGGCGCGGCGCCGCGTAGCCCATCGCGCGCAGGATCTCGACCGCCTTGCGATCGGCCTGCATCTCCTGGTAGCGGCTGAAGGCACGCACCACCAGCGGGTTCACCACGAAGTCGAGCAGCCCGGCTCCCGGGGCGAAGAGCCCCAGCGCGCCGAAGCTGGCGGTGAGCGAGAGCGAGAGCCTGCGCCGCGTGCCGATATGGCCCAGGACCTCGTGCGCCACCTCGTGGGCCACCACCGCCTCGATGATGGGCTTGGGCTGGCGCATGAGGCCGTCGGTGAAGTAGAAGGTGGCGTCCTCGTCGCTGTAGGCGGCGGCGGTCGGACTCTTGATGAAGGCGAAGCCGTAGCGCTGGGGATCGTCCGCTCCCGCGATGGCCGCGCGGCTCAGGATCCCGGCCATCTGGGCCGTGCTCGGATTGACGGGCTCGGCATAGTAAGTGCCGGCCGGAGCCGAGGCGCAGGCCGACAGCAGCAGTCCCCCCGCGAGTGCCGTCACGCCGCCGCGAATCGTCATGGTTCGCGCCATCATCTTAGGAGGCGGTCCGGGGGGGTCCGGCAGAAATAAGAACGCCTACCGCTTGGGCATGCCGGGACCGCGAGCGCGCTCGGTTGGGGCGAGGGTTGACACCCCCGTGACATCCCGGCGGGCGGCGGCTGCTACACTCGGCGGCACAGGAGGGCGACATGCTCATCAAGCGGGGCTCCGACATCACGAGCGGGGAGATCACGGACCGGGCGCTGTACCTCAACCGGCGCGCCTTCATGATGGGAGCCGCCGCCCTGGCCCTCGCGCCGGCGGTGGCCCGGGCCGCCGCGCCCGCCGCCGGCCAGCCGCTGGCGGCCACGCGGAACCCGGCCTTCAACCTCCCGGACTCGCTGACCAAGTTCCAGGACGCGACCACCTACAACAACTTCTACGAGTTCGGCATGAACAAGGACGATCCCGCGCAGCTCGCGGGGACGCTCCGGCCCCGGCCGTGGAAGCTGCAGGTGGACGGGCTCGCCCAGAAGCCCAAGACGTTCGACCTGGACGACGTGCTCAAGATGGCGCCGCTCGAAGAGCGCGTCTACCGCCTTCGCTGCGTCGAGGGCTGGTCGATGGTGATCCCGTGGATCGGCTTCCCGCTCTCGACCCTGCTCAAGCGGGTGGAGCCGACCGGCGCGGCCAAGTACGTCGAGTTCTCGACGCTGGTCGATCCTGAGCAGTTCCCCGGCCAGCGGAAGGGTCTGCTCAGCTTCGGCGGCCTCGACTGGCCCTACACCGAGGGCCTCCGGCTCGACGAGGCGATGCACCCGCTGACGCTGCTCACGCTGGGGATGTACGGCCAGGTGCTGCCCAACCAGAACGGCGCGCCGCTCCGGGTGGTGGTCCCGTGGAAGTACGGCTTCAAGAGCGCCAAGTCCATCGTGCGCATCCGGCTCACCAGCGACGAGCCGAAGACCGCGTGGAACAAGGCGGCGCCGCAGGAGTACGGCTTCTACTCCAACGTGAACCCGAAGGTGGACCATCCGCGCTGGAGCCAGGCGACCGAGCGGCGCATCGGCGAGTTCCGCCGCCGCGAGACCCTGATGTTCAACGGCTACGGCGACCAGGTGGCTTCGCTCTACGCGAACCTCGATCTCAAGAAGTTCTACTGAGCCGCCGCGGTGACCCGGCGCGGGCGCGTGGTCCTGAAGGTGGCGGTCTGGGCCGCCTGCCTCGCCCCGCTCGCCTGGCTCGGCTATCGCGCCTGGGACGGGAACCTGACCGCCAACCCCATCAGCTTCATCACCAACTGGCTGGGCGACTGGACGCTGCGCATCCTGCTGATCAGTCTGGCCATGACCCCGCTGCGCGTCCTGTTCCGCTGGTCGTGGCCGATCGCGCTGCGGCGCCTGCTGGGGCTCTTCGCCTTCCTCTACGTGCTCCTGCACTTCTCCACGTGGCTCGTGCTCGACCACTTCTTCGCCTGGCGCGAGATGGGGGCCGACATCGTCAAGCGCCCCTATATCACGGTGGGGATGGCCGCCCTGGTGCTGATGATCCCGCTCGCCGTCACGTCCACCGCCGCCGCCATCCGCCGACTCGGTGGCGCGAACTGGCAGTGGCTGCACCGGCTGGTCTACGTGATCGGCGTCTGCGCGGTGCTGCACTACCTGTGGCTCGCGAAGAAGGCGAACCCGGATCCGTACTACTACGCGGCGGCGCTCATCGTGCTGCTGGCGATTCGCGCGGCGGACTGGGTACGGCGGCGAGCGGCAAGGCTGAGCCCCTCGCCCCAGAAACACGAAACCCTCTCCCCGTCGGGGAGAGGGCCGAGTTGAGAGGCCGGACTACTTCGACGGCTGGTAGTACGGGTTCTCGCCGGACGCGTGATCGGTCGTGTCCAGCACTTCCTCGACCTCGGGCAGCTCCTCGCGGATCAACCGCTCGATGCCCTGCTTGAGCGTGACGTCCGCGGCGCCGCAGCCCTGGCAGCCACCGCCCATCTGCAAGTAGACCTTGTTGTCCTTGACGTCCACGAGCTGCACGAAGCCGCCGTGGCCGGCGACCGCCGGATTGATCATGTTGTCGATCAGGTCCTGGACCTTCGTCATCAGCTCGTCGCTCATGGGACTCCTCCGCGGGACTGTCGAGCTACAGGCATACTGTACCTGAACTTCCCCTCGGGGCCAACTGGCCCTTCCCAGGCGAGCGGGTGGCCTTGGCCTGCGAGTGGCGAGGCGCGGTTCCGGGTGGTCCTCACCACCGGCCGGTAGGAGCCGATCGGCCCGTGGTAGGATGGCCGCGCTTTTCCAGGGCCGAGGGAGGGTGCCATGGCGCCGGTCGGGGTGGGGATGGTCCAGTTCACTGCGCGGCGCGGGCCGGTGGCCCGTGGCTGAGCCGAGCGGGGCCACGGCCGACGTCCTGAGGGCCGACGATCGCCGGTTCGAGGCGATGGTGCGCGGCGACTGGGCCGCGCTCGACGCCGCGCTGGACGAGGACCTGACGTACGTTCATTCCACCGCGCGGCTGGAGTCGAAGGCCGAGCACGTCGCGAACCTCCGCGCCGGCAAGCCCCACTATCGGGGCATCGCGCCGCGCGAGCGACGGGCGCGCGTTCACGGGGCGGTGGTATCGTCAACGGCGTCTCCGAGATGCACGTGGAGAACGCGGGCAAGGAGCAGCACTTCACGGTTCGCTATCTCGCGATCTACGCAAAAGCCGGCGAGCATTGGCGAATGATCGCGTGGCAATCCACGCGTCAGCCCGATGCCTAGCCCCGAGGAGAGCTCATGACGTACAACCGGATCTCGGCGGATTGTCACCTCGATCTGATCTGGCTCCCCCCCGAGCTGTTCGTATCGGAGGCGCCCCGCGCCCTGAAGGACCGCATGCCCTACGTGGCCGACGGGCCGGAGGGACGCCGATGGGTCGCCAACAACGGCGCGACCTTCGGCCTGGCCGGCGGGGTGGGCGCGTCGGGGACGAAGTACGTGCCGGGTAAGCAGCTCCGGGTCGACGTGATGGCGGCCACCGGGCTCTACGACGACGGCAAGAAAGGTATTTGCCGGCCGGGGGACCCGCACCTGCGCATCAAGGAGATGGACCGCGATGGTGTCGACGCCGAGGTCATCTACGGCATCCTCGCCGCGGCCGCGAAGCTAAACGATCGGGAAGCCTCCAACGAGATGCTGCGCATCTACAACACCTGGATGAACGAGTTCTGTCGCCACTATCCCGATCGTCACATCGGTCTCGCCTGCCTGCCGTACGGCGACATCGAGGCGGCGGTGGCCGAGGTGCATCGCGCGGGCAAGCTCGGCTTCAAAGGCATCGAATTGTCCTGCTCGTGGGACATGGACCCGATGTGGCATCCCACCTGGGAGCCCCTGTGGCAGGCGATCGACGAGGTGGGTCTGCCGCTTCACTTCCACACCTTTCCGTCGGTGTC
>DATMMH010000090.1:0-24393 GCA_035569855.1 Candidatus Dormiibacterota bacterium
GCTTGAACACGCGGAAAAGATAGACGAGCGACGGGAAGAGCACCATGGCGCCCGCGGCGAGGGCCCAGAGCACCAGCACGAGGGTGATGCGCGGGGCCGCGGCCGAGCCCCGTAGCACGATGCCGATCAGCATCAGCGAGAGCGGGATGTGCAGCACCATGGCCAGACGGGCGAAGGCGGGCGGAAAGCAGGTGAAGAGCAGCACGACCACCAGGATAAGCCAGACGTGAGCAGGCCCAGCACCGGCATCGCGATGCCCACCATCGCGAAGACGATGGAGAAGCCGAGCGCGACCGCCATCTGCGAGCGGGCGGCGAGGAGGCCGAGCATGACGGGGGCTATCGTAGACCGCGGGCGCGGGTGGCGCCATCGGGCTGGCCGGCGGTGGGTCGGCCCTTTCCTGCTAGAATCGGCCGCATGACGGCGCCCGTCGAGGTCCCCGAGCGCTTCAACGCCGCCACGCATTTCCTCGATCGCCACGCCGCCGAGGGGCGCGGTGGGCGCATCGCCTTCCGCTTCAACGGCCGATCCGTGATCTACGCCGAGCTCGCGCTGCGCGCCAATCGGCTCGGCAACGCGCTGCTCGCGCGCGGCGTCCAGATGGAACAGCGCGTGCTGCTCGCGCTGCCGGATCGGCCGGAGTTCGCCGAGGTGTTCTGGGGCGCGATGAAGATCGGCGCGGTCCCGGTGCCGGTGCCCGAAGGGCTGCCCGCCGAGGAGCTGGCGTTCCTGCTCGAGGACAGCCGCGCCCGCGCGGTGGTCGCCTCCGAGACGGCGGCCGCCGAGATCCTCGAGGTGCGCGCCCGGTGCCCGGCGCTCGAGGCGGTGATCGTGGTGGGCGGCCGCCGCCGCGGCGCGATCGAGTACGAGCGGCTGCTGGAGCGGGCCTCGCCCGAGCTGGCGCCGGCCGACACGAGCCGCGACGACGTCGCACTGTGGCTTTACACCTCAGGCTCGACCGGGCGGCCGAAGGCGGCGGTGCATCTGCATCAGGACCTCGTCCACGCGGCGGAGCTGGTGGGGCGGGGGATCTTCGGCATCGGACCCGACGACGTGATCCTCTCCGCCTCCAAGCTCCACTTCGCGTTCGGGCTGGGAAACTCGCTCTACTTCCCGGCGCTGGCGGGCGCGGCCTCGGTGCTGATGCCGGAGCGGCCGGAGGCCGAGCGCGTGTTCGAGCTGATCCAGGCGGAGCGGCCCACCGTGCTCTTCGCGGTGCCCACCGTGTACCGACGGCTGCTCCAGGTCGACGGGGCCGAGCGGCGCTTCGATTGCTCCTCGCTGCGTCTCTGCGTCTCCTCGGGCGAAGCGCTGCCTCCGGCGCTCTTCCACGCCTGGAAGTCGCGCTTCGGCCACGAGCTGCTCGACGTGGTCGGCTCCACCGAGGCGCTGCACGACTACATCGCGAACCGGCCGGGCGAGGCGCGTCCGGGCTCGAGCGGACGGATCATCCCCGGCTACGAGGCGCGGCTGGTGGACGACGAGGGGCGGCCGGTGGCGCCGGGCATGGTGGGCCAGCTCCTGATCAAGGGCGACTCGACGGCCGCGTGCTACTGGAACCGCCACGAGCGCACCAGGGCCACCATGCTCGGCGAGTGGCTGCGCACCGGCGACATGTTCTACCAGGACACCGACGGCTACTACTACTTCTGCGGGCGCACCGACGACATGCTGAAGGTCGGGGGCCTGTGGGTCTCGCCCGTGGAGATCGAGGCCTGCCTCGGCGAGCACGGGGCGGTGGCGGAGGTGGCGGTGGTCGGGCGGGGCGACGCCGACGGGCTCACCAAGCCGCACGCCTACTGTGTGCTGCGCGCGGGGGTCGCGGGCACGGATGCCCTCGCCGCGGAGCTGCGCGAGAGCGTGCGCAAGCAGCTCGCGGGCTACAAGTCGCCGCGCTGGGTGGACTTCGTGGCCGAGCTGCCCAAGACCGCCACCGGCAAGATCCAGCGGTTCGCGCTCCGGCAGCGGTAGATGCGGGTCGTCGTCGAGCGCGTGTCGAAGATCTACCACGATCGGCGGGGCCGCGACGTGGCCGCGCTGAGCCAAGTGGACTTCGCGGTCGAGGCGCGCGAGTTCGTGGCGCTGCTGGGCCCCTCGGGCTGCGGCAAGTCCACGCTGCTCAACATTATCGCGGGGCTCCTGCCCGCCACGTCGGGCCGGGTGTACTTCGAGGGCGAGCCGCGGCCCGGGCGGCCGACCGCCGCCACCGTCTTCCAGGAGTTCGCGCTCTTCCCGTGGCGGACGGCGCGCGCCAACGTCGAGTTCGGGCTCGAGGAGCTGGGTGTCTCCGGCCTCGAGCGTGTCGAGCGCACCCGCCGCTACCTAGACATGACCGGGCTCGGTGGCTTCGAGGCCAGGTACCCGCATCAGCTCTCCGGCGGCATGCGGCAGCGGGTGGGCATCGCGCGGGCGCTCGCGGTGGAGCCGGCGGTGCTGCTGCTCGACGAGCCGTTCTCGGCCCTCGACGCCCAGACGCGCACGCTGATGATGGACGAGCTGCTCAACATCTGGGAGACCACCCGGCAGTCCGTTCTCTACGTGACCCACAACATCCAGGAGGCGGTCTTCATGGCCGACCGGGTCATCGTGCTGTCGCGCCGGCCCGGCGAGGTGCTCGACGTCGTGCCGATCAAGCTCCCGCGCCCCCGGCGTGAGAGCCACTACGGCGATCCGGTGTTCGTGCAGGCCGCCGACCGCATCTGGGGGCTGATCAAGTCGCAGGCCCAAACTGCGCTGCTGGACGGCGACGTGGTCTCGGGGCAGGGGGACTGATGGCGGTCGAGCGCCTGGTCGTCGCCGACCGCACCGCGTTCCTCCGCCGGCCCGACTACCGGACCGTGCGCGTGCTCGCCCTGCTGGGACTGGTCGTGCTGTGGGAGCTGGTCACGCGCACCGGCTGGGTGTCCTCGCTCTTCCTTCCTTCGCCGACGGGGGTGCTGGCGGAAGGCATCGACATGGTCACCTCGGGCCAGCTCTTCGTGCACCTCGCCCGCAGCCTCGAGCGGCTGGCCTGGGGGTTCGGCATCGGGGTGGTGACCGGCATCAGCGTGGGGGTGGCGGTCGGCTTCTTCTCGCTGGCCGACGCGGTGGTGCAGCCGATCATCGCGGCGACATTCCCCATCCCCAAGATCGCCCTGCTCCCGCTCCTGATCCTGTGGCTGGGCATCGGCGAGGCCTCGAAGGTCGCGGTGGTGGCGCTCGGGGTGTTCTTCCCGATGGTGATCAGCACCTACACCGGCGTGCGTCAGGCGGATCCGCTGCTGATCCGCGCCGCGGTGTCCTTCGGGGCGGGGCGGTGGAGCGTCATCCGCAAGGTCATCCTCCCCTCGGCGCTGCCCATGGTGTTCGCGGGCCTCAAGCTGGGCGCGGGCACCGCGCTGCTCCTGCTGGTGGCGGCGGAGCAGATCGCCGCCGACGCGGGCATCGGCTTCCTGATCTTGCAGTCCGGCAACCTGATGGAGACGACCAAGCTCATGGTCGGCATCGTGGTGCTCTCGCTGCTGGGTTTGCTCTCGCACTGGGGGCTCAACGGGCTGGAGCGCGCGGTGATCCGATGGCGCCATACCTGATCGCCCCTCTCCGAGGAGACCTCGCATGTCCCTGCATCGCGCTCGCTTCGTCCCTCTCCTGGCCCTGGCGCTCACGGCCGGCCTCCTCGCGGCGGAAGCCCAGGCGCAGCCGAAGCCGGCCCCGGTCAAGATCGGCCTGCTCAAGCTGACGTCGTCCGCGCCCATCTTCGTGGGCGTCGAGAAGGGCTTCTTCCGCGAATTCGGGATCGAGCCCGAGCTGGTCTACTTCCAGGCCGCGGCGCCCATCGCCACCGCGCTGGCCGCCGGCCAGCTCGACGTGGGCGCCACCGGGCTCACCGCGGCGCTCTACAACATCGTGCTGGGCGGCGAGAAGCTCTGGATCGTGGCCGACAAGGGCCGTGAGTGGCCCGGCTATCCGCTGGTGGCCATCGTGGTGCAGAAGGAGATGTGGGACGGCGGGCTGCGATCCATCAGAGACCTCAAGGGCAAGCGGATCGGGGTGACCCAGCTCGGCTCGACGTTCCACTACCACATCGGCAACATCCTGGAGAAGGACGGCCTCACCCTCGCGGACGTCAAGATCGTGCCGCTCCAGGCCATGTCGGCCACCGTGGAGGCGCTCAAGGGCAAGCAGGTGGACGCGATCCTGGTGCCGCAGCCCTTCCCGGCGGCGGCCGAGGCGCAGGGCTTCGGCAAGATCATGGCGTGGGCCGGCGATCTCTACCCGTGGCAGATCGCGACCGTCTTCTACTCGGGCAAGTTCGCCACCGACCGAGCGCGCGCCGTCGCCTTCATGAAGGGCTACGTGAAGGCCTCCCGCTACTACGTCGACGCCGCGCTGATCCAGAAGGACGGACGCACCGTGCCCGGAGCCAACTACGAGGAGGTGGTCGCGATCACCGCGAAGTACACCGGGGCCCGGCCCGAGATCATCCGGCTCGGGTTTCCCTTCCAGGATCGCAACGGGCGGCTCCTCGTGCCGGACATCGAGCGGCAGATGGCCTGGTGGGTGGCCAACGGCTTCATGAAGAAACCGCTGCCGCTCAAGTCGATCGTCGACACCTCGTTCGTGGAGGAAGCCGTCAAGGCGCTCGATCGCTAGAAGCCTCGTTTCCCCAGCCGGGGCGCGGGTTTGCGTGCTATGATCCCCCGACGTGAACCCGCCGTTCGGGAAGATTCTCATCGCCAATCGCGGCGAGATCGCCGTCCGGGTCATCCGCGCCTGCCGCGAGCTGGGCATCAAGACGGTCGCCGTCTTCTCCGAGGCGGACCGCGAGTCCCTCCACGTCCTCTCCGCCGATCAAGCGGTACCCATCGGTCCCGCGCCGGCCGTGGAGAGCTATCTCGCCATCGACCGGCTGATCGGGGCGGCGCGGAGCACCGGCGCCGAGGCGGTCCATCCCGGGTACGGGTTACTCGCCGAGAACGCCGGCTTTGCCCAGGCCTGCCAGGACGCCGGGCTCACCTTCATCGGCCCGCCGCCCGCGGCGATCCGCGCCATGGGCGACAAGATGGCGGCGCGCCTGGTGGCCATCAAGCTGGGGGTGCCGGTGGTGCCGGGCACCGAGCAGCCGGTGACCGACGACGCCGAGGCGGCCCGCGTGGCGGGTCAGGTCGGCTACCCGGTCATGCTCAAGGCGGCCAGGGGCGGTGGCGGCAAGGGCATGCGGCTGGTGCGTACGCCCGGCGAGCTGGCCTCCGCGCTGCGGGCCGCGCGCTCCGAGGCGAGCGCCGCGTTCGGCGACGCCGCGGTCTACATCGAGCGCTTCGTGGAGGAGCCGCGCCACATCGAGATCCAGGTGCTGGCCGACGCCCACGGCGGCGTGGTGTACCTGGGCGAGCGCGAGTGCTCGATCCAGCGGCGCCACCAGAAGCTGGTCGAGGAGAGCCCGTCGTCCTTCGTCACGCCGGAGATGCGGCGGCGCATGGGGGAGGCCGCGTGCCGGGTGGCCGCGGCGGTGGGCTACGTCAACGCGGGCACCGTCGAGTTCCTGGTGGACCGCGACCGGAATTTCTACTTCCTCGAGATGAACACGCGCCTGCAGGTCGAGCATCCGGTGACCGAGCTGGTGACCGGGCGCGACCTCGTCAAGGATCAGCTGCGCATCGCGGCGGGAGAGAAGCTCGGCTTCGTCCAGGACGACGTGGCGCTCCACGGATGGGCCATCGAGTGCCGGATCAACGCGGAGGATCCGTACGCGGCGTTCATCCCGTCGCCCGGCCGCGTGGCCGCCCTGCGCGCGCCGGGCGGCCCCTGGGTGCGCGACGACAGCGGCGTCTACGCGGGCTGCACGATCCCGCGCTTCTACGACACGCTCATGGCCAAGCTGATCGTGTGGGGGCCGGACCGCGAGGCGGCCACCGCGCGCATGGCGCGGGCGCTCGCGGAGTATCAGGTCACCGGGGTGCAGACCACGATCCCGATCCTGCGGCGGATCATCGCGCACCCGGATTTCGCGGCCGGCCGCCTCTCCACCGGCTTCATGGAGCGCCTCCTGCCCGCGGACCGCCCGGAAGGGGCCGGCCTCCACCGGAAGGTGGCGCTGATCGCGGCGGCGCTCACCGCTTACGAGCGCGCGGGCCGTCAGGGGCCCGCGGCCGCGACCTCGGCCGTCTCGCCGAGCGCGTGGCGGCAGGCGCTGCGGCCGGGCTGGAGGAGCCGGTGAAGTTCGAAGTCCAGGCGGGCGGCGCGACCACCCCCGTCGAGGTCACCGGGGAGGCGGGCCGCTACACCGTGACGCTCGAGGGCGAGACCGCCGTCGTGGACGCCCGACAGACGGTGGAGGGCATCTGGTCCATCCTGCTCGACGGGGTCTCTCTCGTGGCGGACGTGACCGAGCAGGACGGGACCTACGCGGTGGACGTCAACGGCGAGCGCTACACGGTCCGGGTCGAGGAGGAGACGCGCTACATCATCCGCACCCGTGGGAGCGCCGGGGCCGAGCGCGGCCAGGTGCTCAAGGCGCCGATGCCGGGCAAGGTGACGCTGATCGAGGTCGCGGTGGGCCAGTCGGTCGCTCTCGGCGACGGCCTCATCGTGCTGGAGGCGATGAAGATGGAGAACGAGTTCAAGGCGCAGGCGACGGGCACCGTGAAGGAGATCCGTGTGCAGGTCGGTCAGGCGGTCAATCCCGGAGACGTGCTGCTGGTGATCGAGTAGCCATGGCCGTCGCGATCGACTTCAAGGGCGTCAACAAGTGGTTCGGGGAGCACCACGTGCTGACCGACGTGGACCTGAGCGTGGACGCGGGCGAGGTCATCGTGGTCTGCGGCCCCTCGGGCTCCGGCAAGAGCACCCTGATCCGCTGCGTCAACCGGCTCGAGCCGATCCAGCAGGGCCAGATCACGGTTCACGGGGAGCCCATCACCGGCTCCGGGGTGAACCTGGTGAAGCTGCGCACCGACGTGGGCATGGTCTTCCAGTCGTTCAATCTGTTTCCCCACATGACGGTGCTGCAGAACATCATGCTGGCCCCGCTCAAGGTGAAAGGCATGCGCGCGGACGAGGCCGAGAAGGTCGCCCGCGGCCTGCTCCAGCGCGTCCGCATCCCCGACCGGGCCGACTATTACCCGGCCAATCTCTCGGGCGGTCAGCAGCAGCGGGTGGCCATCGCTCGCGCGCTCGCCATGCAGCCCAAGATCATGCTGTTCGACGAGCCCACCTCCGCGCTCGATCCGGAGATGATCAACGAGGTGCTGGACGTCATGACCGACCTCGCCAAGGAGGGCATGACCATGATGGTGGTCACCCACGAGATGGGCTTCGCCCGCCGGGTGGCCAGCCGCGTGGTGTTCATGGACTACGGCAAGGTCGTCGAGGTGCAGAAACCGGAAGCCTTCTTCGCGGCGCCCCAGTCGGACCGCGCGAAGGACTTCCTGTCCAAGATCCTGACTCACTGACTCGACAACCAGGAGGACGTGCATGAGGCGATCGATCGGATTCGTCATGGTGCTGGCGCTGCTCGCGGTCGGGTTCGCGCCGGCGCTGGCCCAGCAGAAGAGCACGCTCGACAAGATCAACGAGACCGGGACGGTGACCATCGGTACCCGCACCGGGTCCCCGCCGTTCGGCTACGTCAACGCCAAGAACGAGTGGGTCGGCTTCTCCATCGACCTGGTCGACGAGCTGATCAGGCCCGCGCTCGAGAAGAAGCTGGGCAAGCCCATCAAGGTGGAGAAGAAGGAGAGCACGCCGCCGACCCGCATCCCGCTGCTCTCCTCGGGGGCGGTCGACCTGGTCGCCGAGACCATGACCGACACGCGGACCCGGCGCGACAGCGTGGACTTCACGCTGACCTACTTCGTCACCGGCGCCCAGTTCCTGGTGAAGAAGGGCAGCCCCATCAAGGGCATCAAGAACATCGACGGCAAGCGCATCGCGGCCCAGCAGGGCTCGACCAACGCGCGGATAATCCGCGAGAAGGCGCCCAAGGCCGTCCTGCGCGAGTTCCCGGACCAGCCCGCGGCCTTCCAGGCGCTGGCGCAGGGCCAGGTGGACGCCTACACCAACGACGGCATCCAGCTCGCCGGGCTCAAGGCCAAGTCGCCGAACCCGGCCCTGTGGGAGATCGTCGGCGACTTCTACTCCTACGAGCCCTACGGCATGGCCCTGCGGAAGGGTGACACCGACTTCCGCAACGTGGTCAACGCGGGCCTGATGGACGGCATCGAGTCCGGCAAGTTCTTCGAGATCTACGAGAAGTGGTTCGGGCCCAAGAGCGAGCTGCCCTATCCGATGACGCCCCAGGCCCGCAGCTTCATGCTCCTGCAGGTCGTTCCCAAGTAGAGAACCGGCGCGAGGGCGGATGAACTACAAGTTCAACTGGTCGGTGCTGTGGACCGGCGAGTCCGGTCAGTGGCTGCTGAGCGGCTTGATCACCACGCTCGAGCTGTCGATCGTGGCCTGGCTGATCGCGATGGCGCTCGGCATCGTGTCGGGCGCGCTCCGCACCGTGCGCTTCTGGCCGCTACGCGCCGCCGCCACGTTCTACGTGGAGTTCTTCCGCAACGTGCCGCTGCTGGTCTGGATGTTCTTCTGGTACTTCGCGGTGCCCCCGCTCCTGCCCCAGACCATCCTGGACTGGCTGCTCGCCCACGGCCTTGAGTTCTGGGCGGCGGTGGGGGCGCTCGGCGTCTACAGCGGGGCGCGCTTCTCCGAGGTGCTGCGCTCCGGCATCCAGGCCATCCCGCGCACCCAGCTCGAGGCGTCGGTGGCGTCGGGCCTCACCACGTTCCAGGCGTACCGCTACGTGATCCTGCCGGTGGCCCTGCGCCTCATCATCCCGCCCGGGACCAACGAGTCGCTCAACCTGCTCAAGAACTCGTCGGTCGCGCTCACCATCAGCGTGGCCGAGCTCACGTTCCAGACCCGCCAGATCGAGACCTACACCGCGAAGGCGATCGAGGCTCTCACCGCGGGTACCGTCATCTACCTGGTCCTCTGCGTCTCCATCGCGTCGCTCATGTCCTGGGTGGAGCGCCGCACCGCCATCCCCGGCCTCATCACGGGCGGCGGGCGGCGGAGACGCTAGCGCGCCATGCTCGATCTCGACGTCATCTGGCGCAACCTCCCGTTCCTGCTGCTGCAGGGCTTCCTCGGCATCGGGAACTTCGTCGGTGGCACCCTGCGGCTGGCCATCCCGTCCATCATCCTGGGCTTCATCCTCGGCATCTTCATCGGCATCGCGCGGCTGGCCCCCCAGCGCTGGATCCGCCTCCCGGCCACCGTGTACGTGGAGTTCTTCCGGGGCGTCCCCCTGGTCATGGTGATCTTCTGGATGTGGTTCATCATGCCGATCGTGCTCAAGACCTCGATCCCGGAGTTCGGCGTCGCCCTCGCCGCCTTCGTGATCTTCGAGGCCGCCTATCTCGGCGAGATCGTGCGCGCGGGTATCCAGTCCGTCCCGCGTGGCCAGGTGGAAGCGGGCACAGCGCTCGGCCTCAGCGGGACCCAGGGCATGCGCTTCGTGATCCTGCCGCAGGCGCTCAAGAACATGATTCCGTCGCTGGTCACCCAGTTCATCGTGCTCTTCAAGGACACCTCGCTCGCCTCGATCATCGGCTTCATGGATCTGACCAAGGCCGCGCAGGTCGTGAACAATCGCGAGATCCGGCCGTTCCCGATCTATCTGTTCATCGCGGTGGTGTACTGGGTCTGCACCTATTCCATGTCGCGCTACGCGCGCCACCTGGAGAAGAGGATGGGCCCTGCCTGAGGTCGTGCTGTCCACCGGCGTCCGCCTGCACTGGCGGGAGGCGGGGCTCGCGTGGGATTCGGCCGCTTCGCCTCCGATCGTCGTCTGGATCCACGGCGGCTCGGTGGAGGACTCCTCGGTGATGCTGCCGGATCTCGAGCCGTTCCTCGACCGGGTGCGTGCCCTCTTCCCTGACACCCGCGGCCACGGCCTCTCCAGCCGCTTCGAGCGGGTCGAGGACTACACCTACGCCTGCAAGGCCGACGACCTGCTGCGCTGGCTGGACGGCCTCGGTATCCGCGCGGCGGTCTGGGGCGGTGCGTCCATGGGCGGCGCGCTCTCGCTGTGGATCGCCGCGCACGCGCCGGAGCGGGCGCGGGCGGTGGTCTCGATCAGCGGCCCCCCGTTCGAGCCGACGCGGGCCGACAAGCAGTGGTGGGCCCGCCATCGACCGCTCGTCGAGGCCGGGCGCTTCGACGAGTACTTCGACGCCAACGTCCGCCTGCGCATGGGCGACGACGCCCTGGCCCGCCTGAAGGGGCGGCCCGATCGCTACGCGGACCTGATCGGCGGGCTCCGACGCCACTCGGTGGCCTCGCTGCTGGCGCTGCTCGACGAGACCTACAGCCGGCCCGAGTGGCTCGCGGACTGTCGCCGCATTCGCTGCCCGGTGCAGGTCATCGCGGGCTCGGAGGACAGCTTCCCGACCGCCGCGATGTCCCGGCAGGTGGCCGAGGCCATTCCCGGCGCGCGCCTGCACGTGGTGGAGGGCGGCCCGCACTTTCCGAACCGTAGCCATCGGGCCGAGGTGCAGGGCGTCATCGGCGCGTTCTTCGACGCGATCGGTCTTTAGGTTCGTCGGCGGTTGCGGCGGGCGAGCCACCGAGATAAAGTCCAAGCCGCGATGAACGAAGTGCAGGCACGCATCCGGAGCTATCTGGTCGCCCAAGGGGCGAAGCTGACCCCGGCCGCTCTCATCGAGAAGGTCGAGGCGGCCATGGCGGACCTTCGGGCCGGCGCGGCCGCGGTGCCGGCGGCCCGCTTCAGCGAGCGTCCGGCGCCCGAGGAGTGGAGCGGCAACGAGGTCATGGCCCACGTGGTGGCGGCCGATGCCTACTTCGGCGGCGGCATCGTGCGCGCGCTCGACGGCTTGCCGGCGGGCCCCCGGCCGACCGGGCGGGGGATCGAGGACGCTCCGCGGTGGCCGGCCGAGCTCTGGTACGAGGTCCTGGCCAAGCAGCGGACGGCCCTCTTCGCCCGAGTGCGGGCCGCGGATGCTTCGGCCGCCGCCGACGCGCGGATCGAGCATCCCATGTTCGGTCCGCTCACCTGGCGGGAGACGCTGCTCTTCACGCGCCTGCACGACCTCGACCACGCGGGCCAGCTCCAGAAGATCGCGGCGGCCCTCGGCGCGCCAGGCCCGACCTGATGCGGGCGTCCTGATGCGCGTCTCGATCTCGCTGCGGCTCGCCCAGACGGACTGGGCTGAGGCGAGCGCCTACGTCACGGAGGCCGAGCGCCTCGGCGTGCACGACGTCTGGTCCGCGGAGGCCTGGGGCCACGACGCGGTCACCCCGCTCGCCTTCATGGCCGCGCGCACCTCGCGCATCCGCCTGGGGACCGGCATCATCCAGGCGGGGACGCGCACGCCGGCGCTCGTGGCCATGACCGCGATGAGCCTCGCCTCGATGTCGGACGGCCGCTTCCTGCTGGGCCTGGGGGTGAGCGGACCCCAGGTCATCGAGGGCTGGCACGGCATCCGCTTCGACCGGCCCGTCCAGCGCATGCGCGAGATCGTGGAGATCGTCCGCCGCACGATCTCCGGCGAGCACCTGGCCTACAAGGGCAAGCTCTACGAGCTGCCGCTGCCCGGCGGCGAGGGCAAGGCCATCCGGTCTGCCGCTCCGCCGCAGCCGGGCATTCCGATCTATCTGGCGACCCTTTCCCCGAGGAGCCTTGAGATGACGGGCGAGATCGCCGACGGCTGGCTCGGCACCTCGTTCATGCCCGAGCACGCGCGGATCTTCACCGACCACCTGGCCGCCGGAGCGGCCCGGGCGGGCCGATCGCTCGGCCAGCTCGACCTGCAGGCCGGCGGTCTGGTCTCCTTCGGGGACGACGTCGAGCGACTGATCCCGGCGCGCAAGCCCGGCCTGGCCTTCACGCTGGGCGCGATGGGCTCCCGCCAGCACAACTTCTACAACGAGGCCTTCCGCCGGGCCGGCTATGAGGACGTCGCGGTCGACGTGCAGCGCCTCTGGCTCGCCGGCAAGCGCGAGGAGGCCGCGGCGCGGGTGCCCGACGAGCTGGTGCTCAAGACCAATCTGCTCGGCACCGACGCGATGGTGCGCGCCCGCCTCCAAGCGTACCGCCAGGCCGGCATCACGACGCTGCGGGTGGAGCCGGCCGGAGAGGGACTGCAGGCGCGGCTCGCGACCCTCGGCCGGCTGCTGGACCTGATCCGTGCCCTGGGATAGCATGACCTTCGGCCCCGCCCGCGGCACGACGGTCAAAGGAGCCTGACATGGACCTGACCTACTCCCCCGAGGAGCTCGCGTTTCGCGACGAGGTGCGGGGCTGGCTGCGCACGAACCTGCCCCACGACCTGCGCCAGAAGATGGAGAGCTACCAGGAGCTGTCGAAGGAAGAGCTCCTGCGCTGGCACAAGATCCTGGCCAAGAAGGGTTGGGTCGCGCCGGACTGGCCGGCCGAGTGGGGCGGCACCGACTGGAACGTGGTGCAGCGCTACATCTTCGAGGAGGAGTGCGGCTTCGCGGCGACCCCGATGGTGGTGCCCTTCGGCGTCCGGATGTGCGCGCCGGTGCTCCTGCAGTTCGGTACCGAGGCCCAGAAGAAGAAGTTCCTGCCGCGCATCTACCAGGGCGAGGACTTCTGGTGTCAGGGTTATTCGGAGCCGGGCTCGGGCTCCGATCTGGCCTCGCTCAAGACCCGCGCGGTGCGCCAGGACGGCCAGTTCGTCGTCACCGGCCAGAAGATCTGGACCACGATGGCGCACCACGCGGACTGGATCTTCTGCCTGGTCCGCACCGATCCCAACACCGGCAAGCGCCAGGACGGCATCTCGTTCCTGTTGATCGACATGAAGACACCGGGTATCACGGTACGGCCCATCGTCTTGATGGACGGCAGCAAGGAGGTCAACGAGGTCTTCTTCGACGAGGTCAAGGTACCGATCGAAAACCTCGTGCACGAGGAAGGCAAGGGCTGGACGGTGGCCAAGTACCTGCTGGGCTACGAGCGCATGGGCACCGGCCGCATCGGGGCCTCCAAGCGCGAGCTGGCCAAGCTGAAGGAGCTGGCCGCCGAGCAGATGAAGGACGGCCGGCCTCTCATGGAGGACCCGCGCTTCCGCGACCGGCTGACGCGCGTGGAGGTCGAGCTGATGGCGCTCGAGATCACCAACCTGCGTTTCCTCGACCAGATGCGGCGCAGCGGCCGCCCGCCCGGCGCCGACGTCTCGATGCTCAAGATCAAGGGCACCGAGATCCAGCAGGCGATCACCGAGCTGATGATGCAGGCCGCGGGTCCGCTGGCCCAGGCCTTCCGGCCGGTTGACGCGATGGACTTCGACCACTTCACGGCCCGCCTTGCTCCTCGGTACTGCAACCTCAGAAAGGCCACGATCTACGCCGGCTCCAACGAGATCCAGCGGAACATCATCGCGAAGGCGACCCTGGGGCTATGAACTTCGACCTGACCGAGGAGCAGCAGCTCCTGGCCGACAGCCTCAAGCGCTACCTGGCCAACGAGTACTCGATCGACGCGCGCGCCAAGATCGTCGATTCGCCCACCGGCTCGAGCGAGGCGGTGTGGGCCGCCTTCGCGGAGATGGGGCTCCTGGGCGTGCCCTTCGCGGAGGAGCACGGCGGCTTCGGCGGCACCGCGGTGGACGTGATGCTGGTCATGGAGGCGCTCGGCGAGGGCCTGGTGGTCGAGCCCTACTGGGTCAACGTGGGGCTCGCGGGGCGGCTGGTCGCGCGCGGCGGCAGCGTGGCCCAGCAGAAGCGCATCCTGCCCGAGCTGATCCAGGGCAAGCACCGGCTGGCCTTCGCCCACACCGAGCGCGCCGCCCGCTACGACCTGCGCCACGTGGCCACGCGCGCCAAGCGCAGCGGGTCGGGGTTCGTGCTCGAGGGGGAGAAGCGCGCGGTGCTGCACGGGGCCTCCGCCGACACCCTGATCGTGTCGGCTCGCACCAGCGGCGGTGACACCGATTCCGCCGGCATCAGCCTCTTCCTGGTTGACCGGGCCGCGCCGGGCGTGACCGTCAAGGAGTACCGCACCATCGACGAGCTGCGGGCCGCCGACGTGTGGCTCTCCGGGGTCTCGGTCGGTGCGGAAGCGCAGCTGGGCGACGAGGGTCGCGCGCTGCCGCTGATCGAGGACGCGGCCGACTACGCGACCGCGCTGCTCTGCGCGGAGGCGGTCGGGGCCATTCGCTTCGCCAACGAGGCCACGCTCGAGTATCTCAAGACGCGGCGGCAGTTCGGGGTGCCGATCGGCAGCTTCCAGGCGCTGCAGCACCGGATGGTGGACATGGTGATCAGCTACGAGCAGGCGCGCTCCATGGCATGCCTGGCGTGCGTGAAGGTGGACAGCGCGCCGCCGGCCGAGCGACGCCACGCGGTTTCCGCGGCCAAGATCAAGGTCGCGGACGCCTGCCGGCACGTGAGCCAGGAGGCGGTGCAGCTCCACGGCGGCATGGGCATGACCGAGGAGCTCAAGATCAGCCACACCTTCCGGCGGCTGACCATGATCGCCCAGACCTTCGGGGACGCCGAGCACCATCTGGAGCGCTTCGCGGCCAGCGAGCCAGCGGGGGCCTGACGCCGCCGCGCGGCTGCCGCAAAAGTTGACTCTCGTCGCGTCTCGCGGCGATAGTCGTGAGGTATGGACGGGCAGGAGCCTGCGGGGCGGCCGTCGTTCTTCCGGAAGCCCGGAACGTCGCCCGCCGCACGGGTAGCGCCGCCACCCGCATCACGGATCGCTCCTCCCCCGGCTCCGCCTGCCGCGCCTCCGGACTCGCCGCCGCCACCGCCGCCTCCTCCGCCGCCCCGCCTGCCGGTGGGGCCGCCGGTGCCACCGCTACCCGGTCCGGGCCCGGAGACGCCGGGGCCGGGGATGCCCGGCTCCACCTCGATCCGCCGCCCGACCTTCCACGGTGCGGGAGGCACGCTGTTCGGCATTCACGTGGTCAACGTGCTGCTCATGATCGTGACGCTCGGGATCTACTACTTCTGGGCCAAGACCCGGGTGCGGCAGTACCTGGCCGGCCAGACCCAGATCGAGGGAGACCGCTTCGCCTATCACGGCACCGCGCGCGAGCTGCTCCTGGGTACGCTCAAGGCGGTGCTGGTCTTCGGGCTGCCGATCCTGTTGCTGAGGCTGGTCCGCGACGTTCTCGACGTGCCCATCTTGATGAAGGTCGCGGCGGGCATCGTCTCGGCCAGCATGCTCTTCGTCTTCTTCCCGATCGCGACGGTGGGAGCCCGGCGCTACCGGCTGAGCCGCACCTCCTGGCGCGGGATCCGCTTCTCGTTCCGCGGGCGGGTGTGGGAGCTGATCAAGATCTGGATCGTGGGCACCTTCTTGAGCGGTATCACGTTCGGCTTCTACTATCCGTTCTTCCTGGTGACCCGCCAGGCGTTCATGGTGTCGCACTCCTACTTCGGCAGCGAGCGCTTCGAGTTCACCGGCCGCGGCCGTGAGCTGTTCAAGCACTACTTGATCGCCGCGCTGCTCACCCTGCCCACCCTCGGCCTGTGCTGGGTCTGGTACGTGGCGCGCAAGCGCCGCTATTTCTGGGACAGTACGCGCTTCGGCGCTGCGCGCTTCTCCTGCAGCGTGACCGGCGGCGCGCTGCTCGGCCTCTGGGTGGTCGACGCGCTCCTGCTCATCGGCACGCTCGGGATTGCCTGGCCCTGGGTGCGGGTGCGGAACATCAACTTCTCCTTCCGCAACCTGGCCCTGCTGGGGCCGCTCGACCTGGAGCGCATCCAGCAGCAGGCCCAGAGCGTCTCGACCATCGGCGAGGGCCTGTCGGGCTTCTTCGACACCGGCTTCGACCTGGCCTGATTCCGGGTCGCCGCTCCGCTCATGCGCACTGACTGGCAGGGCTTCTATCTCGACGGCCAGACCGCGGCGCGCCAACCCGCCACCATCCGCCTCATGCGCGAGGGGCTCGAGGTCACCACCTCGGGCGGCTGGACCCGGCTCTGGCCCTATCGCGAGGTACGCCAGACGCAGGGCTTCTACGCGGGCGAGGAGGTTCGCCTCGAGCGAGGCGACACGCTGCCCGAGACGCTCCTCATCTCCGACGTGGCCTTCCTGGAGAGCCTGCACGAGGCGTCGCCGGACGTGGGCCTCCGCTTCCACAAGCCGAGCCGCCGCGCGGCGCGTCTGCGCTGGACGATCGTGGCCGCGGCGGGGACGATCGCGGCAACCGCCGCGATCTATCTGTGGGGCATCCCGCTGCTGGCCGCGCTGGTGGCGCCGCACGTGCCGGTCTCCTGGGAGGAGAGCGTGGGCCAGTCGGCCCTCACCTACCTGGCGCCGACCGAGCGGCGCTGCGCGGATCCCGAGCTGGGCGCCGCGATGGATACGATCGTGCGTCGGCTCGTCGCGGCGGGACCCCCATCGCCGTACACCTTCCGCGTGTACGTCGTGGATCGCCCGGTCGTCAACGCGATCGCGCTCCCGGGCGGCTACGTGGTCGTGTTCCGCAAGCTCCTGGAGCGGACCCGGACGCCCGAGGAGCTGGCGGGCGTCCTCGCCCACGAGCTACAGCACGTGCTGCAGCGCCACTCGACCCGCGCGGTGATCCGCGACGCCTCCACCGGGTTGTTGCTCATGGCGCTCACCGGGGACGTGACCGGGCCGCTCGCCTACGGGCTGCAGACCGCGCGGACCCTCGGCGGGCTGCGCTACTCCCGACGCGCGGAGGAGGAGGCCGACGTCGAGGGGATGCGCATGCTCCTGGCCGCCCGGGTGGATCCGCGCGGCATGATCGCCTTCTTCGACTCGATGGTGAAGGACGAGGGCGACCATCCCAAGGCCTTCGCGTACCTCTCGAACCACCCGCTGGCCGCCGAGCGCACGACCCGCCTGAAGGCGATGGCCGCCGGCTGGAAGGGCCGCGCCGAGCCCCTGCTTCCCGAGGTGACCTGGCCCGACCTCGCGAAGCGCTGCTGAGGGGGGCGGTCCGGCCCGGTCAGGACTTGGGCCGCCAGGTCTTGAAGCGCTCGCGGAGGACCTTCTTGTCGAACTTGCCGACGCTGGTCTTGGGCACCGCCTCGATGAAGACGACCTCGTCGGGCAGCCACCACTTGGCCACGCGGGGCTTCAAGTACTCGTAGATGTCCTCGGCGGTCAGCGTGCCCTCGAACTCCGGCTTGGGCACGACGCAGGCGAGCGGCCGCTCCACCCAGCGCTGGTGCGGCACCGCGATCACCGCGGCCTCGAGCACGTGAGGGTGGCCCATGATCGTGGTCTCCATGTCCACGCTCGAGATCCACTCGCCGCCCGACTTGATCAGATCCTTGGTGCGGTCGGTGATCTGGATGTAACCGTCGGGGTCGATCGACGCCACGTCGCCGGTGCGGAACCAGCCGTCTCGCGTGAACTGCGCCGCGCTCTCGGGATTGTCGTAGTACCCGCTCGTCACCCACGGCCCGCGCACCTGGATCTCGCCCGCGCTATGCCCGTCCCACGGCAGCACGGCGCCGGCGTCGTCGACGATTCTCATGTCGACGCCGGCGACCGGCACCCCCTGCTTGGCCCGCACCGCGTAGCGATCGTCCTCCGGCAGGGCGTCCATGTAGGAGCGCGGCCGGCACACGCTGCCGAGCGGGGTCATCTCGGTCATGCCCCACGCGTGGAGCATGTAGGCGCCGTACTTCTTGTCGAACAGCTCGATGAGGCTCCGGGGAGCCGCCGATCCGCCGATGGGGATGCAGCGGATCGAGGAGATGTCCCACTCCGGCTCCTTCTCGAGGATGGCCTGGATGGCGATCCACACCGTGGGCACCGCCCCCACCACGGTCACCTTCTCGTGGTGGACGATCTCGATGATGTCGCGCGGCTGCGGGTTGGGCCCGCCGAAGATCTGGGTGGACCCGTTCATGACCCCGGCGAACGGCACGCACCAGGCGTTGGCATGGAACATCGGCACGATGTGCAGGATCACGTCGCGCTCGCAGATGCCGAGCACGTCCACGGTGGAGGAGGCGAAGCAGTGCAGGTAGATCGCGCGGTGGGTGTAGACCACGCCCTTCGGATGGCCGGTGGTGCCGGAGGTGTAGCACATGCCGGCCGCGTCGGTCTCCCCGACGCGGGGCCACTCGGTGACCGGCGGCGTGGACATCACGAGCTGCTCGTAGTCGAGCGTTCCCGCCGGGATCTCGGCGTCGGGCGAGTCCTTCATCACGATGAAGTGCTTGACGGTGGTGAGGCCCTTCCGCAGCGGCTCCAGGATGGGCCAAAGGCTCGCGTCGACGATCAGCACCTCGTCGCCCGCGTGGTTGACGATGTAGGTGATGTCCTGGGCGGAGAGCCGGATGTTCACGGTGTGGAGCACCATGCCCATGAGCGGCGCCGCGAAGTACACCTCCATGTGCCGGTGCGAGTTCCAGGCGAAGGTGCCGACGCGAGCGCCCTTCTGCAGCCCGAGCCCCCGCAGCGCGCCGGCCAGCCGGCAGACGCGATCGGCGTAGTCGCCGTACGTGTAACGCTGCAGCCCCACCCCGGGTACGCGCGTGGCCATGGTCTTCCGGTGGAAGACCCGCCGCGTGCGCTCGAAGAACTGGGTCAGGGTGAGGGGGTAGTCCATCATCTGGCCTTTCATGAGGTCATCGTCCTCCCAGGTCCTCCGACGTGGCACCGCGAAAGCTCGTGGGGTGGTGGCGGCGGGCCGGCCCACGGGGCTCCCCATCATACGAAGAGACGCGGCGGCCCGTCACGCTCCGGGTGCGAGGGCCCGCGACCTCCCGGCCGTCGCCGGCGCGATGGGGGATAGGGCCGGTCACGCGCATACGATAGCGCCCCGCATTCTTTACCGCCATGGCGGATTCGGGTATGGTGAGGGCGCCATGGACTCCCGCTGGAGCGACGGCGACGCGCAGGGCCTCACCGATCTCGATCTGATCGTCTACGCCTCGCGCCTGATCGGGGCCGAGACCTCGCTCGTGGTGTGGGGCGGGGGGAACACCTCGGTGAAGCGCGACGAGCGAGACCACCGCGGCCGCCCGGTGCGCGTGCTGCGCGTGAAGGGCAGCGGCTCCGATCTCAAGAGCATCCAGAAGAAGGACTTCCCGGGTGTCCGGATGGACGACGTGCTCGCCCTGCTCGAGCGCGCCGACATGGGCGACCAGGAGATGGTGGACTACCTGGCTCACACGCTCCAGGAGCCCTCGAGCCCGCGCCCGTCGATCGAGACGCTGCTCCACGGCTTCCTCCCGGCCGAGGCGGTGATCCACACCCACGCGGACGCGGTGGTGTCGCTGACCAACAACGACCGCAGCGGTGAGGTGCTCCGGGAGGTCTACGGCGACGAGGTGATCGCGCTTTCGTACCGGCGGCCGGGCTTCCTGATCTCGCGCGAGGTCGCCCAGGTCTTCGCCGCGCATCCGAAGGCGCGCGCGATCCTCCTCGAGAAGCACGGCACGATCTGCTGGGGCGCCAGTGTGAAGGCGGCGTATCTCGCCACGATCGAGCTGATCAGCCGAGCCGAGGAGGCGATCGCCCACCGGGCGCGAGGACGGGCGCGCTTCGGGGGCGTCGCGGTGTCGAGCCCACCCGCCGAGACGCGGCGGAAGATGGCCCTGGCGGTGGCGCCCTACCTGCGCGGCATGGTCGGACGCGACCGGCGCCAGGTGCTCTTCTTCGACGACACGCCCGACGTGCTGGAGTTCGCCTCCTCGCGCGAGGCGGAGGGCCTCTGCCGCGTCGGGCCGGCCACGCCCGATCACACCATCTTCACCAAGCGGCTGCCGTGCTTCGCCCCGGTGGCGAACCCGGCCGACCCGGAGTCGGTGCGGACCGGCGTCGAGGCGGCGGTCGAGCGCTTCGTGGCCGACTACTCGGCGTACTTCGACGCGCACAACACCGGCGGGGCCCGGCTCACCGACCCGTTCCCGCGCGTGATCGTGGTGGGCGGGCTCGGCCTGTTCTCCACCGGCAAGGATCGGCGCACCGCGGGCATCGTCAACGACATCTACCACCACACGATCTCGGTGCTGCGCGCCGCCACCGCGTTCGGGGGCTACGTCTCGCTGTCGGCGCGCGAGGCCTTCGACGTCGAGTACTGGCCGCTCGAGCTCTACAAGCTCTCGCTGGCCCCGCCCGAAAAGGAGCTGGCCCGGCGCGTCGCGCTGGTCACCGGCGGCGCCAGCGGCATCGGGCGCGCGGCCGCCCAGCGGTTGGCTGCGGAGGGCGCGCACGTGGTGGTGGGCGACCTCGACGCGGCGGGGGCGCGCAAGGCGGCCGAGGATATCGTGGCCGCCTACGGCGCCGGCCGCGCGGTCGGGCTCGGCATGGACGTGACCAGCGAAGCCTCGGTCCGCGCCGCCTTCGAGGAGGCGGTGCTGACCTACGGAGGCCTCGACATCGTGGTCTCCAACGCGGGCACCGCGCACTCCGCGCCGGTGGACCGGATGGAGCTCGCGGACTGGGAGCGCTCGTTCGCGGTGAATGCCACCGGCCACTTCCTGGTGGCGCGCGAGGGGATGCGGGTGCTGAAGACGCAGCGGCTGGGCGGGGCCTTCGTATTCGTGGCGACCAAGAACGTCATGTCGCCCGGCAAGGACTTCTCGGCCTACTCCGCATCCAAGGCCGCCGAGGCGCAGCTCGCCAAGGTCCTCTCGCTGGAAGGCGGCCCGCACGGCATCCGGTCCAACATCGTGAACCCGGACGCGGTTTTCCGGGACTCCAAGCTCTGGTCGGAGGACGTGCGCCGTGAGCGGGCGCGGGCCCAGGGCATCACGGTGGACGAGCTCGAAGACTTCTACCGCAAGCGCAACATCCTGGCCCGACCCATCCTGCCGGAGGACGTGGCCGAGGCGGTGCTCTTCCTCGCCTCCGATCGCTCGGCCAAGACCACCGGCTGCACGATCACGGTGGACGGCGGCGTGAAGGACGCCTTCCCGCGCTAGATGGCCGGGATCGGCGATCGGCCCACCGCGCCCGAGGCGGCAGGAGGCCGGGTCAAGTTCGGCGCGTTCCTGGCCATGCATCCCCCGGAGGAGCAGTTCGCGCTCGCCCGGCGCTGCGAGGAGCTGGGGCTCGACTCGCTGTGGACCGGCGATCACGTCTCCTTCCACAACCCGCTCTACGAGTCGCTCACGCTGCTGGCCGCGTGCGCCGGCATCACGAAGCGCATCCGGCTGGGCAGCGGCGTCTACCTCCTGGCCCTCCGCCGGCCCACGGTGGTGGCCAAGATCACCTCCACGCTCGACGTGCTCTGCGGCGGCCGGCTGATCTTCGGGGTGGGTGTGGGCGGGGAGAACCCGAAGGAGTTCGAGGCCTGCGGGGTGCCGCACCGCGAGCGGGGCGCCCGGGTGACCGAGGCCATCGACGTGGTGCGCACGCTCTGGCGCGACACGCCGGCCACGTTCAAGGGCCGCTTCACCCAGTTCGACGGCGTGAGCATCGATCCCAAGCCCGTACAGAAGCCGGGACCGCCCATCTGGGTCGGCGGCCGCTCCGACGCGGCGCTGGCGCGCGCGGGCCGGCAGGGCGACGGCTGGATCTCCTACGTGGTCCAGGCGGAGCGCTACGCGCAGAGCGTGGCCAAGATCCGGCAGGCCGCGGAAGAAGCTGGCCGACGCCTCGACGGTTTCGTCACCGCGCACCTCACCTTCGTGACCGTTGGGCGCGACTACGAGGCGGCCGAGCGGGCGTGGGTCCGCCACCTCTCCAAGCGCTACGCCCAGGACTGGGGCCCGCTGGCCCGCAAGTACGGCGTCATCGGCACGCCCGAGCAGTGCGCGGAGCAGCTCGATCGCTTCGTGCGGGCGGGCTGCGGCTACTTCGTGATGAACCCCATCGGCGATCTCGCGGACGAGGCGGCGCAGCTCGAGGCGATCGCGAGCGAGATCGTCCCCCGCGTGCAGAAGGGCTGAGCGTGGCCCCCAAGCCCCGCGAATGCCGGGCCAACGTGACCGCGGTGCGGGCGCTCACCCCGGAGATCGTGGAAGTCGACCTGCAGGTGGTCGAGCCCGCCGACTTCACCTTCGAGGCCGGGCAGTGGATCTCGGTGCCCTTTGGTCCAAAGATCGTGCGCGCGTGGAGCATGGTGTCGCCGCCCACCCGCCGCGGCGGCTTCACGCTGTCGATCGACGTGACGCCCGGCGGCATGGGGTCGCAGTGGGTGCGCGGCCTCCAGCCCGGCGATCCGGTGCAGTTCAAGGGACCGACCGGCGGCTTCGTGTTCAGCCGCGCCGACACGCGCCGCGCCGTCTTCGTGGCCGAGGAGATCGGCATCGTGCCGGTGCGCTCGATCCTGAGCCACCTCTACGAGACCGGCTACGGCCGGCCCACCGCGCTGATCTACTGGGCGCGCAACCCGGGCTGGCTCGTCTACGACGCCGATTTTCGCTCGCTGGCGCGGCGCTATCCGGGCTTCTCCTACCTGCCGGTGCTGCGCGAGCCCCCGGCCGTCTGGCGCGGGGAGAAGGGAGAGCCCGCGGAGGCCGTCGAGCGCCTCGTGTACGGGGTGGACCGGCTGGTCGTCTACGTGTGCGGTGGCGGAGAGACCATCAACCGGGTCCGCGATGTGCTCGTGACGAAAGGCATGGACCGAAAGAGCGTGAAGTGGGAGAAGTTCTGGTGAAGGCCGAGGTCTATCATCTCCAGATCAACGTCCGCGACGCGGCGGTCTCGCTGCCGTTCTACCGGGAGCTGCTCGGCTACCTCGAGTACCGTACGGTCTACCAGTCGGAGACGGTCGCCGGCTTCTCGGGCCGGGGCGCCGACATCTGGGTGATCGCCACGCATCCGGCCCACGCCGGCCACGGCTTCCACCGCAAGCGCACCGGGCTCAATCACGTCGCCCTGCGGGTCGAGCGCCGAGAGGACGTGGACCGATTCCGGGGCGAGTTCATGGCCCCGCGCCATCTCACCGCGCTCTACCAGACGCCCCGCGAGTTCCCGGAGTACCGCCCGGGCTACTACGCGGTCTTCTTCGAAGATCCCGACCGGCTCAAGCTCGAGATCGTCCACATCCCGCCCACGCCCGGCCGCTAGCATGGCGGACCTCAACGGGGGACACCTCGTCGCGCGCACGCTCCGGCAAGCCGGCGTGGGGCACATCTTCACACTCTGCGGCGGCCACATCCTGCCGATCTACGACGGCTGCATCACCGAGGGGGTGCAGGTCGTGGACATGCGCCACGAGCAAGCCTGCGCGCACGCCGCCGACGCCTACGCCCGTCTCACCCGGAACATCGGCGTCGCGGTGGTCACCGCCGGGCCGGGCGTGACCGACGCGGTGACCGGCATCGCCAACGCGTTCTCGGCCCGGAGCCCGGTGCTGCTGATCGGGGGCGCCGCGCCGCTCGGGCTGCGGGGCCTCGGCTCCCTGCAGGAGGTCGAGCAGGTCGACCTCCTGCGGCCCATCACCAAGGGCTCGTGGACGGTGGCCGAGACGCGCCAGATCCCGGAGGTGCTGACCACTGCCATCCGGCATGCCCTCACCGGGCGGCCGGGCCCGGTGTTCGTGGAGGTCCCGGTGGATCTGCTGATGACGGTGGTGGAGGACCGGATGGCGCCGATCCCCACCGCCTACGCGCACCGGCGCGCCACCGCGCCCGACGCGGGGTCGGTGGAGGAGCTGGCCGCGCTGCTCGCGCGGGCCGAGCGACCGGTGATCATGGCGGGCAGCGGCGTTTACTGGGACGACGCGGCCGAGGAGCTCCGGGCGCTCGCCGAGCGGGCCGGTGTGCCGGTGTTCATGAACGGCGCGGGCCGCGGTTGTCTTCCGCACGATCACCCACAGGCCTTCTCGCAGGCCCGCGGCTTCGCCCTGGGCCACGCGGACGTGGTGCTGGTGCTCGGCACGCCGCTCGACTTCCGGCTGGGCTACGGCCGGCCGCCGTCCTTCGCGGACACCGTGCAGGTGGCGATGGTGGACTGCGATCCGGTGGAGCTCGGGCGCAACCGCCCGCTGGCGGTCGGTCTCGCGAGCCACATCGGGCTGACGCTGCGCGCTCTGACCGACGCACTGCCGCGGGACGCGGCGTCGCGCTCGGAGCACTGGCGGGACGCGGTGCGAAAGAAGGAGGCGGAGGCGCGGGCGCGGCTCATGGTCGAGCGGCGCTCCGACGACGTCCCGATCAGCCACTACCGTCTCGCCCACGAGATCGCCGCGGTCGTGGACGCCGACACCACGGTGGTGGGGGACGGGGGCGACGTGGTGGGCTGCGCCGCCAAGATCGTACCGCTCTCCCGTCCCGGCCAGTGGCTCGACCCGGGCCCGTTCGGCTGCCTGGGGGTCGGGCCGTCCTTCGCCATCGCGGCCAAGCTGCTGCGTCCCGCCGAGCGCGTGCTGCTGATCGCTGGCGACGGGGCCTTCGGCCTGAACGGCATGGAGACGGAGACCGCGGTGCGCTTCGGCCTGCCGATGACGGTGGTGATCGGCAACGACGGTGGCTGGG
>DATMMH010000091.1:0-3374 GCA_035569855.1 Candidatus Dormiibacterota bacterium
GACTCGAGCGTCTGGATGCGTGAGAGCTGCCGATTGACCTCGAGGAGGGTCTCGAGGCGCGCCGGCCCCAGGGCTGCGTGTTCGCTGGGCATGGGCATCCTAGGCCTCGCCAACGAGCGGGCAGGCTGCCGGTGTCTCGCCCATGAGGTCCTGAGCGGCAAGGTTCGTGCCCGGCCTTGGGCCGTCGCGCATCTCTGCGTATTTACGCCCGATGCGTCAGGCCGCCGGAGGCGGGGGCATGCTTCGAGAGATCTTGCGCGAGCCAAATCTCGACTTCGGGCTCGCCGGAAATTGGCTACCCGGGTCGTGTCGCTCTAGCGGCGGTCACGCGATGCGTCAGGGCTCACGGGGCTCGATGTTCGGGTGGTGCCGGCTGGATGCCTTCGGTTTCGTATCGGTCGTCGCGAATCCTGTACGCCACCTCCAGCATGGTCCCGAGCACGTAAGGACACGCGACGTCGGCGACATACAGAATGGTCTCCTTGCCGACGATGATCCGGTCGTGGTGGCGCTCGCGCAGCCGCGCGATGATCGTGCCCCGTACGGTCGACATCGGAACTCGAGGTTCGGTCGCCGTCGCCAAATTCGCGCGAAGGCAAGTTAGGCCGCCGGACATGTAGAAGGCCCAAAGAAAGTAGAAGGCCCAAAGAAAGGGCGGGAGCGCCGCGGCCCGCTGGCGGAGCGGTCGCGACGGCGCTATGATGCGGGCCCAATGGACGAGACGGGAGCGCGCGCATGACCAGTGTGGCGCAAGTTTTCGATCTGCACGCCCTCAAGGCCTTCGCCCCGGACAAGCGCGTGCGCAAGATGCTCTTCAAGACCGACCAGCTCTGGTCGGAGATCGCCTGTTACGAGCCCGGCCAGTCCACCGTGATGCACCAGCACCCGAAGGAAGAAGAGGCGATCTTCGTGCTGGAAGGCACCGCCTACATGAGCATCGCGGGCCGGGAAATCGTGGTGGAGGCGGGCTCGATCGTGCAGTTCCCGAACAGCGTGATGCACGACGTCCGCAACCCGGGCCCCGGGCGCTGCGTGATCATGTTCCTCAAGGTGAACCCGAAGGTGCTGCGCGATGGGTAACGTCGAGCGCTGCGACAAGACGCTGCCGCTCAACGAGATGATCTTCTATGTCCGTCGCGACGCGGCCCTCCGCGCCCGCTGGACCGGGGACCTCGAGGGGCTCGCCCGGGAGTTCGGCTTGAGCCGGGCCGAGTACGAGGCCCTGCGAGACAAGGATGTCCGCCGCCTCAACGAGATGGGGGTGCATCAATATTACATCCCCCAGATCCTCCGCCTGTTCTACGGGGCCTCGATGAACAGCAATGGGCATCCCGCGCTCGAGGCCTACCGGCGGGCGTATCCCGAGGAAGCCGCCGCGGCGGACCGGCTCGAGAAGCGGCTCGCCCCGCGGGAGGGCTAGCGGTGGCGAGCATCGTGGCCGCGATGGCCCTGACCCACTCGCCCGGTCTCACCGGTTGGTTCGACCGCGCTCCCGAGGACCAGCGCCGCGAAGCCCGCCGCGCCCTCGACGAGATGCGGGAGCACCTCCGGGCCGCGCGCCCCGACGTGATCGTGCTGTTCAGCAACGACCACCTGCTGAACTGGCCGATCAATAACACCCCGGAGTACACCGTCGGCATCGGAGACGAGCACGTGGGGCCGGCCGACTGGTACGACGAGTGGCTGGCCCTGGCCAAGTACCGGATCCCCGGGCATCCGGCGCTCGCCCGCTACCTGGTCAACGAGGGCGCGCGCCGCCGGCTGGCCTTCGCGTATCTCCGGAGCATGCAGTTCGACGACGGGGTCTCGGTGCCGATGCACTACCTGAATCCGGACGGCGCCATCCCGCTCGTTCCGGTGACGATGAACTGCACGATGCCGCCGATCCCGACGCCCGAGCGCGCCTACCAGGTCGGGACCATCCTGCGCGACATGCTCGTGGCCTACCCCGGGCCCGAGCGAATCGCGATCGTCGCCACCGGTGGGCTCTCGCACGAGCCGGGCGGCCCCCGCTACTTCTGGGTGGACGAGGAGTTCGACCGCTGGTTCCTCGGTCTGCTCAAGCAGGGTGATCACGCGGCCCTGCTGCGCGAGTGCACGCTCGAGCGCATGGAGGCCGCAGGCTCCGGGGGCACCGCGGAGCTGCTCGCCTGGATCGTGGCGCTCGCGTTCACGACCGGTCCCGCCGAGGTGCTCGCGTACATGCCCGCGGTGGCGTGGCGATCGGGAACCGGTATGGTGGTGTGGTCAGAATTGAACTCTTTTTCACACCGTCCTCCCGCGGACGACCGGAGTGACACTTGAGAAGCGTCGATCAGGAGCCGCCCGCTAAGTTCACGTCCCGCCTCACTCGACCTGCTGGCGGGGTTCTTGCTGCTCCTCGGCCTGGTGGGAGGAGCGGAATGAGCCGGACGCAGCCGGACCGAGAATCGTCCGTATTTCGCAAGCCGGCGGCCCCGCCGCCCGATCGCGCCGCGCAGCGTCGCGGTCCCGAGGTCCGCGGCGACCGGACCCTCGTCATTCCTCGCGCGATCGCGTCGTCCCTCTCGCGAACCGTGCGCGAGCAGCTGGCCTATCTCACGCCCGACGAGCAGCGCGCCTTCCTCTGGCGCTACCGGGCCCAGGCCAAGTCGCCGCTCGTCGCGCTCATGTTCCTTCCCCTCGGCTGGCACTACCTCTATCTCCGGAAGCGGGGGCTACAGGTCCTGTTCTGGCTCACGCTGGGCGGGCTCGCGGTGTGGTGGGTCAGCGATCTCTTCCGCATCCGGCGCCTCGTCCGCGA
The DNA here is from genome assembly GCA_035569855.1 of Candidatus Dormiibacterota bacterium. Lineage (GTDB taxonomy): Bacteria > Methylomirabilota > Methylomirabilia > Rokubacteriales > CSP1-6 > CAMLFJ01. The sequence continues at coordinate 2,783 of DATMMH010000091.1, forward strand.
CTACAACCGGAGAGTGGCCGGCCACATCATGCGGGCCCTTTGGGGCTAGGGGGCGCCGAAGAGCTCACTCGCGTCAACGGATGCGACCTCTGCCGGGCGGCCCGGATCACGCCCTGGTACCACGAGGACGACATCTGCTGGATCGCGGAGTGTGAGATCTGCGCGGTCCCCATGGTGGTGTGGCGCTTCCACGGCACCGAGCCTCCCGACGCGCACCTCGCCCACATGCACGCCCGCCTGCGCGAGATCGCCACGCGCGAGGTCGGGGAGTGCTATATCGACGATCACATGCGTAACATTCCGGACCACTACCACGCCCACGGACGTCCGAAGGGCGGGTTCTTCGGCCCCGGCGCGCGCCGGTAGGCCCGTCCGGTCGACGAGGAGACGGCAATGGCAGAGAGCGAGCTCCACCGGAAGGGCAACGAGATCCGTCGCCAGCTCCTGGGCGACAAGTACGTGGAGCGGGTGAACGCGACGACCTACAAGGACCCGGTCATGCGCGCGTTCATCGACGTGGCGACCGAGAACGTCTTCGGGGCGCTCTGGACGCGGCCCGGGCTCGATCTCAAGACCCGCACCCTGGTCTGCG
>DATMMH010000092.1:0-12372 GCA_035569855.1 Candidatus Dormiibacterota bacterium
CCGGCTCGCTCTCGGGCGGCGAGCAGCAGATGTGCGCGATCGGCCGCGCCCTGATGGCCCGGCCACGCCTGCTCATGCTGGACGAGCCCACGCTCGGCATCGCGCCGGTGCTGGTGCAGCGGATCTTCGAGACGGTGGCCGGGATCAACCGCGACGGGGTGACGATCCTGCTCGTGGAGCAGAACGTCCGCCGCGCCCTCGCGCTGGCGCACCGCGCCGTCGCGCTCGAGAACGGGCGCGTGGTACTGGAAGGGCCGGCCCGCGAGCTCCTGGCCGACGAGCGGCTGAAGAAGGCCTATTTGGGACTCTGAACCGGGGGACTCGGAGCCGGGGAGCTCTGGTCCGGCGACGCTCCCGCCTTGAGACGTCGGATCAGCTCCTCGTAGGACGCGGACCGGATCACCCGGTCGAACTGGGAGCGGTAGCTGGCCACCATGCTCACGCTTTCCACGAGCACGTCGTAGATCAGCCAGCGATCCCCGCGGTGGAGCACCCGCGCCTCCACCGGCACCTGCGTGCCCTTGCGAGTCACGATCGTGGCGCGTACCGACGCGTACTCGCCGTCGATCCGCTCGCCCACGTACTGCATCCGCTCGCCGCCGTACTCGCCGAGGCGCGAGAGGTAGGCGCGCTCCAGCAACCCCTGGAAGAGACCGGCGAACTCCTCGCGCTCGCCGGGCGTGCGCTGAGCCCAGTGCGGCCCGAGGGCCCGCCGCGCCGCCTCGGTCACGTCGAAGGTCTGGAGCGCCACCGCCCGGATCTCGGCGCGGCGCTCGGCCAAGCTCAGCGCGGGATCTTCCAGGATCGCGATGACGCGGTCGGTGGAGGCGCGGAGCTGATCGGTCGGGGCCCCAGCCCAAACCGGGCCGGGCAGGCTAGCGACGAGAAGGAGGAGGAGCGCCGTCGCGAGACGACGGGTCAGGCGATGACCTTGATGAGGGCCTGCCGCAGCGCCCGGCCGGTGAACGGCTTCTCCAGCACGTGCGCGCGGATCTTGGCGAGGAATCGCCACGGCTCGGGGTCGTCGATGTTACCGGTGATGAACAGGAACCGGTTGATGAGGTCGGGCCGCCGGGTGGTCGCCGCATAGTAGACGGCCGGCCCGCCCCCGTCCGGCATGCACACGTCGCAGACGACCAGGTCGTAGGGCACGCCGCGCACGTGCTCGAGGGCCGCCTCCACCGAGGTGGCCACGTCCACCGTCCAGCCGGTCCGCCGCAGCAGCGCGGTGACCACGTCGGCCACCACCAGGGAGTCGTCCACCACAAGGGCCCGGGAGGGCAGCCGCGTGGCGACCGGCTCGGGAGATCCGTGGGCCTGGTAGGCCGCGGCGGGCGCGCCGACCAGGACGATCTCTTCCGGATCCGGGGTGTGCGCTTCCATGACGAGCCGGTAGGGGAGCAAGCCGCTTGCCAGCGGATAAAGTTCCATAAGTATGGAAGATCATTGTCAGATACTTGCGAGGCTGGTGGGTGCCCCGATCGTGCCGCCTACAAACCACGGCACCAGTCGGCAACAAACCGTCGGTCCGCTCACGTGAGCCAGCGCAGCAGCAAGGTAGCCAGCGAGAGGAAGATGGTGACCCCGAGCACGTCCTGGAACGCGGTCTCGAAGGGGCCCGCGGTGAGCGCCGGATCGAAGCCGAGCCGCTTGGAGAGCATGGGGATCACGGTGCCCGCCATGCCGGAGAGGTTCACCGAGATGAACATGGACACCGCGACCACCAGCGCGAAGGCCGGCGAATGCCACAGGAAGCCGACGAACCCCACCACCACCGCGCACACCGCGCCCAGGATGCTCGAGGTCTGCGCCTGGCGCCGCAGCGGCTCCCACCAGCGGGAGAGCTGCACCTGCCCGGTGGCGAGACCGCGCACCACCATCGTCACCGACTGCAGCCCGGTGTTGCCCGAGATGGCCTGGATCACCGGCATGAACGAGGCGAGCAGGATCACCTGGGCGAGCGTGCGGTTGAAGTAGTGGATGACCCAGCCGGCCAGCAGCTCGATCAGGAGCGTGGTCAGCACCCAGGGCAACCGCAGGAGGGCGACCTGGTAGGGCGTGCGCCGCTCCAGCTCCGCCGCGTCCGAGCCCGCGATGCGGAAGATGTCCTCGGAGGCCTCCTCCTGAACGATGTCGATGACGTCGTCCACCGTGATCGCGCCTACCAGCCGGTTGTGCTCGTCCACCACCGGCACGCTGACCAGGTCGTACTTGGCCACCAGCCGCGCCACGTCCTCGCGGTCCATCTCCGGGCGCACGCTCACCACGTCCTCGTGGAGCAGCGCGGCGAGCGGGGTGCGCGGATCGGCGATCAGCAGGCGGCGGAGCGGGACCACGCCGACCAGGTGCTGGTGGGCGTCCACCACGAAGAGCTCGAAGGCGCGCTCCTCGGTGATGGATTTGCGGAGGTGCTGGATCGCCTCCTCCACCGTCTTGGTCTCGGACAGCGCCACGAAATCCGGCGACATCAGGCGCCCGGCGGACTGCTCCGGGTATTCGAGAATCTCCTGGACCTCCTCCGACTTCTGCTCCTGCATCAGGTCCAGGATCTTCTCGGCCTGCTCGGTGGGTAGCTCGTCCACCACGTCCGCGGCGTGCTCGGCGGGCATCTGATCGAGGATGCGCGACAGCTCGACGTCGTCGAGGCTACGGATCAGCTCGAGGAGGGTGTGGTCGTCGAGCTCCGAGAGCACCTCGCCCGCGTGATCGAGACCGAGCGAGCGGAAGAGCGCGTTGCGCTCCTCGGGCTGCAGGTTGGGCAGCACGTGGGCGAGATCCGCGGGATGCGCCTCGCGCACCAGCTCCACGTCCGCGGTGTCCACGCCACCCGCGGCGAGCCGCTGGGCCGCGTGGAGGAGACGCTCGTTGTCGGCCACGGGCCGCTCCCGGGAGCCGGACCGGTCAGCCGCGTGCGCGGGCCGTGCGAAGCCGCGCCACCACCGGGAGGTGGTCCGAGGCCACGCGGGCCAGCCGGCTCCGGTGGACATGAAAGCCGTCCGCGTAGAGGGCGCGGTCCCAATAGATGCGGTCGAGGGGGAAGAGCGGGAGCGGCGCGGGATGGGTACGCCGGATCCTGGGACCGTGCAGCTCGCGCCGCAGGGTGCGGCCCACCGCGCCGGGGAACCAGAACCACTCGTTGAGATCACCCACCACCACCCGCGGCCCGGTCAGCTCATCGTGTAGGACGTGCTCGCGCATGAGCATGCGCACCTGCTCGGCGCGCTCGCGGATCTTGAGCCCGAAGTGCACGTTGAAGACGTGCAGGAGTCCGTCCCCGACGTCGCCGTTGGGGATTCCCCCGTTGGGAACCCTGAGATCCAGGCGAATGCCCCCGCGCGGCTCGCGATCGGGCCGCGAGAGATCGAAGGTGCGGCTCCCCCGGATGGGGAGACGCGTGAGCACCGCGTTGCCATAGGGCAGGCCATCTCGCTCCCGGATCGGGCCCATCGCCACCTGGAAGCCCAGAAGCTCGGCCAGCTCCAGGGCCTGCGGGCGGAACACCTCCTGGACGCCGACCAGGTCGGCGTCGATCTCCCGCATGACGTCGGCGATGCGATCGAGATCCACCCGGCGGTCGAGCCCCGCCCCCTTGTGGATGTTGTAGCTGGCGATCGTGAAGATCATGGTCTCAGCATACCGGGCTCGGCTACCCGAGGCCAAGAAACAAGGCCGCCCGACCTGGCCCGACCTTGCAATGCCCTCGCGGGCTTTGTTAGTCTTCATCGCAGCAGCACCCAGAGAACATCACGAGGTCTCCGTGAGTCGAAGCTCCGCCGGTCGCTCTCCCGCCATCGTGGCCGCGGTGCGCGAGTTCGTCGAGCACGACGTGCTGCCGGCCGCCCCCGCCCTGGAGCACGCGGACCGGTATCCGCGGGAAATGGTCGAGCGCATGAAGCGGCTCGGCCTCTTCGGGGCGCTGGTGCCCGCCGACTACGGCGGTCTCGGGCTCGACGTCACCACCTACGCGCGGATCATCGAGGAGCTGTGCCGGGGCTGGATGTCCTTGGCCGGCGTGATCAACAGCCACACCATGGCCGCGCTGATCGTCCTGCAGAACGGCACCGAGGAGCAGCGGCTCCGCCTGCTCCCGCGCTTCGCCAGCGGCCAAGCCCGGGGCGGCCTCTGCCTCACCGAGCCGCACGCCGGCTCCGACGTGCAGGCGATCCGCACCGTGGCCCGCCGCGAGGGGGACCGGTACCTGGTCAACGGCTCCAAGATGTTCGTGACCAACGGACGCGAGGGCAATACCTTCGCCCTGCTCGCCCTGACCGACCCCACCGCCACGCCGCGCCATCGCGGCATGTCCTGCTTCATCGTGGAGAAGGGTGTCCCGGGCCTCCCCTCCGGGCTCACCCCCGGGCTCACTGTCGTCAAGTCGATCGCCAAGCTCGGCTACAAGGGCGTGGACACCGCGGAGCTCGTGTTCGAGGACTTCCCCTGCCCCGCGGCCAACCTCGTGGGCGGCGTGGAGGGCCGCGGGTTCAAGCACGTGATGTCGGGGCTCGAGGCCGGGCGCATCAACATCGCGGCGCGCGCGGTCGGGGTGGCGCAGGCCGGCTTCGACGAGGCGATCCGCGCCGCCCGCGCGCTCCCGGAGCCGCCAGCGGCCCTCGCCGACATCGCCACCCGGCTGGAGTCGGCACGCCTCGTCACCTACTGGGCCGCCGCCATGAAGGACCGCGGCGACCGCTGCGATCTCGAGGCGGGCATGGCCAAGCTCCACGCCTCCGAGGCGGCCCAGGAGATCGCGGTCGAGGCCATGAAGATCGAGGGCGTACGCGCCCAGCTCGCCTCCGGCCTCGTGGAGCGGCTCTACCGCGACGCGCCGCTCATGATCATCGGCGAGGGCACCAACGAGATCCAGCGGCTGATCATCTGCAAGAATCTGCTCGAGCGCTACGGCGAGCGCCCGGGTGCCCTGACGTCTCGCGACGATCTTGGGGAGGAGCCGCGCCAGCTCGTGCTCGCGGTGCGGCAGATGGTGGAGAAGGACGTGGTCCCGGTGGCGCCGGAGCACGACGCGGGGCGCCGCGATCCCATCTCGTTGGTGGCCGAGGTCGCGGAGATGGGCATCTTCGGCGCGCTCGCCGACGCCGAGCACGGCGGTCTCGGCCTGCCGCTCACCACCGCGGTGATGATCGTCGAGGAGGTCGCGCGTGGCTCCGCCACCCTCGGCGTATGGCTCGGAGCCCAGCTCGCGGCGACGCTGGCGATCGCGCGGGGCACCACACGCGAGACGCGCGAGCGGCTGCTGCCGGCTCTGATCCGGGGTGAGCGCTGGGCCGCGCCGGTGGTCGGCGCCGCCTCGATCGGCGCTCGCCGGGCCGGCGCGGAGTGGGTGCTGACCGGGGCGGCTCCGGTGGTCCCGAACGCGGGACGCGCCGGCCTCTTCCTGGTCAACGCCGCGCTGGAGGACGGCGGCTCCCGGTGCTTCGCGGTGGAGGGGGGGGCGGCCGGCCTCACGGTGGGCCTGCCGTCCGACACCCTCGGCCTGCGGGGGCTCGCCGCCGCCGACGTGGTGCTGCTCGGGGCGCGGCTCGGGGTGCCCGCGGCCCTGCGCGACGGCGCCGCCGGCCTGCTGGAGGCCACCACCGCGCTCACCACCGCCGCGGCCGCGGTGGGCGTGGCGCAGGCCGCGTTCGAGGCGGCGTTGCGCTACTCGCAGCAGCGCTCCACCTTCGGCCAGCCGATCTGTCAGCACCAGGCGGTGCAGCTCAAGCTGGCCGATATGGCCACCCGCATCACCGCGGCCCGCCTCCTGACCGCGCGCGCGGCCGAGCGCCTGGACGCCGACTCGCGTGACGAGGCGGGAGCGGCGATGGCGCGCCTCGCCGCGGGTGAGACCGCCTACGCGGTGAGCCTCGAGGCCATGCGCATCCACGGCGGCTACGGCTACACGAGCGAGTTCCCGGTGGAGCGCTACTACCGCGACGCGGCCGGGCTGCTGCTCGGGCCGCGCGACCACGTCGCGGAGCGCAGGCGGCTGGCCGCCCGCTGGCTCGCCGCCCCACCATGAGCTACGGGCGCTACTACGAGGAGTTCGCGGTCGGCCAGGAGTTCGCCCACTGGCCCGGGCGCACCATCACCGAGGCCGACTGCACGTGGTTCGCCCTGCTCACCATGAATCAGCACCCGCTCCACTCCGATGCCCACTACGCTCAGACCTACACCCAGCACAAGCAGCGCGTGGTCATGGGTCCGCTGGTCTACAGCGTGGTGATCGGCATGACGGTGGCCGACATCTCGGGCCGCGCCATCGCCAATCTCGAGGTGGACCAGCTCAAGCACGAGAAGCCCACCTTCATCGGCGACACCCTCTACGCCAAGAGCCGCGTGCTGGAGCTGCGCGAGAGCCGCCAGGGCGACCGCGGCATCGTCACGGTCGCAACGCTGGGGCTGAACCAGCGAGGAGACATGGTCTGCTCCTACACGAGGAAGGTCCTCGTGCCCAAGAAGAGCCACGCCACCCTCGGCGAGGGCCGGCTGCCGTACTGAGATGAGCCGCCCGCCCCTCGAGGGAGTGCGGATCCTCGCGGTGTCCCAGTTCGGGGCCGGCCCGTTCGGCACCCAGGTGCTGGCCGACCTGGGCGCCGAGATCATCAAGATCGAGGACCCGGGGGTGGGCGGTGACAGCGCGCGCTACGTGCCGCCTTTCCAGGGCGAGGCCGACTCGCCCTACTTCCAGTCCTTCAATCGCGGCAAGTGGTCGATCGCCCTCAACCTGCGCCATCCGGACGGCCAGGCCGTCCTCCACGACCTGGTGCGTGTCTCCGACGCCGTGTTCAACAACGCGCGGGGCGATCTCCCCGACAAGCTCGGGCTCACCTACGCCGCCCTCCGCGAGGTGAACGCCAGGATCGTCTGCTGCTCCCTCACTGGCTACGGGCGCACCGGACCGCGCGCAGCGGAGCCGGCCTTCGATTACCTGATCCAGGGCTACGCGGGCTACATGTCGGTGACCGGAGAGCCGGACGGCCCTCCCGGCAAGTGCGGGGTGTCGGTGATCGACTTCTCGGGCGGCTACGCGGCCATGGTCGGCCTGATGGTGGGGCTCTTCGACGCGCAGCGCACCGGGGTCGGCCGCGACGTGGACATCTCGCTGCTCGACACCGCGGTGAGCATGCTCTCTTACTTCGCGATCTGGACGCTGAACCGCGACTGGACCGCCGAGCGCACGCGCGACTCGGCCCATCAGACGCTCGTGCCCGCCCAGAACTTCCCCACCCGCGACGGCTGGATCGTGGTCTTCTGCAACAAGGACAAGTTCTGGCGGGACCTGGTCGACGTGCTCGGGGCGCCCGAGCTGGCCCTGGACGCGCGCTTCGGCACCTTCGCGGACCGCTTCACCAACCGCGACGCGCTGCAGCGGCTCCTGGGCGAGCGCTTCGCGACCCGCACCACCGCGGAGTGGCTGGACCGCCTGCGCGGGCGCGTGCCCTGCGCGCCGGTCAACGACGTGCGCCAGGCCCTGGCCGACGAGCAGGTGCTGGCCCGCGACATGATCGTGGAGGTGGAGCACCCGGACTTCGGCCCGCTGCGAGAGGTCCGCAGCCCCGTGCGGACGGACGGCGAGATCCGCAACCCGACCCGCGCTCCCAGGCTCGGGGAGCACACCGACCAGATCCTGCGCGACGTGCTGAGCTACAGCGACGGCACGATCGCCCGGCTCCGCTCCGCCGGGGTCATCGGGCAGGGCTCGCTGGGCGGGATGAAGCCGAAGGCGAGCCGAGCGGATCAGTAATGCCCACCGAAGTGCCCCAGGTCGAGGAGCGGGACGCGACCGAGGTCGCGGTAGCGCCGCCCTGGATGACCGTGCTGCACAACTGCGACTGCCATACCTTCGAGGAAGTCGTGAAACAGCTCATGAAGGCGATCGCCTGCTCGGAGGAGCGCGGCTGGGAGCTGGCCTGGCAGGTGCACAACGACGGCAAGGCCGTGGTCAAGGTCGGCGCCGAGAGTGAATGCGTGCGGGTCGGCAACATCCTCGCCGCGATCGGGCTCGTGGTGACAGTGGCGCAGTCGTAAGGTCTCATCGTGGAGAGAGGGCGCTGATGATCGCGCCGACGTCGTAGACGCAGCCGCCCCACGCGCCCCCGCCCGCCTGCTGCAGCGCGGCCCAGAGCCGCGTGTCGTCCGGTAGCTTGGGGTCGGGCGCCAGATCGGCGCGCGGCGAGCGTCCCGCGAGCACCCGCGCGCCTTCCTCCGGGCCGAATGTGCGGCCGTCGGCGCCGATGAGATCCACGCTCCCCTCGAGCCGTAGCCGGTCCACCACGATCTGCACGAGGTCGCCGTCGCGCAGCCTGCCGATGGGCCCGCCCGCGAGCGCCTCGGGGCCGACGTGGCCGATGCACGCGCCGGTCGAGACGCCGGAGAAGCGCGCGTCGGTCACCACCGCCACCTGCTTGCCCCACGAGAGATGCTTGAGCGCGGAGGTGATCTGGTAGATCTCCTCCATCCCCGCCCCGAGCGGCCCGCGGCAGATCAGCACCATCACGTCGCCCGGCTTCACCCGCTCCGGCCCCGTGCTCTTGATGGCCGCGATGGCCGCCCGCTCAGTGGTGAAGACGCGGGCCGGGCCCGCCTTCCGGTAGACGCCATCGGCGTCGACGACGGACGGGTCGATCGCGGTGCTCTTGATCACCGCGCCCTCCGGGGCGAGGTTCCCGCGGGGAAACGTGACCGTGCTGGTGAGTCCGCGTCCACGGGCTCCCTCCGGATCCATGATGACGTCGTCGGGATCGACTCCGTCCTGCGCCTGCAGCCGCTCCCGCAGCGCGCGCCGCCGCTCGGAGCCCTCCCACCAGTCGAGCGCGCGACCGAGCGACTCGCCGGTGACGGTGAGGCAACGCTCGTCGAGCAACCCTCCGCGCCGGAGGTGGAGCATCACCTCGGGCACGCCGCCGGCCAGGAAGACCCGCACGGTGGGGTGATTGCGTGGCCCGTTCGGCAGCACGTCCACGAGCCGGGGCACGCGGCGGTTGACCTCGATCCAGTCGTCCACCACCGGGCGCCGGAGCCCGGCCGCGTGCGCCACGGCGGTGAGGTGCAGGAGCAGGTTCGTCGAGCCACCGAAGGCCGCGTGCACCATCATGGCGTTGCGTACCGCCGCGTCGGTGACGACGTCGCGGGTGGCGATACCGCGGGCTTCGAGCGCCACCAGGGCCCGCGCGGAACGCCGGGCCATGTCAAGCCAGATCGGCTGGCCGGACGGCGCGAGCGCGCTGTGCGGCAGCGAGAGCCCGAGCGCCTCTCCCACCACCTGCGAGGTGGCCGCGGTGCCGAGGAACTGGCAGCCGCCGCCCGGGGAGCCGCAGGCGCGGCAGCCCAGCTCGGCCGCACGCTCCAGCGTGAGCTCGCCGTGGGCGAATCGCGCCCCGATGGCCTGCACCGTGCCTGCGTCCTCTCCGTCCTGCGGCGGCAGCGTCACGCCGCCCGGAACCAGCACGCACGGCAGCTCCCGAAGGGCGGCCAGGGCCATCATCATCGCCGGCAGCCCCTTGTCGCAGGTCGCGACGCCCAGCACGCCCTTGCGCGTGGGCAGCGAGCGCGCGAGACGTCGCAGCACCACCGCCGCGTCGTTGCGATAGGCCAAGCTGTCCATCATGCCGGGCGTGCCCTGGGTGCGGCCGTCGCAGGGGTCGGAGCAGAAGCCGGCAAAGGGCAGCGCGCCGAGAGTGGCCAGCTCGTGGGCGGCCGCCTGCATGAGCAGGCCGATCTCCCAGTGCCCGGTGTGATAGCCGAGCGCGATCGGCCGGCCGTCGGCGGCCCGGATCCCGCCCTGTGTGGACAGCATCAGGTACTGGGGGCGGCCCAGCTCCTTCGGGTCCCAGCCCATGCCGGCGTTCTGGGTGAGCCCGAAGATGTCGCCGCTCGGGCTCTCGCGAAGCATCTCCGCGGTGAGCGGGAGCCGCCCCTGGGGCCCCACGCCTGTGGTGGCAATCGCCCAGTCGGTCGGGTCGGATCGCACGATCTCGTCGAAGCTCATGGTCGATGGCCTCCTGGATTGCGGGCTGCTCCCGATCTCCCCATTTTGGTCCTCGAAACTCCCTCTTTTGGCCCTCGCATCCCCTGTCATTCCGGGATCACTGCAGGCAATTCAACAACTTCCAGGGCGGCTCTGCTGGCATCGGCCTTGCTCCCTCTCCGGAACATGCTGAAGCGATTGGGGCAACGGCTGCTGGATCTGATCGACACCGTACCACTCGACTGGCTCGGCCCGTTCAAGCCGCCCGTGCCGATTCCGGTGCGGCGCCGGCGCTCCCCCTACTCGCGCTAATCGGCCACCCATGAGTCCCGGAGGCCACCTCGTCACCACGACTATCGCGTGCGCCGCAGTCTACGCGGGGACGGGCAGCGCCGCGTTGACCGCGGGTCTGGCCGCCGGTGGCTTCCTGATCGACGTCGACCACGTGCTCGACTACGTGCTCTTCGAGCGCCAGCGCGATCTGCGCCCGGGCACCTTTCTTCGCTACTACGTGGGCGGCCGCCCGCAACGGGTCGTCCTCCTCCTGCATTCGTACGAGCTGCTGGTCCTGCTGGCCGCGCTGGCGTGGGTCACCCGCGTCGAGTGGCTCTGGGGCTGGGTGCTCGGGATGCTGCTCCACCTGCCGCTCGACATCATCTTCAACGGCAAGTTCGCCTCGGGCGGGCTGATCCATTTCTACAGCTTCATCGTACGGGCCCGCGCCGGATTCCGCGCGGACCGGTTCACGGACCGCCGGCCGCTTCCGGTGGCCGAGGACGACTTCTGGGGCGCGTTCTTCCGGGGCGGGCAGCTGCCGGACGATCCCGCCCGCGAGGCCGCCCGGCGCGCGCACCCGGTTCCGGCGCCCGAGTCGGCCCGCGGCTAGACGCCGGCGGCTGGCTCGCTGATCAGCATCCAGTCGTCGATCCCGTCCATCACCGGCGTCGCCTTGCTACTCGTCGTGACGGTCCGCGCCCGGCTCGGCGAGAACCAGATGAATTCGGCGACCGTGCCCACACCCGGCTCGAGCGGCTCCCCCATCTCGGGCCCGGTCGTGCCGCTGTCGCGACGCTCCGCCTTTCGCGCCCGCTTGGCCTCCTGCTTGGCCTTGCGCTGATCTTCCTTGCGGCGCCGGTCGCCGCGATACATTCCCGGGTTCGGCATTCGCGTCCGCTTCCTTGGGTTTAGTTCCTCAGGCCTTTTCGAATGCGCTCGGCTCGCCTTCGGCTGCGCCTCGCCCTACATAACGGGCCCGATGATCCAGGGGGCGAACTCCTCTTCGCCGACTCCGGAGAGCTCGCTCTTGCTCTGCTTGCCGGAGGCCACCGCCACGATCTCCTCGAAGATCTGCCGGCCCACCTCGGGCAGCGGCGTGCCCTCGAGGATGGCGCCGCAGTTGATGTCCATGTCCTCCGACATGTGCCGATACATGAGGCTGTTCGTCGCGAGCTTGATGGAGGGCACCGGCTTGCAGCCGAACACCGAGCCGCGGCCGGTGGTGAAGCAGATCATGTTGCAGCCGCCCGCCACCAGGCCGGTGATCGAGACCGGGTCGTGCCCGGGGGTGTCCATGAACACGAAGCCGCGCGTGGTGATGGGCTCGCCGTACTGAAAGACGTCCATCATCGGGGTGGTGCCGCCCTTGGTGACGCCGCCCAGCGACTTCTCGTAGACGGTGGTGATGCCGCCCGCCTTGTTGCCGGGGGCGGGATTGTTGTCCATCGCCTCGATGCCCCGGCAGTACCACTCCCACCATTTGTAGCGGTCGATCAGCTTCTTGGCGACTCCCTCGTTGATCGCGCGGCGGATCAGCAGGTGCTCGGCGCCGTAGATCTCCGGAGTCTCCGCGAGCACGCCGGTGCCGCCGTAGCGCACCAGCTCGTCCACCGCCCAGCCGAGCGCGGGGTTCGCGGTGATGCCGGAGGCGCCGTCGGAGCCCCCGCAGTTCGTGGCCAGGGTCAGCTCCGACACCGGCTGCTTCGTGCGGCGCGCCAGGCTGGCCAGGGGCAGGAGCTTGGCCACCTCGCTGGTCGCCGTCTCCACCGTTTTGCGAATGCCGCCGGCTTCCTGGATGTTGACCACGAAGGGCTTGCGCTCCGGATGCCCGGGCGCGGCCATGCGCTGCTTGTCCACCATCACCGCGGCCTGGTTCACCTCGCAGCCCAGACCCACCAGGATGTAGGCCGCGATGTTCGGATGCTTCGCGTAGCCCGCGAGGACGCGCTGCAGCGCCATATGATCCTCGCCGAACAGCTTCGTCCCGCAGCCCGACTTGTGGGTGATCGCGAGCACCCCGTCGATGTTCGGGTAGTCCTTCTTGACGTCGCGGAACCGGTCCTTTACGAACTGGCTCACGCTCGCCGAGCAGTTGACCCCCGAGATGATGGCCACGTAGTTGCGCGTGCCGA
>DATMMH010000093.1:0-6919 GCA_035569855.1 Candidatus Dormiibacterota bacterium
CTTCGACGGCGGAGGGGAGCTGACGCGCGCCGGCGAGCGATTTCTCACCGGTCTCGGCGTGGACCTCGGGCAGGCGCGCGGGGCGAAGCGGCGATACTGCCGCTCCTGTATCGACTGGACCGAGCGGCGGCATCACGTCTCCGGCGCGGTCGGCGCGGGTCTGGCGGAGGTCTTCCTCGAGCGGTGCTGGGTCGTGCGCATCCACGACAGCCGGGCCCTGGCGGTCACCGTGGGAGGAAGGAAGAAGCTGGCGGAGCTGGGGATCGCGGAGCACGAGGGCGAGCCTCTCGACCAGCTGACCCGCGCGCTCGACCGCCGCTCGTAAGTCCTCTCCGGCTCGGCGGCGGTCGCCTTGACAGGCGCGCGCGAGCCAGAGGACTATCGCGGGCGTGAGCGGCTCGGCGCTGGTCCACGTCGTCGTCAGCGGGCTCGCGACCGGCTGCATCTACGCGCTGGTCGCCCTGAGCCTCGTGATCGTCTACAAGGCCACGCGCACCGTGAATTTCGCCCAGGGCGAGATGCTCATGGTCTCGGCGTTCGTGGCCTGGTCCGCCCAGCACGCGGCCGGGCTCCCGTTGCCGGCCGCGCTGGGCTGCGGCGTGGCGGCGGGCGGGCTTCTCGCCTTCCTCGTCGAGCGCGTGATCATCCGCCGGGCGCTCTCCGCGACCCACTGGGACGTGCTGATCATCACCCTCGGGCTCTCGCTCGTGCTGAGGGCCGCGGCCGGCATCGTGTGGACCAACGAGGAGCTGCCGTTCCCCGCGCTGTTCTCGAACCGGCCGGTCGCGATCGGCCCGGTGCGGGTCGCGCCCGTTTCCCTCGGAGTCATCGGGGCCTCGCTGGCCCTGATGGGCGCCCTCGTCGCGCTCTTCCGAGCCACCCGGTTCGGCCGGGCCATGCGGGCGGTGGCCCAGAACCAGAACGCGGCGCGCCTGATGGGGATCAGCGTCGAGCGCGTGTATTCCGGGGCGTGGGTGCTCGCGGCGGTGGTGGGCGCGGTGGCGGGGGTCCTCATCGCCCCGGTGACCTTCCTCTCGACCAAGATGGGGCTGATCGCGATCAATGGCTTCACCGCGGCGGTGCTCGGCGGCTTCGGATCGCTGCCCGGCGCGGTGGCGGGCGGCATGCTCCTCGGGGTGATCGAGAACCTGGCGCCGCTCTACCTGCCCACCGGCATCCGCTACTCGGTCCCCTTCCTCGTCATGATCGGGATCCTGGTGGCGCGCCCGCGGGGCCTCTTCGGTCACGTCGAGCAGAGGAAGGTCTAGTGCGCCGCGCGGGGTGGACGCTCGCGGTGGCGGCCGTGCTGGGATGGCCGTTCGTGGCGCCGACCTACTTCGTGTTCCTGGGCACGCTGGTCGCGGTGAACGCGGTCGTCGCGATCGGCCTCAACCTGCTCTCCGGCTACACGAACCAGCTCTCGTTCGGCCACGCGGGGTTTCTCGCCATCGGCGCGTACGCGGCGGCGATCCTGACGCTGTGGGCGCCCGCGTTGCCGGTGCCGCTGACCCTGCTCGTGGCCGGGGTGGTCACCGCGCTCGTCGGCCTGGCCCTGGGCATCCCGTGTCTCCGGCTCGACGGCCTCTACCTGGCGATGGCCACGCTCGCATTCGGCTTCGTCGTGACGGAAGCCATCACGAATCTCGACGGCCTCACCCGCGGCAACGACGGTCTGCGCGTGCCGCTCGCCCGGCTCGGTCCGTGGGTCCTCGACACCGATCGCGCGCGGTACTACCTCGCGCTGGCGGTGGCGGCGGCCATGATCCTGGCCGCGCTCAACGTGGCGGCGACGCGCACCGGGCGCGCCTTTCTCGCCATTCGCACCAGCGAGATCGCCGCGCAGGCGAGCGGGATCAACGCGGCCGCGTACAAGACGGTCGCTTTCGTGCTCTCCGCGTTCTACGCCGGGGTGGCGGGCGGGTTGTTCGCCTTCGTGGTGGGATTTCTTTCCCCGGATGCCTTCGACGTGTTCCTCTCCGTCGATTTCCTGGTGATGATCATCCTGGGCGGGCTCGGGTCCGTCTGGGGCTCGGTGGCGGGCGCGGCCATCGTCACCGTGCTCAACGACTCGCTGGCCGGATTCCAGACCTACCGGCCGCTGATCTTCGGCGCGATCATGATCGCCTGCATGCTGTTCGTGCCCGGCGGGCTGGCCGCGATGACAAGGAGGCAGTCATGAGATCGCGATGCCCGCGGGCCCTCTCCATCGTCGTCTTCGTCGTCGGGATGCTCGCCGGGATGGTCGGCGCGGGCCCGGCGGCGGCCGAGCCCGGCGTGACCGACACCGAGATCCTGCTCGGCGGCTCGAACTCGTTCTCCGGTCCGCTGGCCTTCACCGGCGCCCAGCTGACCAAGGCCGGCGTCGACGTCTACTTCCGCGTGCTCAACGACGCCGGCGGCGTCCACGGCCGCAAGATCCGCACGATCTACTACGACGACGGCTACCGGCCTCAGGATGCGGTCGCCAACACCAAGAAGCTCGTGGAACAGGACGGGATCTTTGCGGTCATCGCGCCCCAGGGCTCGCCGCCGGTGGTGGCCACGCTCGACTACCTCGAGCAGAGCCGGGTCCCGATGCTGTTTCCGTTCCAGAGCTCGACCGCCACGCGCGGCCGGAAGTACGTCTTCAGCGGGCTCGTGCTGAGCGACCGCCAGTCTCGGATGATGATCGACTACCTGGCCGGCCCCCGGAAGCTCAAGCGCTTCGCCGCGCTCTACCAGGACGACGAGTACGGCAAGTCGTTCCTCGCCGCGTTCGAGACCGACCTCGGCCGTCACGGCCTCAAGCTGACCGCGACCGAGCCGGTGAAGCGGGGCGTCACCGACGTCAGCGCGCAGATCGCCAAGCTCCAGGCCGCGAAGCCCGAGGTCACGTTCCTGGTCCTGACTCCGGGTCCGGCCGCTCAGGCTCTGAAGGAGCGGCAGAAGATCGGCTGGACCGACACCCTCATCGTCTCGACGGGGCCGCTCACCGACGAGACCTATCTGGGCCTGGCCGGCGACGCCTCCGAGGGAGTGGAGGGCCTCGCCACGCTGCCGGATCCCCTGCGCTCCGACCAGCCCGGGGTCAAGCTCTACCGCGAGCAGCTGCAGAAGTACTTTCCCAAGAACGAGCCCAACCGCTACTCGCTGTCCGGATATCTGGCCGGCATGCTCTTCGCCGAGGGCGCCAAGCGCGCGGGCCGGGCCCTGACCCGCGACGGGCTCGTCGCGGCCCTCGAGACGGTCAAGGGCTGGGACACCGGCATCATGCCGCCGATCACGATCGGGCCCGACCACGACACCCAGAAGCAGGGATTCTGGGTGCGCGTGGAGAACGGGCGCTTCAAGCCGCTCTCGGACTGGCTCAAGTCCGAGCCGTGACGCGGCCGCCCGCGCTGCTCGACATCGCGGGGCTGTCGATCCGGTTCGGCGGGCTCGACGCCCTGAGCGACGTGGATCTGGCCGTCGGGACCGGGGAGATCTTCGCCCTCATCGGGCCGAACGGGGCCGGAAAAACTACCGTGTTCAATGTGCTGACCGGACTGTACCGGGCGTCGGCCGGCCGGGTGCGCTTCGACGGGCACGATCTCCTGGCCTGTGCGCCGTACGCGGTGGCGCGGCTGGGCGTCGCGCGGACCTTCCAGAACACGGAAGTGTTCCGCGGACTCTCCGTGCTCGACAACGTGCTCATCGGGGCCCACGCGCGGCTGCGCGGCGGCGTGATCGCGGCCGCCCTCGGGCTGCCCGGGGTGCGCCGCGAGGAAGCCCGCGCGCGCGACCGGGCGCGCGCGCTGCTCGGGCGCGTGGGCCTGGACGACGTCGCGGGCCGCGACCCCGCGGGGCTGCCGCTGGGGCTCCAGAAGCGCGTCGAGCTGGCCCGGGCGCTGGCGCTCGAGCCCCGCCTGCTCCTGCTCGACGAGCCGGCGGGCGGGCTGAACCCCACCGAGACCCAGGAGCTGATGCGACTGATCCGCAGCCTCCGGGACGACGACCGCCTGACGATCCTGCTCGTCGAGCACAACATGGAGCTGGTGATGGGCGTCTCCGACCGGGTGGCGGTGCTCCAGCACGGGCGCCGCCTCGCCGAGGGGACGCCCGGCGAGGTCGGCCGGGATCCCGCGGTGGTGTCGGCCTACCTGGGTGACGATGACTGAGCCGCTGCTCGCCCTGGAGAGGGTGTCGGTCGCCTACGGCAAGCGCCGCGCGCTGGACGGGGTGTCGCTCACCGTCGGGGCGGGGGAGATCGTGACCCTGCTCGGCGCCAACGGCAGCGGCAAGAGCACCACGCTGCGGACGATCTCGGGGCTGGTCCGTCCGAGCGCCGGCCGCGTCGTCCTGGACGGGCGCGACATCACCCGGGCCGCGCCAGACGCCATCGTCACCGCCGGCGTCGGCCACGTCCCCGAGGGGCGCGAGATCTTTCCCGAGTTCACCGTGCACGAGAACCTGCTGGTGGGCGGCCACACCGCTCCCCGCGCGGCGCTCGTGGAGGCGACCGAGCGCGCCTTCACGCTCTTCCCGGTGCTCGGGCAGCGGGCGCGCCAGCTCGCCGGCACGCTGTCGGGCGGCGAGCAGCAGATGCTCGCGATCGCGCGCGCCCTCATGATCCGGCCGCGCCTGCTCCTCCTCGACGAGCCGTCGCTCGGGTTGTCCCCGCGCCTCACCCGCGAGATCTTCGGCGTCATCGCGCGCCTCAATCGGGAGGGCGCGACCATCCTGCTCGTCGAGCAGAACGCGCGCCGGGCGCTGGCCCTGGCCTCGCGCGCCTACGTGCTGGAGACCGGGCGCGTCGTGGTCAGCGGCGCGGCGCGCGACCTGGCCGCCGACCCGCGCATCCGGGCCGCCTATCTCGGCGTGGCGGAGCCGGCCGCCCCCTGAGCGGACCCGCCCCCTGAAGGAGGAAGACATGCCGTTCATCGCGTCGAATGGCCTCACCGAGGCGGGCAGCAGCAAGACCATCGCGGCCGGCGGCATGACGGTGCACTACCACGACGTGGGAGCGGGGGAGCCGGTGCTGTTCCTCCACTCGTATGGTCCCGGCACCACCGCGTGGATCACGTTTCACAAGACGATCGGCGTGCTCTCCGAGCACTTCCGCTGCATCCTCATGGACCTGCCGAACTTCAGCAAGACGGGCCCGATCGTCTACCGCGAGGGCGTGCACGCGGTCCAGGCCCGGACCGCGGTCGCCCTCCTGGACGCGCTCGGCATCGAGCGGGCGCACTGGGTCGGCAGCTCGCAGGGCGGGCAGTCGTCGATGGTGGCGGCCATCACGTACCCCACGCGGGTGCGGAAGTTCGTCATGGGCGGATCGCACATCGGCACCGGCGGCGACCGCTACCTGATGGCCAATCGGCCCTCGGAGGGCAGCCGGGCTACCCGCCAGGCCCTGGACGATCCGAGCCGCGAGAACATCCGGCGCTACCTGCGCGTGCACATCGACGACGAGAACCTGGTCACCGACGAGCTGGTGGACTACGTCCACCGGGCGCACACCTGGTCGCCCGAGTTCACGGCGGCGCGGCAGCAGTCGGTGAGCGTGCCGCACGACTACACGCCGGATCTGGCCGGCATCCAGGCCCCGGTGCTGCTGATCCACGGGCGGTACGATCGGATGGTCGCCTTCGAGGTCAGCATCGCGATCCTCAACCACATCGCCGACTCGCGCCTCGTGCTCCTGAACAACTGTGGGCACTGGCCGCCGTTCGAGAAGCCGGCCGAGTGGGCCGCGCAGGTGCTGGCGTTCCTGCGGGGCTACTGAGGGGGACGGCTAGAGGAAGACGCTCAGGTTCTTGTCGAGCAGGACGTTGGCGTCGAGCACGATCGTGCGCCGGGCCACCTTCCACGCGCCCTTCACCCGGCGCAGCACGTCCTCGCGGCAGCCGGAGAGGAGCTGGTGATCCGTCTCGAGGTGCGAGCGGTACACCAGGAACGCGGTCTTGGCCTGCACCTCTCCCCCGGCCAGGCGCCCGACCTCGAGGTTGCCGATCAGGTGGCGCGTGCGCGACGGGGGATCCTCGGCCCAGGCCATCCCGGTGTCGAGCCGAGCGACCCGCATCTCGAGGTAGCGCTTGTCCTCCTCGAGGATCGCCAGATCTCCGAGCGGGGTCAGCTCACGCTGCGACTCCCGGCGCGGGACGTTCTTCCGCCGGGGCATGAAGTAGAGGACGTCGTCGGTGAAGAGATCGAGCCACTCCTCGAGCTTCCGCTCGTCGAGCAGCCAGGCCTCCCGGATGTAGAACGGCATCAGCTCGAGCCAGAGGGCCTGCGCGGACGTGAGCTTGGCCGCGCGGGCGGAGGGCCGTCGCGCGCGGCCGACCTTGGAGCGCGAGCGCTTCTTCTTCACGGGTGGCCTACGCACGGCCGGAGAGGCCGCTAGCCTCTCAATGTCGCGGTGCCCTCGAAGCGGGCCTTGATCGGGTCGAGCGGGATATCCGCCCAGCGCTCCGCGTTCATGAACTCCTCCCAGCGCATATAGAAGAGGCGCTGGTTGTTCTCCGAGATGTACCGCTCGGAGACGAGCCCTGGATAATCCGGATGCGGCCCGGCGTGCCCCAGGCCCATCGACATATCCTGGGGGTGCCGGCGCCCGAGGCGGCTGGTGCTCGCGGCGGTCACCTGACGCCAGTTGTCGACGTCGTCCTGCTCGAACATGCCCGCGGCGCCGTTGTTGGCCTGGCTCCCGATGCGGATCACGCGCTTGATGACCTCGGGCGCGTCCCGCTCCAGCAGCACGAAGTGCCAGAACTCGGTCCGGAGGGGGCCGCGCGGCAGGGCCAGCCGGAGCCCGAGCACGCCGTTCGGGAAGATGGAGTGGTTGCCGAGCTGCACCCGGCGCGCGCGGAGCGTGCCGAGCCTCCGCTCGACCTCGGGCATCGTGGCGTCGTGGTACTCCTGGAAGATCCGGAACGTCTCGCTCGACACGCCGTGCACGTAG
>DATMMH010000094.1:0-2347 GCA_035569855.1 Candidatus Dormiibacterota bacterium
CTCGGTGATGTGGCGCACCGCGACCGCCTGCAGACCTTGGACCCCGCGCGTGCTCGCGAGCTCGCGGCTCATCGAGTAGAGCGCCGCGATCCGCCGCTCCCGCTCCCGCGCCGCGGTCGCCTGGGCCCGGATCCGCGCGGCCAGATTGCTGATGACCAGGGCCACCACGAGCATGATCGAGAACGTGACGAAGTACTGGGTGTCGGTCGCCGCGAAGGTGTAGAAGGGCGGGACGAAGAAGAAGTCGAAGGCGGCCACGCTCAGCACCGAGGCCAGGATGGAGGGTCCGCGGCCGTAGCGGGTGGCCACCACGATCACCCCGAGCAGGTAGACCATGATCAGGTTGGAGAGCGCGAAGAACGGGAACATCGCCCAGGCCACCGCGGTGAAGAGGGCCACCGTGAGCAGGCCGTAGCCGTACGAGGGCCAGTCGGTGGGCGGCCGCTCCACCGCGCGCGGGGCCGGCGCGGTCTCGTCACGGTCGCCGCTGATCACGTAGACGTCGATCTCGCCGCTGCCCTGCACGAGCGTGTCCACGATGGAGCCCATCGCGATGCGCTTCCAGAGCGGGCGCTCCGGCTTGCCGACGACGATCTTGGACACGTTGCGGGCCCGCGCGAAGGCGAGGATCTCGTCGCTCATGCGCGAGCCGGTCAGGGAGTGGGTGGTGGCCCCGAGCTGTTCGGCGAGCCGCATGGTCTGGGCCACCCGCTCGCGGGCCTCCGGCGACAGGCGGAGCTGGGCCGGGGTCTCCACCCAGGCCACGATCCACTCCGCCCCGAGCCGCTCGGCCATGCGCTTGGCCGCCCGCACGAGGCGGACGGACGATGGGCTCGGTCCCACGCAGACGAGCAGGCGCTCGCTGACCGGCCACGTCTGCCGGATCGCGTGGTCGCGCATGTAGTCGCGCATCTCCGCGTCCACGCGCTGCGCGGTGAGCCGGAGGGCCATCTCCCGCAGGGCGATGAGATTGCCCTTGCGGAAGAAGTTCTCGATCGCCTCCCGCGCCTGCTCCGGCACGTAGATCTTGCCGTCCCGGAGCCGCTGCAGGAGCTCGTCGGGCGGCAGGTCGATCAGCTCGACCTCGTCGCTCCGCTCGAACACGGAGTCGGGGACCGTCTCCCGCACCACCACGCCGGTGATCTTGGCCACCACGTCGTTGAGGCTCTCGATGTGCTGCACGTTCATCGCGGTGTAGACGTTGATCCCGGCGTCGAGCAGCTCCAGCACGTCCTGCCAGCGCTTGGGATGTCGCGAGTCCGGCGCGTTCGAGTGGGCCAGCTCGTCGAGGACGATGAGGGCGGGCCGGCGGGCCAGCGCCGCGTCCAGATCGAACTCGCGCAGCGCGATCCCCCGGTAGGGCACGAGCCGCGAGGGCAGGATCTCGAACCCCTCGAGGAGGGCCTCGGTCTCCGCTCGACCGTGGGTTTCCACCCAGCCGACCATCACGTCAGTGGACTGGGCCCGCTGCTCCTGGGCGGCCTGCAGCATCGCGTAGGTCTTGCCCACCCCGGCGGCCGCGCCGAAGAAGACCTTGAGCCGGCCGCGGCCCCGCCGGGTCTCCGCCTTCTTGACGTGCTCGAGCAGGTCGTCGGGGTCCGGACGGTGGTCGATGGTCATGGCGCGCTGGGCCCCTCCGTCGCGGACCCCGGGGCCATACTACTCCGCTTCAATCTAGAAGAACGCGTAGGAGACCGCGGTGGTGAACGTATCCTGGGCGTGCGACGTCGGGGTCAGCCCGTGGTTCTGGAGGCTGAAGGCCTTGCGGTTGGCCTCGTCGTGGCGATACTCGAGGCGCCCGACCAGGCCGCGCCAGATCTTGTACTCGATGGTCGCGGTGAGGCTCACGAGATCGACGTTGTGCCCCGGGGCGACCGTCTCGCTGCTCCGGACCGCCTGCGGGTCGCTGAAGTACTCGGCGCGGAGGACCGTGCGGAGGGCCTTCGTCCAGTCGTAGGCCGCGTAGGCCGCGATCCCGCCCCAGCGGGAATTGTTGTCCGTCCGCGTCCCGAGCGCGACCAGGGCGGGATCGTTCCTCTCTCCCGCGAAGTCGAAGTTGGTGACGAGGGTGAGCTTGTCGATGCCGGTGTAGAGGATGGTCGTGTCCACGACCCAGCGATTGTTGATCCCGTCGTGCATCTGGTTGCGATTCTGCTCGGGCCCGACGTGAAAGCTCGTCGTGATCGAGAACTTGTCCGACGGCGTGAACGCGACCTGGCCGATGGCCCTGGGATAGCCGTTGTTGTTGTCGGCGCTGTCCCATCCGTTCGTGAAGCCCAGGGTCACCGTGAGCCACTTCAGGAAGGGATAGGTCGCGAGCGTCCCGGTGTGCGTGTACGGCGTCCCG
>DATMMH010000095.1:0-8260 GCA_035569855.1 Candidatus Dormiibacterota bacterium
GTGATCCGGCGCGATCCACAGATCATCCTGGTCTCGTGGTGCGGCAAGCCGGCCGACCTCGACGCGGTCCGCGCGCGCCCGGGCTGGGCCGAGATCAGCGCGGTGCGGGACGGTCACGTGCACGAGGTCGACTCGGCCGACGTCCTCAGCCCGGGACCGTCGATACTGGGAGGGCTGCGCCGCATTCACGAGCTGGTGCAGGAAGCGCTCGACGGGCGCGACTGATCTCGACGCGATCATCAGTCATGCGGCAGCAAGGCATGGACATACCTGCGATAATCAAACCAGCAGTGGAGCGAGTCGTGGACCCTACTAAACATGCGGGCCAAGCCCGAGCCCGATGCTAGGATGAAGCCCTTTTGAGAGACTCTCAGGAGAACCGGATGCTGGCGCACCCAGAGCGTTTTTTCGCGGACCGCTTCGGATTGAACGCGTCGACCATGGAGCGGCTGCTGGGCTCGACCCTGGCCGGTCGGGTGGACCACGCGGATCTCTACCTCGAGTACCGCGTCAGCGAGGAGCTGGTGCTGGAGGAGGGGTCGGTCAAGAAGGCGTCCCGCCACGTGAGCCAGGGGGCCGGCATCCGGGCCCAGTCCGGCGAGCGCACCGGCTACGCCCACACCGACGATCTGGCCTTACCGAACCTCGAGGAGGCGGCGCGCCAGGCGCGCGCGATCGCCGATCGCGCCTCCACCTCCGCGGTGGTGGCGGTCGGCGCGGACGGGCCGCCCCACGATCTCTACAGCCTGGCCGAGCCTCCGATCGCGGCCGATCTCGATCGCAAGCTCCAGCTCCTGGGCCGGATGGACACGACGGCCCGCGCCCTCGATCCGCGCGTGCGCCAGGTGATCGCCACGCTCGGCAGCGAGGACGTGGTGGTGATGATCGCCACGCCGTCGGGCTGGACGGTCGGCGACGTGCGCCCGCTCACCCGCCTCAACATCACGGTGATCGTCGAGGACGGGGCCAAGCGGGAGATCGGCAGCTACGGCGGCGGCGGCCGAGTCGCCTTCGACTTCTATCTGGAAGACGACCGCTGGAAGCGCTTCGCCTCCGAGGCGGTGCGGCAGGCACTGATCAAGCTCGACGCGGTCGATGCCCCCGCGGGGGAGATGACGGTCGTGCTCGGGCCCGGCTGGCCCGGCATCCTCCTCCACGAGGCGGTCGGGCACGGCCTCGAAGGGGACTTCAATCGCAAGAAGACGTCGGCCTTCTCGGGCCGGCTCGGCCAGGCGGTGGCCTCCGAGCTCGTGACCGTGGTGGACGACGGCACGATCCAGAACCGGCGCGGCTCGCTGAACGTGGACGACGAGGGCGTGCCCACCCGTCGCAACGTGCTCATCGAGAAGGGCATCCTGCGCGGCTACATGCAGGACCGGCTCAACTCGCGGCTGATGGGCATGGAGGTCACCGGCAACGGCCGGCGCGAGTCCTACGCGTACCCGCCGATGCCGCGCATGACCAACACCTTCATGCTGGCCGGCCAGGACGAGCCCGCCGACATCATCCGCGGCGTGCCGAAGGGCCTCTACGCGGTCAACTTCGGCGGCGGCCAGGTGGACATCACCAACGGCCGCTTCGTGTTCTCGGCGAGCGAGGCCTACCTGATCGAGGACGGGCGCGTGACCCGGCCGGTGAAGGGCGCCACCCTGATCGGCAACGGACCGGACGCGCTCACGCGGGTGAGCCGGGTCGGCCACGATCTGAAGCTGGACGAGGGCGTGGGCACCTGCGGCAAGGACGGCCAGTCGGTGCCGGTCGGCGTCGGGCTGCCGACGATCCGCATCGACCGCATCACGGTCGGCGGGACGCAGGTCTGAGCCCGTCGATGCGGGATCTCCTCGCCGATCTCCTGCAGCAGGCCACGCGCCGCGGCGCCACCGCGGCCGACGCCTTCGTGGTGGAGGATCAGTCGTTCTCGGCCCAGGTGCGCCTCGGGCAGGTGGACACCGTCAAGCACGCGCGCGAGCAACACATGGCCCTGCGCGTCTTCGTGGGCCAGTCGGTGGCGGCCGCCTCCTCGTCCGATCTCTCACGCGAGTCGGTGACCCGGCTGGTGGACGAGGCGGTCTCGCTCGCGCGGGTCACCAGTCCGGACGACAAGTCGGGACTGCCCGACGCATCGGAGCTGGCCCGGCAGGTCCCCGATCTCGACCTGCGCGACCGGAGCGGTCACGACCTCTCGCCCGAGGACAAGATCGAGCTGGCCCGCCGATGCGAGGCGGCCGCTCTCGCCGCGGATCCGCGCATCACCAATTCGGAAGGCGGCGACTTCGGCGACCGGCGCGCCCGCTACGCCTACGCGACCAGCCACGGCTTCTCCGGCGAGTACGAGACCTCGTCGTTCAGCCTCTCGGTGGCCCCGGTGGCCGCCGAGAACGGCCAGATGCAGCGCGACTACTGGTATCACGTGACCCGCAAGCGGGCCCAGCTCGAGGCCCCCGAGGACATCGGGCGCACTGCGGCGCGACGCACCGTGCGCCGGCTGGGTGCGCGACAGGTCAAGACGACCGAGGTGCCGGTCATCTTCGATCCGGACATGGCGGCTACGCTGGTGCGCCACATCTCGGGGGCGGCCTCCGGTCCGGCCCTGTACCGCCGCGCCTCGTTCCTGGTGGGCAAGCTGGGGGAGCGCATCGCGGCCCCGTCGATCACCATCGTCGACGACGGAACCATTCCCGGCGCGCTCGGCTCCCGCCCGTTCGACGGCGAGGGGCTGCCGGTGCGGCGCACCATCATCGTGGAGCAGGGCGTGCTCCGCTCCTATCTCCTCGACACCTACACCGGACGCAAGCTCGGGCTGCCGTCGACCCATCACGCGGCCCGCGACGGCAGCGGGGTGGGCGTTTCCACCACCAACCTCTACCTCGCGGCCGGGTCGACCGATCCGGCGGAGATGATCCGGAGCGTGAAGAACGGGCTCTACGTCACCGAGCTGATCGGCTTCGGGGTCAACGGCGTCACCGGCGACTACTCGCGGGGCGCGGTCGGGCTGTGGATCGAGAACGGCGAGCTCGCCTATCCGGTGGAGGAGATCACGGTGGCCGGCAACCTGCTCGACATGCTCAACGCGGTGGAAGCAGTGGGCAACGACCTGGTGTTCCGGGACCGCACCGCGGCGCCGACCCTGCTCATCGGCCGCATGACGGTGGCGGGATCCTAAGGAGACGCCTCTCGGCATGATCATCGACAGCCACTGTCACCTGCACGACCCGGCCTTCGCCGATGTCCGGGGCACGGTCATCCGCGCCACCGAGCAGAACGTGTGGGGCGTGGTGGCGGTCGGCTGCGATCCGGCCACCAACGAGCGGACCCTCGAAGCCGCCGTCGCCAACACCAAGGCGGTGTGGCCGGCGCTGGGCTTCCACCCGGAATGGAAGCTGACCGGCCAGGATCTCGACGCGGTTGAGGGACAGATCCACGCCAACCACGCGCGGCTCGTGGCGGTGGGCGAGGTGGGTCTGCCCTGGTACGGCCTGGGCGCGGTCGCCGACGCCGACCTGGTGCGGCGGCAGGCGCGCGAGCGGCTCGGCCGGCTGATGGAGCTGGCGTGCCGGTACGATCTGCCGGTGATCCTCCACGCGCCCCACGGCGCGGCGGCGGATGCCCTCGCGGTGCTCAAGCAGCACGGGGTGGAGCGCGCGGTCTTCCACTGGCACAAGGCGTCCGCCGAGATCACGCGCGAGATCGTGGACGCGGGCTACCTCGTCTCGGTCACGCCGGATGTCGTCTATCGCGACCGGGACCGCGAGATGGTCGAGATGGTGCCGATCGAGTCGCTGCTGGTGGAGAGCGACGCCCCGTGGCCGTACCAGGGCGAGTTCGAGAACGTCACGTCGGGGCCCTGGCTGGTCGCGCGGGTGGCCGAAGAGGTCGCGAAGATCAAGCGGTTGCCGGTGGACGAGACGACGTACCAGCTCACCGTCAACACCTGCCGCACCTTCGACATCATCTGGGCGTGAGCGACCGCCGCTTCACCGCCGGGGTGGTGGCCTGCCACCGCCGTCTCCCCGCGGCCCGCCCGGAGGCCCGCCCCGAGACTCGGAGCACCTCGCGATGATCAACGCCGCCCGGCTGAAAGAGGAGTTCATCGAGCTCGCCTCGATCTCGAGCCCGTCCAAGCGCGAGGGCACCATCGCGCGGCGGCTCGAGGCGATCGTCAAGCAGATGGGGGCCACCGTCGAGATGGACGACGCGGGCGAGAAGATCGAGGGCAACACCGGCAACCTGCTCGCGCGCTTCCCCGGCAACACCCCCGGCGCGCCGCCCTTCCTCCTGTCCGGCCACATGGACACGGTCGGGCCCGCGGAGGCGATCCACCCCGTGGTGGAGGGCGACGTGGTCCGCACCGACGGCACCAGCGTGCTGGGCGGCGACGACAAGGCGGGGGTGGTGGCTATCCTGGAGGCGATCCGGGTGGTGCGCGAGCGCAACATCCCCCACGGCGACATCGAGCTCGTCCTGACGATCTGCGAGGAGTACGGGCTGCTCGGAGCCAAGAACTTCGACGTCGGCCGCCTGCGCGCGAAGCGCGGGCTGGTCCTCGACGTGGACGGCGTCTGCGAGCTGATCACCCGTGCTCCCGCGGCCAACCGCCTGACCTTCACGGTGAGCGGCCTGGCCGCCCACGCCGGGATCTGCCCGGAGCAGGGGATGAGCGCGATCCGCATCGCCGCGGAGGCGATCGCGGCCATGAAGCTCGGCCGCCTCGACGCGGAGACCACCGCCAACCTCGGCATCATCCAGGGCGGGCTCGCCGGCAACATCGTGCCGGCCGGCGTGACGGTGCGCGGCGAGACGCGGAGCTTGAGCCCCGAGAAGCTCGAGGCCCAGACCGCGCACATGCGGCGCTGCTTCGACAACGCGGTCGCGCGATACTCGGTGCGAGTGGGAGAGCGGCAGTACCACGCGCGGGTGGAGACGCAGGTCGATCGCCAGTACGCCCGGCTCGACGTGCGCGACGACGCGGGCATCGTGCGGCTCGTGCAGCGGGCGGCCGCCGCCACCGGGCGCACCTGCGGCACTCGGGGAACCGGCGGGGGCTCGGACGCCAACGTCTTCGCCGAGCGTGGGCTCGAGGTCGCCAATCTGGCCTGCGGCATGCGCGAGATCCACACCGTGAACGAGTGGGTGGACGTCCGCGACCTGGTGCTCACCGCCGGCCTGGTCGTCGAGACCCTTCGTCTCAACGCGACGGTCTGAGCCTCCCGACCGCTCCGGTGAGACGCGCACCCGCACGGCTTCTGGAGGGCGTAAGATACCCGGGCGCAGCTCACCCAGGGACGACACGACCTTGACCGAGCGGACCGGCGATCTGTACCCCCACGCGCCCGCGCTGGACCGGCGCAACGCGCGATGAGCACCCGGCTCGACCTGGGACCGCGCGCCGTCTTCGATCGCCCGACCATCCTGGTCGTGGAAGACGAGCCCCACATCCGCGAGGTGCTATCGGGCCTGCTGGGCGCGCTCGGCTACCGGCTCCTGATGGCCGCGTCCGCCGAGCAGGCCCTCGACGCGCTCTCGGTGGTGACCCCGGATCTCGTGCTGACCGACGTGCACCTGGGCGCGATGAGCGGCGTCGAGCTGTGCGCGCAGCTCAAGGCCGACCCGCGATACGAGCTGATGCCGGTGGTGATCCTCACCGCGGTGGGAGATCTCGAAGCGCGGGTGGCCGGTCTCGCCGCGGGCGCCGACGATTTCTTCACCAAGCCCGTCGAGTTCGTCGAGCTGCGCACGCGGCTCGGCGCGCTATTGCGCGTGCGCCAGCTGCTGAGCCAGCTCGACCGGGCCGAGGCCGTCATCACCACGCTGGCCCTCACGATCGAAGCGCGCGACCCTTACACGCTCGGCCACTGCGACCGGCTCTCGCGCTACGCGGTGGCTCTCGGCGAGGCCTTGGGGCTCGACCAGGAGATGCTGCGCGCGCTGCGGCTCGGCGGCTACCTCCACGACCTGGGCAAGATCGCGGTGCCGGACGGCATCCTGCTCAAGCCCGGTCCCCTCGACCCGCTGGAGCAGGAGCGGATCCGCGCGCATCCGGGCGCCGGGTCGGATCTGGTCCTGGGGCTGCGCAGCCTCGAGCTGGTGCGGCCGATCATGCGGCACCACCACGAGAAGTGGGACGGCTCGGGTTATCCCGACGGCCTGAAGGGCGAGGCGATCCCGCTGGGGGCCCGCATCATCTCGGTGGTGGACGTCTTCGACGCGCTCCACACCGACCGGCCCTACAAGACCGCGATGTCCCGCTCCGACGCGGTGTCGCTACTGATCCGCGAGACCGACGCGGGCTACTGGGACCCCCGCGTCGTCGATAGCTTCCTCGAGATCCTCCGCCACTACCAGCACGACGCCTAGCGCTTGAGGTCGACCGCGACGGAGTCGCCCGCGGTCTTGCCGAAGACCGCGCCGGACATGAGCCCGGTGCCCCCCGGGTAGTTGTGGTAGAAGAGACCGCCCACCAGCTCGCCCGCCGCGTAGAGGCCGGGGATCGGGCGGTCCCAGGTATCGAGCACCTGCCCGCGCGTGTCGACGCGCAGCCCGCCGAACGTGAACGTGATGCCGCACGTCACCCCGAAGCCCACGTAGGGCGGGGTGTCGAGACGCTGCGCCCAGTTCGACTTGGGCGGGACGAGACCGCGGGTGCCGCGGCCGTCGAGCACCGCGGGATTGAACGGGACCTGATCCATCACCGCCGCGTTGAACTCGCGCACCGTCCGGGTGAGGCCGTCCACGTCGATCTCGAGCTTCTTGGCCAGCTCCTCGATGGTGGAGGCCTCGGCCTTGGTGATCTCCCGGATCCGGTACTCCTCGCGCAGCAGCTCCACCATCTTCTGGTCGAAGAGCTGGAACGCGGCCTCCTGCGGCTGGCGCAGGATCTCGCGCCCGTACTTGGCGTAGGTGTAGTTGCGGAAGTCCGCGCCCTCGTCCACGAAGCGCTGGCCCCGCACGTTGACGATGAGCCCGAGCGGGTACGAGTGCTTCTGGAACATGTCGCCAACGCGGCGGTCGCCGAAGGGCGGGGCGTTGAGATCCCACGCCACCGCGTGACACGAGGACCAGTGGCCGTAGGCCTGCGCGCCGATCTCCAGCGCCATCGCGATGCCCTCGCCCACGTTGTGCCGCGTGCCGCGCACCCGGGCCAGGTCCCAGTTGGGCCCGAGGTATCGAGTGCGCCACTCCGGGTTGGCCTCGAAGCCCCCGGAGGCGATGACCACCGCGCGGCAGGCGATCTCGCTCGCCCCGGTCGCGCTGCGGGTGGCGACCCCGGTCACGCGCCCGGCCGCATCCTGGATCAGCCGGTGGCCGGCCACCCCGTAGCGCACCTCGATGCCGACCTTGGCCGCGCGCTCGAAGAGCGCCTCGACCAGCCCGGGGCCGCCGCCGACCGCCTCCACGTTGAGCCCGCCCCAGAAGTGGTGGCGGTCACCGACCTTGTAGGACTGCCGGCTGAACATGAGGATCCAGCGGATGCCCTGGGTGCGCATCCACTTGACCGTCGGCTTGGAGCGTTGCACCAGGTGCTGGGCCAGGTCGAGATCGGAGCGACCCTCGGTGACCCGCATCAGGTCGTCGTAGTACTGGTCCTCGGTGTAGGGGTCGATGCTGATCGTGCGCGCTTCCTCGTCGCTCAGGTCCGGGATCACGTCGCGCCGCAGGTCGTCGAGGCCCTGATGCGCGAAGCGGAAGCCGCCCGCGGTGAAGAAGGAGTTGCCGCCGCGCTCCGCCTCCGGGGCCTTCTCCAGCACCAGCACCGAGGCGCCGCCCTCGCGCGCGGCCAGCGCCGCGCAGAGCGCGGCATTACCGCCGCCGATCACCACCACGTCATGCGCCATGCGTCACCTCAGAAGAAGCGGGCCAGCATCAGGAGACCCAGCGCGATGCGATAGATCCCGAAGGGAATGAAGCTGTGAGTCTGCACCCAGCGGAGGAGCCAGCGCACCACCACGAACGCGGTAATCGCCGAGACCACCGTGCCGAGGGCCAGCATGCCCCACTTGGTGGGCACGCCCTCGGGATGCCGGAGGGCGTGGAGCGTCTCGAACCCCCCCGCCGCGAGGAGCGTGGGCACGCCCACCAAGAACGAGAACTCGGTGGCCGCGGGTCGAGCGAGACCGAGCAGCATGGCGATCATGATGGTGACGGCGGCCCGCGAGGTGCCCGGGAAGACGGCGGCCACGAGCTGGGCCAGGCCGACCACGATCGCGATCATCCAGGTCACGTCCTGGCTCATGCGCCGGCCCCGCAGCGACCACTCCACGAG